>NZ_JBGCCO010000045.1:0-58611 GCF_041262605.1 Kitasatospora sp. GAS1066B
ACACCGGCGACACCAACCACACCGCCAGCACCGCCCACGCCCACCTCCTCTAACAAGCAACCCCAGCCACGCAACAACACCGTGGCTCCCGCCAAGCGGGGGCCACACCCACGTCCGCTCCAACATCTGCAGCAAGCGCCGAACATCACGGCGGCCACGACCAGCCGGCTCCTGCAGGTTCGGGCTGGCGGCCGGCTGGAGCCGGGCAAACGGGGGCGAGAACCCGGGCCCGGGCTCCGCAGGAACCCTCGGAGGTGAGCGGCACCCTGGAGGCCGCCCTGCGCTACCAGTTCTTCGGCCCGGAGTACCGCTCGTTCCTGGCACAAGGGCAGCAGCAGCGCCTGCAGACGGCGGAAGTCGCGGAGAAGTTCTCCGCCATCATCGTGGGACCCGCAGAACTCCTCACCACGCCAGAGCTGGCGCAGCGGGTCGGATGGGCTGCTGACCTGGTGTCCGCAATGGTCACTGCCCTGCTGGCCGACCACTGGAACACAGACGACGTGGACGTCCTCGCATCCGGCCTGGACGGCGGGGGCAGGAAGCGTTCCCGCGAACGCCTGGATGGCGCTGCGCCGCCTGGGCTGGACCACCGCGCCGCCCGAGGGCATCCGCGTCAACGACCGGATCGTTCGCATGGCCCAGGAGCAGGCCGGGCGTGCTCTGCGCTCGGCGAAGTGGCGTTGCGACCTTGCCGGCGGGGTGCTCGCGGCGTGGCCCGCCGATTGGGCCAGGCGCACTGGCGGGGACTGGGAGGCGGTTCGTGCGGCGGTGCCCGGTGGGCAGCATCTGCCGTCCAGTGTGCTCAAGGGCCGCACGCGGCAGATTGCTACGTTCGTCACGAAGCACGGCCGCTTGCCGGTCGATGTGTTCGAGCTGGAGAGCGCGCCACGCGTGGCCAAGATGCTGCTGCTGTCGGCCTGTGACGGGCAACAGGCCACGATCGAACGCGCCGACGACGAGCCGGGCCGCGCGCTGCTGCGCCTCCAGCTCCCCACCCGGCCTGATCCTCGGTCCTACCAGGACTGGAGATGGGTCGCCTGCCCGATCATGCTCGCCCCGACGATACCCGCCGGCGCGGTGCTGCACCCTGCCGACCCTGCGGATGATCGGCACCCAGGTGCGCGCCGATCTCGCCTACGCCCACGCCATTGCCAAGAGCGCCCGCACCGGGCACACCCTCGCGCTCGGCGTGGACTGGGCACTGGGGACTGGGGACCCTGCTGTTCGTGGGCGCGGTGCGCCTGCACGACGACGGCCGCATCACCGCACTCGGCTCCGGTGCCCAGTTCCGCGCTGCCGGTGTCCTGGCCAAGCAGCACCGCCTGCGCCGACAGTGTGAGCGCCTGCATGCCAAAGTCGACCGGTACCAGCGGCTCATCAACGGACGCACCGCTCCTGACGTGCCCTTGGAAACCAGGAGCACTCTCCTGCGAGACGAGGTCCGCGCGGTGTCTGAGCGACGCTCGAACCTCAACAACGCGCTTGCCTGGTCCGCTGCCCGCTGGACCAGGCTATCGCCGCCCGGGCGAGCGTCATCTATGTCGAAGAGCTCCGCTCCTTGGAGGCCAAGGGCATGGGCCGCACCATCAACACGCGCATGTCCCAACAGGTACGCGGACAGATCGTGGACTGTATGCGACACGTGGCAGCCGAGGTGGGTATCGCCGTGGTCACCGTCCCGGCCCGCGACACCTCCCAGCGCTGCCCCCGGTGCCTCACCCCGCTGCGGCACCGCAAAGCCCCCGACCGGCCCACCACCGCGGGCTGGAAATGGGCCCTGCGCCCATCGTGCGGCTGGCAGGGCGACCGCGACCAAGGGGCCTGGAAGCGCATCGCCGCACGCGGCCTCACCCACCAGAGCAAAGCCGTTACCGACCGCACCAGCGGGGCCATGGCCATTCGCACGGTCGTGGACAAACTCGAAACAGGCGCGGTCATCACACCCACGCCCAAGACCGGGTGGGACCGGTCCAAGACCAGACCCACCCGGCACAAGCCCACCCGTCCGACGCCCAGGCGACGCCGGACACCCTCCCCAGCACGACCCAACGGTGGTGCCGGCCAGCGTCGGGAGGGACACGCTCACACGGACCGGACCCCGCTGCCCCGCGCAGCCGATCGGTACCAGGGCGTGACGACGATCAGCACACCCACCAACCGGCACAGACCGCGAGGAGCAGCACTGGGCGCAGGATTCCACCTGCACGCTCACGCTACCGCCCCACGGTGGGAACACATCCTCAAACCAGACACCACTGACACAGGATCATTAAGCTGATCAGAGACGCTGGCACCGCACCGCTCAGCTCCTCTTCCTGGCGCCGCCGGCCCGCCGCGGGCGAGGGCATCACGGGCACGGCCGCCCGGTGTCCGCGGCCGCTCAGCCGCTGAGCGGCAGGGTGATGCCGGGCCTGACCGGCACCGCGTCCGGGTGGATGCGGCTGACGGCCGTGCCCACGGCGGCGAACTCGACCGCGTGCTCGCCCCAGAAGCGGTGGTCGTCCACGGTGGTGCCCACGATCCCGTCCGCGCTCAGCTGCCGGCTTTCGTCCTGCATCCTGGCCATCGCCAGCTCCCGTGCGTCGTACAGCGCCTGGGTGAACTGCGCCAGCTCCCTGTTCTGCCCGGCCTGCGAGAGCATCTGGCGCAGCGACTGGTGGGCGACGTGGTAGACGCAGTTGCCGAGCACCAGCCGGCGCGGCAGCCAGCCGTGCTGCCACAGCGTCCAGAAGTCCTGACCCGAAAGCGCGGTGGTGAACGGCTTGCCGTTCGGGGACCGGTAGTCCTTCCCGTCGCTCGCGCGCACGGCGGTGCCGACCGCGGTGAACTCGATGACGTCGCTGAAGAAGGCGTAGTTCATCGGCCGAAGCACCACGCCGACGACGCCGTCCGCGCCGAGCTGCGCCGCCTCCGCCTCCATCCGGCCCATCGCCAGCTCGCGGACGTTGTACATGGCCTGGGTCTGGGTGACGAGCTCCTGGCTGACCTTCCAGCCCGCGCCCTGCAGCCCCACGTGGTAGACGCTGCTGCCGAGCACCATGCCCAGCGGCTCGAAGCCCGCATCGCCCAGCAACACGAACTCGTTGACCGACAGGTCGGAGGTGAAGCACGCACGGCCCTGGCGTGAGGCGTCCAGGCGTCCACGGGCGACATCGGACACATCGAGCTGGGGCGGAGTCGTCATGGCGGCCTCTCAGTACGCTCATCCTGCACAGACAGCCGATCCTAGTAGCGGCACATCCAAGACGGCCCGAACCGACATGCCGTGCCCCACCGGCACCCGCCTCTCCACCCCCGCGTACACCGTTCCTGATCAGTGAGCAGGAGTGGGTCTTGGACCCATGGTTCGTCACTGCGCGCGTCCCGAACGGTTGTGCAGGGCCCGTTCCCGCCTCGGCGTGCGTCGTGAGTAATCGCGGGGTGCGGAGCCTGAGCCCGGATCCACCGATCAATAGCTGGTCCAGGGCCTGGACATGAGGGCGCGGATGCCCTCTGACCTGGGTGATGGGACTTCCTACGGTTCCAAGTCCACAGAGCGAGAGAACATCCGCGAGCTGCAATTCTTCCCATGCCGTCGTGGCGGTCCGCGCTGCCTTCGACGAGTCGAACCTGGTCGCGGATGCTGGGCTGGTCCGCTTGGCCGAGCGGGCCGGCCTGCCGGGGATGGTCGCGCAGAGACTGCGCATCGACGGGGCCGACAACGGCGGCGGCGCCAACCCGGGCGCGAAGGCGATGACACTGGTAGCGGCTACGTGTGTGGGCGCGGACAGCATTGACGATGTGGACCGGCTGCGGCACGGCGCGATGGACAGGCTCTTCAGCGGCGTGCGCGCGCCCTCGACCCTGGGCACGTTCCTGCGCTCGTTCACCCACGGGCACGACCGCCAACTCCACCGGGTGCCCCGTGCCTTCCTCGCCAGCCTGGCCCGCTCGACGCCGCTGCTTCCAGGATCCGACCAGGTCGCGTTCATCGACATCGACCCCACCCACGGTGATCCCGGGCGGGAGGACCGCCGCCGCCATGGCCCACGCCCTGGCCAGAGCGGCGATGGACCTCGACGAACAGATCGGTGCCCAAGGACTCCGGACGTATCAGCGGCGCATGCGCCGGCAAGTCCCACATAACCTGCCCACCAAGCGTCACCCTCGCCCTGACAAATCCGATTGGGAATCAGTGGCTGGTCTGGCGCAGCATCGTTTTATGTTCCTGCCTGAGAATCTCTGACTTCTGCGGGGACGTCCACTGCTGCGATGTGCCTACCGGTGCTTGGGGGCAGGCGCCGACTGTACCGAGTGCGGCAACGCTCTGTGGGAATGCGAGTTGCTCGAGCCCCCGCTCGTTGAGGCCCCCTGCTGATACTTCGGAGTGTGCGTGCTCTACAGGTGGAAGGTGCGCGAGTGGAAGGTGCGCGAGCCGGTCCTAGTCCAAGACGGTGCGCGCGGTGGGCACTTCGCGGTCGGCAGACTGAGCCGGTGCGGCAGCCCGGCGGGCTTCGGCCTCGGCTTTCCGCTTCCATCTCAGCGTCAATAGCGCTAGTTCGCCTAAGCCCCAGATCCGCCCCTCTCGGCTTCCTTTAAAATATGAGCACCATCAGGACCCTTCTCGAATAGCTTGGTGAGCTTATGCCCAATGCCAAAGCTTGCAACATAACGATCCACCACCCCAACAGCCTCTTCCTTCCTTGCTTCCCGGGCGGCAATTTTCAGATATGCAGTCACCTTTTGCGAAAGGTCATTGATGTCGAAAATCTTCTCGACGGCTTTAATGGTGGATATATCCGAACTACTGTCCATCTCTCCCTTGATTGACATATATTGACCCAGGAGTGACCTTGCGTCCTCGACGCCAAGATTACCC
Source organism: Kitasatospora sp. GAS1066B (assembly GCF_041262605.1). Taxonomy (NCBI): domain Bacteria; kingdom Bacillati; phylum Actinomycetota; class Actinomycetes; order Kitasatosporales; family Streptomycetaceae; genus Kitasatospora; species Kitasatospora sp. GAS1066B. The sequence continues at coordinate 4,859 of NZ_JBGCCO010000045.1, forward strand.
TTGCCACCGGGCAGCTCGCACTCCTTCAGCGCTTTGATCTGCCCGGGTCCCTGCAGCCGCCCCCCTAGCTTCTCGAGAGAATCGATCTCGCCTGAGCTCTCATCAAATAAGGCATGATCAATCTCCTTCAATCTCTCATATTTAAATTTTGCCGGAATTTTGTTTTCTTTGCAGTAGTCAGTCACACCCTTGGCGACAAGCGCACCATAGTGGATCGTTTTGGCTTTCTCTTCCGGCGAGCCCGGATTAACTAAACTCCCCGCGGTTCGTGTCGATTGGAATCGCCTTAAGATCTGTTCCGCGGCACTCTGGCCATTTTTTGGCATGCCATTCAGCCCTTCACCGATGACCTGGAGTTCCACTTCATCCATGATGCACCCCCTGGCACATCGGGAAACGTTCCGAGACGCATACTGATCTTTATGCAGTCTCTTGACGCTTCGCCAGTTTCTGCTAAGCCGGACGTATGGGTGCAGTCACAGGGCGTCCCCTGGGGGCTGCGGAGCGTGAGGCGCGGCGGCTCGAAGCCCGCATCGCCCAGCAACACGAACTCGTTGACCGACAGGTCGGAGGTGAAGCACGCATGGCCCTGGCGTGAGGCGTCCAGGCGTCCACGGGCGACATCGGACACATCGAGCTGAGCCGAGTCGTCATGGCGGCCTCTCAGTACGCTCATCCTGCACAGACAGCCGATCCTAGTAGCGACACATCCAAGACGGCCCGAACCGACATGCCGTGCCCCACCGGCACCCGCCTCTCCACCCCCGCGTACGCCCACACCCCATGGCCCGGAGAGCCCCGCGGGTCCGGCCGGGCGGCTGCGTCAAACCGGAGCAAGCCCACGTCGGAACAGAGACGACAAGAACGCGGGCGACCAGCGCACCCAAAACCGTTCGGGACGCACGCAGTGATGAACCGTTGGTCCAAGAAACTCCTGATCACTGATCAGGAACGGTTACTGGCAGGGGGCGTGTGTCAGGTGATGGTTCACGCCTCGGGTGGAAAGGTAGGCGGCTGCGAGTGTGACCAAGGCCGCGATGATGAGGAGAAGGATCCGGAAGTCGAGCGCGGTGATGAGGGCGGCGGCGAGTGCGACCGCGGTGGTGTCGGGCAGGGAGAGCGCCAGATTGAGCGCTGCGGTGGTGCGGCCCATCAGGTGAGGCGGAGTGCGCCGTTGGAAGAGGGTAGTGATGCCTACCGTGATCCAGGGCAGGCTGGCCCCGATGAACGCGCAGCCGGTGAGCGCGGCTGGTATGGATGGGACGGCCTCGAGGAGGAACCCGACGGCGGCGCATGCGAGCCCGGCGGTGGTGAGGCGCGTTTCGTTCAGGCGGCGTAGCAGGTGGGCCGCGTTGGCGCCGGCGGCGATGGAACCGGCTCCTTGGAATGAGACCAGGACGCCCAGGAAGGCATCAGGGCGGTGCAGTCCTTGGCTGACGACAGCGAAGATGGTGGGTTCGGCGAGGCCGAATGCCCCCATGGCGAGCGCGGCGGCAGCGGTGCACTGGCGCAGGGCGGGTGTTTGGAGGATATGCCGGGCGCCAGCGGCGGCTTCGGCAAGCTGGTGCCCGCTGGACGGCGTGGGGAGGTCTTCGCAGGTGCGTAGAGCCACGAGTGTGGTGCCGGCCACTACGAAGCTGGTCGCGTCGCCAATGATTACCGGTACAGGTCCGAACCCGGCCAGAAGACCTGCGCCAAGGAGTGGAGTGATTACTCGCATCCCCCATTGCATGGTCTGCAACATGCTGTTGGCCGCGCCCAGGAGTTCTTCTGGAACTATGGCTTGGAGCAGGGCGGCTTGGGCCGGGGTCAGGATGGCGCCGGAGATGCCGTAGCCGAACATGACCGTGTCGATGAGCCAGACCTGACTGGGCCGGTGGACCAGCAGCAGGGTCAGGACGAGCACGGCAGTGGTGGTATTGACGATGATGAGCAGCGGGCGGCGGCGTGTGCGGTCGACGAGGGCGCCGGTGAGCGGGCTGGCCAGTGAACCGAGGGAGAGCATAAGGATGCACAGGCCAGCGGCGGAGGCGCTGCTGGTGAGCATCTTGACCCAGATCGCAACGGCCAGCCACAGGGCGAAGTCGCCAAGTACGGACAGACACTGTCCGGCGAGGTAGAGGCGTATGTTGCGGTCGGTGAGAAGATGTCGCATGGGCAAGACCCGCTTCCGGGGGTATTCCGTCGGGTGCCCCCGGGCGAGGGCGTCTGATGGCTCACCTTTCGGGATGGCCAGCCGCGATCACGCACCGTCAGAATTCAGCACCGCTCCTTCTGGGTACTACCCAGGATCCTCCTAATTTGCCATGGAAACCGAGTGCAGCGACACGCGAAGCCCCCAGCCGCCACCATGAGGGGCGTAACGGGTGAACCGACCAGATGGTCAGCGACTCACAACCGCCGATAAATTGTGGTTGGCGTATTGGCTGACGGTCAGGACGTTCGGTTCTCTGCAGCTTTCATAGCCTTGATAAGGCTTTTTGGGCGCATGTCGGCCCAGTGGGTCTCGATGTAGTCGAGGCAGGCCTGGCGGGCATCCGCCTCATGAGCCACACTCCAGCCAGCCGGCACGTCGATGAACGCCGGCCACAGCGAGTACTGGCCCTCATCATTCGCCAGCACCATATAGATACCGCTCGGGTCCTCAAAGGGATTTGCCATCTATTCTGCTCCTTCCTGAGACTGAGGTCGATTCCTCGCCAAATCGTCGAGCTCGTGGGCAAGGATCCGCCCGATCAAAGCGACCGGACCGTCCTCGAACATCGCAGTGTGCGCACACGGAATATCATGGCTGTCGATCCACCCCTCCACATACGGCCCCCACTCGCTGGGAGTGCGGGAAGCCATAACACCGGTGTCGAGTGCCGCGTTGAAGAACAACACATCCCCCCGATAGCCGCCAGGAGTGAAACAGTGCGGCAGCCGGGCGTTGTTCAGCGAGACGGCTAGGATGGCGTCGAGATGGCGCTCCTCGATCAGGGCAAGCCCGACGTCCTGGCGCTGGAGGAACTGCGCGACCGTGGGCCTGGACAGCTGCCCGCCCCCCACCTTCACGGCGTCGTACCCGAGATCCTCAAGCAGCCCTGCGAGTACCTTGCGCTCAAGATCCTCGGCGTTGTCGACCGCGGTTCCCTCCGCAGATGTGGGTGGATAGGCGTCGAGTATCGCTAGGAGATCGACTTGCTCGCCCTGGGCCTGGAGCCGGGTGGCGATGGTATGAGCGACGAGGCCGCCGAAGGACCACCCCAGCAGGCGGTACGGCCCGTGCGGCTGGACGGTCCGGATCTCATGCAGGTAATCCGCCGCCATCTCCTCCACACTCCGCGCGAGCGCCTCGGGGCGGGCGAGCCCACGGGCCTGAAGCCCGTATATCGGAACGCCAGCGCCCAGCTCCCGCATCAGTCGGGCATACAGCCAGCTCATCCCCTCACCCGGATGGATACAGAACAAGGGACGGCCGCTACCCTGCGCCCTGAGCGGAAGCAGGACCTCCCACAGTCCCATCGACGAGCCATCGCGGGAATCCGAGTCGAGCCACTCGGCGAGTCTGGCCACCGTCGGTGCCTCAAACAGGGTCCGAAGCGTCAGTTCCACACCCAGCGCGGCCTGAACACGACTGGCCAGCCGCACTGACAGCAGCGAATGCCCACCCAGCTCGAAGAAGTTGTCATCGATACCCACCCGGGGTAGACCCAGCACCTCCGCGAAGGCCGCGCAGAGTATTTCCTCACGAGGCGTCCTTGGCCCCCGCTCTGAAGATCCCCCGTAGTCGGGTGCGGGTAGGGCTTTGCGGTCGAGTTTGCCGTTCACCGTCAACGGCAACTCCTCCAGTACCACCACCGCCGACGGCACCATGTACTCCGGCAAGCGCGTGGCCAGAGACCTCCGCAGAGTCCCAAGGACCACCGACCTTTCGTAAAGGCCACTGTCACCGGACGGCACGACATAGGCCACCAGGCGCTTGCCCCCCGGGCTGTCTTCGCGGACGGTGACTGCGGCCTGCGCGATGGTGTCATGGGACAGGAGGGCGGCCTCGATTTCGCCGAGTTCGATGCGGAAGCCGCGGATTTTGACCTGGTCGTCGGTGCGGCCGAGGTAGACGAGGGTGCCGTCGTTGTTCCAGCGCACGATGTCCCCGGTGCGGTACATGCGCTCACCCGTGCCGAAGGGGCAAGCGATGAAGCGTTCGGCGGTGAGGGCGGGTTGGTTCAGGTAGCCGCGGGCGAGTTGGGTGCCGGCCAGGTAGAGCTCTGCGGGTACTCCCACCGGTACCGGTTGCAGTGCGGCGTCCAGGACGAAGACCCGGGTGTTGGCCACGGGGCGGCCGATGGGGACACTGGGGCCGGCAGTGCCGGGGGTGCAGGGCCAGGCGGTGACGTCGATGGAGGCCTCGGTGGGCCCGTACAGGTTGTGCAGAGGCACATCCAGCACCGCGTGGAAGCGGTCGCACAGGTCGGCGGGCAGGGCCTCGCCCGAGCACAGCACCGCGCGCAGGCCGGTGCAGTTCGCTGCGGCGGGCTCGCGGAGGAAGGTCTGGAGCATGGACGGGACGAAGTGGAGGAGAGTGATGTGCTCACGCTGGATCAGCTGCACAAGGTAAGCGGGATCCTGATGCCCGCCAGGCCGGGCCACGACCAGAGTGGCGCCTTCCAGCAGCGGCCAGAAGAACTCCCACACCGACACGTCGAAACCGAACGGCGTCTTCTGCAACACCCGATCCCCAAGCTCCAGGGGGTACGCGCTCTGCGCCCAGGCCAGGCGGTTAACGACACCACGCTGGGCAACCGCCACGCCCTTGGGCCGTCCCGTCGAGCCGGAGGTGTAGATCACATATGCCGGATGTTCGGGTAGTAGGGGCCGTACCCGCTCGGCATCCGTCATGTCCGCCGTGTCCTCGCCTTCCAGCACGGCGGCCGTCGGGGGATCGTCCGGGACCAACAGCGGGATGTCGGACTCCTCGGGGACCGCAGGGGCGGCCTCGCGAGTCGTGAGGACGATCGCGGGCTTGGCATCGGCGAGAATGTAGGTGATGCGTTCGCCGGGGTAGGCAGGATCGATCGGCAGGTAGGCGGCACCCGTCTTCAGCACCGCCAGGAGCGCGACCACTAGGTCGACCGAGCGCTCCATCATCACCGCGACCCGATCCTCCGCCCCCACCCCTTGTCCGGTCAGCAACCGCGCCAGCTGATTCGCCCGCGCGTTCACCTCCGCATAACTCAGACACCTGCCCTCGAACGCCACTGCCGTGCTGTCGGGGGTGCGGCACACCTGCACCTCGAACAGCTCCGGCAGCGTCGCATCCGGCACGTCCCGGCCGGTGTCGTTCCACCCCACCAGCAGCAGCCGGGACTCGGCCTCCTCCAGCACCCCCACTCGGGACAGGAGGGTGTGGGGCTCGCTTTCCAGGGCGGTGACGAAGTTGTTGATGGCGGTGTGGAACATCGCGCAGACCGCGTGCGGATCAATGGGCGCCACTGCCTCGACTGTCAGTGCGAAGCCGGTACCGGTGTCGTCGATGGAGGCGGTCAGCGGATAGTTGGTGTGTCCTTCGCTGTGCAGGAAGCGGATCCCCTCGAGGGTCGTCTCCCGGTCTTGTGGGTTGTGGCGGTAGTTGAGGATGGTGGTGAACAGTGGTGTGGGCGGAGTGAGGGCACTGGCGTGCTGGGCGAGAGCGAGCGGGGCGTGCTCACGCACCAGCAGTGCGGCGAGTTGGGTCTGCATCACACGCAGCGCCGTGGCGACGTTGTGCTCGGTGGTTGTGAGGCGCACGGGCAGGGTGTTGATGAACAGTCCAAGGGCCCGTTCGGCGCCGGTGCCGGCGTTCATCCGCCCGAACAGCACCGTGCCGAACACCACGTCATCACACCCGCTGGTAGCCGCCACCACCCGCGCCCACGCCGCGTGCATCACGGTGGCCGCACTCACCCCCCGCTCACGCGCCGCCCCCCGCACCCGGGCCGCCAGCTCCCCATCCACCACCAGCTGCGCCTCGGCCGTACCCGAGCCGTCACCGAGCACATCCAGCACCCCGAACGGCGCCGACGGCTCCTCCACGTCCCCCAGCAGGTCGGCAAAGTACCGCACATGCTCCCAGGGCGGCGCTCCCAGGCGGGCCTGGGCGACGAAGTCCCGAAATGGCACCGGCACGGGCAACCCCTCCCCACCTCCGGTCAGGAACGCCCCCACCTCCCCAAGCATCACCTCCACCGCCGTGTGGTCCTGCACCAGGTGATGCGTACACAACAGCAACAACCATTCAGCACCAGCGGATTCGACGGCGCCGTCCGCACCGAGACCAGCCCCGGCCCCAAAGTCAGGGCACCGGCCGGTACCAGAGCCGGGACGGTCAGGATTGGGGGCAATCGTGACGCGCATGAGGGGGGCTTGGGCCAGGTCGATTGCGGTGTCACCGGCATCAAGGAGCTGGCGGACGGGATCCCCACCCTCAGGGTCCAGGACGATCTCACGCACCGGCAGCGGCGCGCTACGCCACACCACCTGCACCGGCTGCGACAAACCCTCCCACTGCACTCCGGTGCGCAGGACGTCATGACGCTCCACCACCCGCCGCAAAGCTTCCACGAAGGTGTCCACACGCTCACGCGTGTCGAACCCCAACACCGCCGGCCGCGCATACACATCCCCACCGGCACCACCCGTACCCATGAGGTGGTGGAAAAAGATGCCCTCCTGCAACGGCGCCAACGGATAGATATCGGCGACATTCGCCGCACCCCCCGGAACAAGGGAGGCGATCAGCTCGATCTCAGCCGCGGTGAGATCGACCAGGGGCAGCATCTCAGGCGTGATCACCTCAACACCGGGCGGTATCAGATTCGGCGGTACGACCACAACGTCCTGCGCGCCGGCCTCGGCGAGCGCGGCCACCGTCGGGGTGTCGAACATCGCCCGCACCGACACCGCCACACCCTGCTCCCGCAGCCGTGCCACCAAGGTCACCGCCAGCAGTGAATGCCCGCCCAGCTCGAAGAAGTTGTCGTCGATCCCCACCGCGGGCACACCGAGGACCTCGACGAAGGCCGCGCACAGCACCTCCTCCCTCGCGGTACGCGGACCGCGCCCGCCGACCCCGCAGGACGCGGCCAGGTAGTCGGGCACGGGCAGCGCTTTGCGGTCGAGTTTGCCGTTCACCGTCAACGGCAACTCATCCAGCGCCACCACCGCGGAGGGCACCATGAAGTGCGGCAGCCGAGCGGCGATAAACCGGCGCACGCTCTGTGCCGACAACCCATGGGAATCGCTGGACCCGCCCTTGGCAGAGGATCCGTCCACAGCGGGCGTCCCGTCGGTGGCGGGCGGCTTCCTGTTGCCGGAAGCGCCGTGCACAGGAACGACATAAGCAGCCAGACGCTTATCGCCCAGGACGTCTTCCCGTACGATGACCGCCGCCTGCGCGATGTCTTCGTAAGTCAACAGTGCGGCCTCGACCTCGCCCAGTTCAATCCGGAAGCCGCGGATCTTCACCTGGTCATCCGCCCGGCCGAGAAACACCAACTCGCCCCTGTTGTTCCACCGGACCACATCGCCCGTGCGGTACATCCGCTCACCCGACGCGAACGGGCACGCCACAAACCGCCCTGCCGTCAGGCCTGGTTGGTTCAGGTAGCCGCGGGCCAGGCCGGATCCGGCGATGTAGAGCTCGCCGGTGACGCCGGTGGGGACGGGTTGCAGGCCCGCGTCGAGGACGTAGGTGCGGGTGTTGGCGATGGGGCGGCCGATGGTGGGGGTGCGGGTCGGGGTGATGGGTGCGGTGGTGGACCAGATGGTGGTTTCGGTGGGGCCGTAAAGGTTGGTGACGTCTGCGAGTGAGCCGAGTGTGGTGGCAAGGGGTTCGGGCAGTGCTTCGCCGCCTGTGAGGATGCGCAGGCGGGGCAGCTCCATCGTGCTCTGGGTCAGGTGTTCGGTGAGGGCGTGCCACAGGGAGGGGGTGGCTTGCATGATGGTGGTACCGCAGCGGTGGAGCAGTTCGGCCAGGGCGGGGATGTCGATGACGGTTTGTCGTGGGACGAGTTCCAGGCGGGCGCCGCTGATCAGCGGCAGGTAGAGCTCGAGTGCGGCGATGTCGAAGGCGATCGTGGTCACGGCCGCCCAGCAGTCCTCTGTACCGAGCGGGAAACGGCGGCTCATGTCGGTCAGGAAGTTGGCCAGGGCCGCGTGCGGGATCACGACGCCCTTGGGCCGTCCCGTCGAGCCGGAGGTGAAGATGACGTAGGCCGGGTGTTCCGGAAGCAACGGCCTGACACGCTCCGTATCGGCCAGATCAGCACTGTCCTGCCGTGCCAGGAAAGCGGCCGTCGAGGGATCATCCAGGACCAGCAGCGGCCCGGCGAACGGCTCAGGGACTGCGGGGGTGGCCTCGCGAGTCGTGAGGACGACCGCCGGCTGCGCATCGGCGAGCATGAACCCGATACGCTCCGCCGGGTAGGCCGGATCGATCGGCACATACGCTGCACCCGCCTTCAACACACCCAAGAGCGCGACAACCAGCTCCGCACCACGACCCATCACCACCCCCACCCGATCCTCCGCACCCACCCCACGCGCGACCAGCAACCGGGCCAACCGGTTCGCCCGCCCATTCACCTCCCCATAGCTCACACACCGCTCACCGAACACCACCGCCGTACTGCCAGGAATGCGCCCCACCTGCTCCTCGAACAACCCCGGCAACGTCACATCCGGCACCTCACAGGCGGTGTCGTTCCACTCCCCCAGCACCCGACGACGCTCCACCTCAGTCAGCATCTCAAGCCGGCACAGCGGAGTGTCGGGGTGAGTAGTGAGGGTGCGGAGAGTGAAGATGAGTCGTTGGGTGAGGGCCTGGGCGGTTTCGTGGTCGAACAGGTCGGTCGCGTAGGTGAGTGTGCCGTGGATGCCCGATGGCTGGTTCTGGTTGCGCGATTCTGCAAGTTCGAATTCCAGGTCGAACTTTGCCGGCATCGAGCCGGTCGGTAGGGCAGTGGATTCCAGTCCAGGGAGGTGGAGCGCGGTGGCGGGTGTGTTGTTCAGTGTGAGTGCGACCTGGAAGAGGGGGTGCCGGGCCATGGAGCGGGTGGGGGCGAGGTCTTCGACGAGACGTTCGAATGGCAGGTCCTGGTGGTCGTAGGCATCAATGGTGGTTTCGCGGACGCGGGCAAGGGTCTGGCTATAAGTGGGGTTGCCGGACAGGTCAGTGCGCAGGACGAGGGTGTTGACGAAGAAGCCGATGAGGTCGTCGAAGGCTTCGTCAGTGCGGCCGGCGATGGGGGCGCCGATGGGGATGTCCTCGCCCGCGCCTAGCCGGGCCAGGAGGACGGCCAGGGCGGCCTGTAGCGTCATGAAGACGGTCACTTCATGGGCACGGGCGAGGGCATGGAGTTGTTGGTGCACGTCGGCGGGGATGGTCACCTCGACGGTGGCGCCGTGGTGGCTAGCGACCCTGGGCCTGGGGCGGTCGGTGGGGAGGGTGAGTTCTTCGGGCAGGTGGGCGAGGGCGCGGCGCCAGTAGGCGAGTTGCTGGTTGAGGCGGCTGTGGGGGTCGTCGTCGCTTCCGAGGAGTTCGCGCTGCCAGAGTGTGTAGTCGGCGTATTGGACAGGTAGGTCGGGGAAGGCGGGGGGGTGGCCGTTCGTGCGGGCGTTGTAGGCGGTGAACAGGTCCCGGGCCAGCAGACCCATGGACCAGCCGTCGGCCGCGATGTGGTGGATGGTCACGGCAAGGACGTGTTCGGTGGCCGCGAGGGCGAACAGTTCGGCCCGGATCGGGATCTCGGTGGCCAGGTCAAATGGTTGTGCCTTCGCCTCGGCCACTGCCCCCGTCAGGTCGACTTCGGTGACATGGGTGACGGGTAGTTCGACAACGGCCTCGTTGGGGGGCAGGACCTGTTGCACGGGGTTGCCGTTTGGGGAGGGAAAGATGGTGCGCAAGGCTTCGTGACGGGCCACCACGTCCCGCAGCGCATTGGCCAGGGATACCGGGTCGAGGCTCCCGGTCAGGCGTACGATCAGCGGGATGGTGTAGAGGCCGCCGAGGCTGTCGAGCTGGTCCACGAACCATAGACGCTGCTGGCCGAACGACAACGGAATCATCATGACTCCTCGCTCGTACGCATCGGCCGTACGGTAGGCCTCGTATCCCTTGGATGGTCGGTGTGCTCAGCGAGCCACGCCGCGACTCCTGCCGGTGTCGGCCTCTCGAACAGCACGTGGATCGGCAGCTCCACATCCAGCATCGAGCGCACTCTGCTGACCAGTCGCGTCGCCAACAGTGAGTGCCCTCCGAGCTGGAAGAAATTGTCATCGGTGCCAACCTCGACGCCGAGCAGGCCGGTGAAAACAGCGCAAAGGATCTCCTCGCGGACGGTGCGAGGTCCCCGCCGAGAGGAGCCCCGGCCTGAGGCGCCGTAGTCGGGTGCCGGCAGGACCCTGGGGTCGAGTTTGCCGTTGACTGTCAGCGGAAGGCTTTCTAGCACCACGGTCGCTGCAGGGATCATGTAGTGCGGCAACCGGCGGACCAGAGCCTCGCGCAGAGCCTGAGCCAATCCGGCCGTTTCCTCACAGCCGCCGTCCTGTGTCGGCACGACGTAGGCGACCAGGCGCTTGTCGCCCGGCATGTCCTCGCGGACAGTGACCGCGGCCTGCGCGACGCTCTCGTGCGACAGGAGGGCGGCCTCGATCTCGCCCAGTTCAATCCGGAAGCCACGGATCTTCACCTGGTCATCCACCCGGCCCAGGTACACCAGCTCCCCCTGTGGGGTCCAACGCACCAGATCCCCGGTGCGATACATCCGCTCGCCTGTCACGAAGGGGCACGCCACAAACCGCCCCGCCGTCAAGCCAGGACGATTGAGGTAGCCGCGCGCCAACTGCGCACCGGCGACATAAAGTTCCCCGGCCACCCCCACCGGCACTGGCAGCAAACCCCCATCCAGGACAAGGAACCGCAGCCCCGGCAGCCCTGCCCCGATCACACTGCGCCCGCCAGCGCTGGCGGCCGATGAGGCGTCCAGGCGGCGGAAGCTGGCATGAACGGTCGTTTCGGTGGTGCCGTACATGTTCACCAGCACCGGCGCGTCATCCGCGTGCCGGGCATACCAGGAGCCGAGACGAGCCAGGTCCAACGCCTCACCACCGAAAACCAGCCAGCGCAACGCGAGACGATCACCCACTTCGGGGTCCTGGGTATCGGCCTGAATCAGCTGATAGAACGCCGACGGGGTCTGGCACAGGACCGTCACCCGCTCATCGACCAACAGGTGCAGGAAATCCAGTGGTGAGCGGGCCACGTCCTGGGGCACCACCACCAGCCGCCCACCGTGCAGCAGTGCCCCCCACATCTCCCACACCGAGAAATCGAACGCAAAGGAATGGAACCATGACCACACGTCGTTCGCGCCGAAGCCGAACAGCCCTTCGGCGGCGGTGAACAGCGCCACCACGTCTTGGTGAGTAACGCATACGCCCTTGGGCCGGCCGGTGGAACCGGAGGTGTAGATCACATACGCCGGATGCGCCGCCACCAACGGCCTGACCCGCTCCGTATCGGCCACGTCGCCGGGGTCCTGGGCTTCCAGCAGCACGACGGTGTCCGGGTCGTCGACGACGATGACCGCAATCGCGTCCGCGTCCGCAAGCGCCGGCACCGAATCGCGTGCGGTGAGCAGGACCGTCGGCCTCGCATCGTCGAGCATGTAAGAGATGCGCTCCACCGGATAGGTGGGATCGATCGGCAGATGCGACGCACCAGTCTTGAGCACAGCCAAAAGAGCAAGCACCAGGTCGATGCCTCGGCCCATCACCACGGCGACCCGATCCTCCACTCCCACTCCATAACCGACCAGCAGCCGAGCCAAGCGGTTCGCCCGCGCGTTCATTTCCACGTACGTCAGGCACTCGCCGTCGAACACCACCGCCATGCTGTCGGGCGTGCGCCGCACCTGCGCCTCGAACAACTCCGGCAGCGTTACCCGCGGTTTCTCGCGCTCGTCGTTGTTCCAGTCCACCAGCAGCCGTCGTCGCTCCCTGTCGTCCAGGACATCGATCAGGCACAGCGGGGTGGTGGGATCGCTCTGTAGGCCTGTGAGGAGATTGGCAGTGGTGGTGCGGAGCAGCTGACAGATGGCGCGTGGGTCAACAGGTAGGACGGCTTGGGCGGTGAGGCTGAATCGGGAGGTGGTGTCGTCGATGGAGAGGGTGATCGGGTAGTTGGTGCGTTCATCGAGGTGGAGGAGTTGGATGCCGTCGAGACCGGACAAGGCTTGAGGGCTGAGGTTTGGGCTGTAGCGGTAGTTGAACAGGGCGGTGAACAGCGGAGTGGGTGCGGTGACGGCGCTGGCTCGCTGGGCAATCGTCAGTGGGGTGTGCTCATGCGCCAGCAGTCCGGCAAGCTGTGCCTGCATGGCTTGCACCGCGCTTGTGACGTCGACTCGGTGGGTGTGCAGACGGGCTGGAAGGGTGTTCATGAACAGGCCCACGGCACGATCGGCACCCTGACCGCCGTTCATGCGCCCGAACAGCACGGTGCCAAAGACCACGTCATCGCGCCCGCTGGTCGCGGCCACCACCCGCGCCCACGCCACGTGCATCAACGTCGCCGCGCTCACTCCCATACGGCTCGCCTGCTCCCGCAGCCGCTCGGAGAGATGCTCGTCGAAGGCCAGATACGCCTGGGCGGTGGTGCGGCCTTCACCGTGCACCTCCAGCACCCCGTAGGGCGCGGAGGGCTCCTCGACATCTCCCAGCAAGTCAGCGAAAAATGCCTCGTGTTCCTCTCGAGGAATGGCCAAACGGGTGTGGGCCACGAAATCACGGAACGGCACCGGGGCGGGCAGCTCATCCTGGCTTCCGCGCAGGACCGCGCTCACCTCTTCCAGCATGACCTCCAGCGCTGTGTGGTCTTGGACGAGGTGATGGGTCCTCATCAGCACAAGCCATCCTCCGCGCCCATCATCCGTGGTGGCGTCAGGATTCCTGGCAATGGTCAGTTTCAGGAGTGGCGCCTGGGTCAGGTCCATACCTGCCCCGCCGGCCGCCAGAAGCTGGTCGACCGGACGCAAGCCCCCGGAATCGAGGGCCACCTCGTTCACCAGTAGCGGTGCACTGCGCCACACCACCTGTACCGGCTGCGATAATCCTTGCCACTGCACCGCGGTGCGCAGGATGTCATGGCGGTTCACCACCTGCTGGAGCGCGTCCACGAACGCGTCGAGATGCCGACGTGTGTCGAAACCCAGCACCACGGGCAACACATACACATCGCTGCCCGAGTTCGACTCGCTCTGGTCGATGACGTGGTGGAAAAAGAGGCCTTCCTGCAGTGGTGCCAACGGGTACATGTCGGCGATGTTCGCCGCTCCTCCTGGTGTGCGAGCGACGATGTTCTCGATCTCCTCCATCGTCAGGTCGACCAGCGGCAGCATCTCGGGCGTGACCATCTCAGCGGCTGGCGGGATGAGATTCGCCGGCACCACCACCGGCTCCGGTCCAAGTCCCGAAGCCAGCCCGGCAACCGTCGGCGATGCGAACAACCCACTTGCCGGAATCGTCACACCTCGATTCCGCAAGCGCTCCACCAGCGACACCGCGAGGAGTGAATTCCCGCCGAGTTCGAAGAAGTTGTCATCGATACCGACCCGGGGTAGACCCAGCACCTTCGCGAAGGCTGCGCAGAGTATTTCCTCACGAGGCGTCCTTGGCTCCCGCCCTGGAGATCCCCCGTAGTCGGGTGCGGGAAGCGCCTTGCGGTCCAGCTTGCCGTTGGCCGTCAACGGCAGCTCCTCCAACGCCACGACGGCCGAGGGCACCATGTACTGCGGCAAACGCGTGGCCAGAGCCCTCCGCACCGTGTCGGTCAGCCCGGCCACATCCTGGAGACCACCGCCATCCTGTGTCGGCACGACGTAGGCGACCAGGCGCTTGTCGCCCGGCATGTCCTCGCGGACAGTGACCGCGGCCTGCGCGACGTTCTCGTGCGACAGAAGCTCGGCCTCGATCTCGCCCAGCTCGATCCGGAAGCCACGGATCTTCACCTGGTCATCCACCCGGCCCAGGTACACCAGCTCCCCCTGTGGGGTCCAACGCACCAGATCCCCGGTGCGATACATCCGCGCGCCAGCCGCTCCGAAGGGGCACGCCACAAACCGCCCCGCCGTCAAGCCAGGACGATTGAGGTAGCCGCGCGCCAACTGCGCTCCCGCAATGTAAAGCTCGCCCGCCACCCCCACCGGCACCGGCAGCAAACCCCCATCCAGCACGTATACGCGGGTATTGGCGATCGGCCGGCCGATCGGAACCGCCCCGGTCGACGGCGAGTCTCCAGGAGCAACCCGGTACACCACGCACCCGACCGTCACCTCGGTCGGACCGTACTCATTCACCACCGTGGCCCCGGGGTGAGCCGCCCGCCACGGGTTCAGCACCTCACCAAGGAGTTGCTCTCCGCCCAGAACGAGTTCACCAGTCGGCGAGAACGTCTCGGGCAACACATCCAGCAGCGCCAAGTGGCCCGGCGTCCCCTTGAGGAAGCTAACCCCGACAGGCTCCCGCCCCGCCCCGGCCTCTAACGCGGCCACCTCTATCCGACCGCCACTGATCAGCGGGGCGTACAACGACGTCACCGCCAGATCGAACGCCGCCGACGAATGCGCCAAAGTGTGCCCTGCCACCGACGGATAAGCCTCAACGCTCCACCGCAGGTAGTGGCAGAGTGCACCATGCTCGACCACCACCCCCTTGGGCCGGCCGGTGGAACCGGAGGTGTAGATCACATACGCCGGATGCGCCGCCACCAACGGCCTGACACGCTCCGTATCGGCCACGTCGCCGGGGTCCTGGGCTTCCAGCAGTACGACGGTGTCCGGGTCGTCGACGATGACAAGCGCGACGGGGGCGGGATCGGGCAAGGCCGGCGCCGCGTCGCGAGTCGTGAGGACGACCGCCGGCTGCGCATCGGCGAGCATGAACCCGATACGCTCCGCCGGGTAGGCCGGATCGATCGGCACATACGCTGCACCCGCCTTCAACACACCCAAGAGCGCGACAACCAGCTCCGCACCACGACCCATCACCACCCCCACCCGATCCTCCGCACCCACCCCACGCGCGACCAGCAACCGGGCCAACCGGTTCGCCCGCCCATTCACCTCCCCATAGCTCACACACCGCTCACCGAACACCACCGCCGTACTGCCAGGAATGCGCCCCACCTGCTCCTCGAACAACCCCGGCAACGTCACATCCGGCACCTCACAGGCGGTGTCGTTCCACTCCCCCAGCACCCGACGACGCTCCACCTCAGTCAGCATCTCAAGCCGGTGGACGAGGTCGGATGGCGTGGCAGCTGCCAATCCGTTCAACAGGTTCTTCAGATGCTGGGCTGCAGTCCGAGCCAATTCGGCATCATGCAGCATTGGATGGGTCAGGACGTCGATCCCCACGCTCCCGTGAAGCAGCGTGCGGGCGGTGATCGTCGTTGCAGTAACCGGCCGGGTCCCGAGCCAGTGGTGGGTTGACCGGCTGTCGCCGAAACGTATCTGCTCCTCGATGGGCAGGACGTGAACGACGACGTCGAACAGTCGGCTGGGGTCGGTGACGTCAATGTCGGTGAGGATGCTCTCATAGCGGTATCGTCGGCGGGCGAGTCCCTCGCGCAGCATGCAAGAGGACTGGCGCAGGAGTTCCTCAACCGACATGTCCGGCGCTACCGTGAGGCGCAGGGGGATGACGTTCAAGGCCGAACCAGGAATGGCCTGCGGTTCGGCTCCTTCCCGACCGGGATCGGCAACGCCGACAACGATGTCCTTCGATCCGGTGGTGCGGTTGACATAGACGGCGGCGGCCGTGATCACTGCCTCCGCCGAGTCCGTGGCCTGTCGGCACACCACGGGGCGAGGCCCAGGAGCGTGCGCGGGTTCGGAGGAATCTGTGCACCGCGCCGGCCTGTGAGGTTCTCCCCATGACCGCTCGGCCGTGTTCTCCCGGCCCTGAAGAACGCTCAGCCAGTACCGCCGGTCCTGCTCGAACCGCGGCGATGCCCGGTAGGACCGATCTGCTGCCAGCAGCGCCGTGAACTGATCCAGGCCGGGCTCGGGCGCTGCAGTGCCGGTGGCCAATGCCGAGTAGAGCCGGGCCTGGCGCTCAGCGATCGCCCGCAGGCTGCTGTCATCGCCGGCGATCTGATGACAGCGCTGGTACCAGTGGAAACGGCTGGTCCCGATCTTGAACAGAGCTTGTGTGAACAGCGGCCCGCGCTCAAGATCAACCAGGCGGCACATATCCGCCCACATCCACTCGTCCGCGGCCTCCAGCGGCTGCGCCTCGCCGCTCACATCCACCACATGCAGCCGCCATTGCGCCGTCCTGTCGATGTGTTGGCGTACCTCGGCGGCATCCCCGGTGAACCGCAAATGCAGGGCTTCGGACTCGGCGATCGCCCGCCGCAGGGCCATCTCGAACAGGCCCACATCCAGCGTCCCACGAATGTCCCAGTACGCCCCGATGTTGAATGGCGAGCCGTTCGGTTCAGTCCGCTGGGACCGCCACACGAAGAATTGACTACTCATCAATTCATAGGTTTCAGGCTCATAGTGGGATGACATGATCTCTCCTCGGCTCAACTGCCAAGCCCGCGGTGCGCTCTCGCCAAGAAATGCCTCACCACGGCTACACGACACGACCACTCCATTTGGCACTGAACGGCCGCCGGCGCCTCACGATGGGGGTCGGCTATGTACAGCTCAAAACAAACCGGTCAGCGGCGACGAGGACCCGCGACGCCAAAGCTGCGATTGCTCCAAGGGGTTGGCTTGAACCAGCCTAGCCGCCGTGATCTTCACACGCCGCCCAAGGGCAGCCACGTACAGCCAGCAGACCCGACAGCGGCCATAGCCGCTTGGAACTGCATCCGACTCCACAGTATGGCAATGCCCGCCCGGCACAGCAATAGCCCCGCAGAAGGCGCCACACGCCAACGGGCATAAGCAATCGGAAGCTTGCAGAATCAGACAAACCACACGTGGATAGATAGGCACGCCTCCGACGCCGGTTCAAATGTTCGAGTTAATGGGCTGATTGATTTCTAACCAGCATGTTCCCAGCCCTCGACGCACGGCCCTGGCGTGAGGCGTCCAGGCGTCCACGGGCGACATCGGACACATCGAGATGGGGGGAGTCGTCATGGCGGCCTCTCAGTACGCTCATCCTGCACAGACAACCGATCCCGGTAGCGGCACATGAAAGCCCGAACCGACATGCCGTGCCGCACCACCGCCCGCCCCGGCCCCCACACCCCGGCGCCGGCGATCCGGCGCCGGGGTGTGGGGGCCGGGGCGGGCGGCACTGGTTACCTGCACCGCTCGCGGTGCTCGTCCCGGACCTGCTGAGCACCGCGCCCGGTACGAGGCAGGCTTGACGGCACGCATCCTCGAAGCAGCGAAGCCGCCCCCCTTTGTGAGGACCTGCGCGGAGGGCAGGCTGGGCTCCAGCGAAGCCGGCGCCACCCGGGATTCGCCATCGGCGCGCCAATCCCCGCCCGTGCCACCGGCCTGGGCGACGCCGCCGAAACCATCCAGCGCTGTAATGTGCCCTGCGACTCGGCTCACCATCGGGTGCGACCACAGGGACCGACAGATCCGCCGGGTGATTACCGTCGCATCCGCGCGAAGGCCACGCCCGCGGTCCCTACCGCCCGCGCCGGCTGCCAACCCGAGAGCGACACGAGCAGGCCCCGCTGCGCCCGTACCGCGCAGCCGACCACCGCAACGCACCCGCTCCCGTTACTTTCCAGGATCACGCCGACCGGCACGGGACGGTGCACCAGGGCAACCGACGCTCCCGCAGCCACACGTGAAGGCCGGCCAAGTGCCCGGCCGGCCCAGGTCGGCGCGGTGGCGGCCACCTCTTTGATCAGGTTGAGGGCTGTCGTCGTCGCGAGCCTCGGTGAACATGCACGAGGCAGGCGCGCCGCCGCCTGCGGATTGTGGCAGCCTACGCGGCCAGCGGGTGTGCGGTCAGTGGCTGGTGAGCGCGCCCAGGCTGGTGAGCACCCTGATGTACTGGGACCAGTAGCAGATGAGCTCGCGTTCGATGAGGGCCAGGGCGTCGGGGCCGGCGCACGAGAGGTTCCGCGGCCCGCTCCCGGTATCCCGTGTGCCAGCCTGGGCAGCGCTCGTAACAGACGAGGTGGCCTGGTCGAGTGTGATGGTCAGCGCCGGGGCGGGCACCTTCCTCAGCTCCGCCAGACCCTCGCGCCAGTTGGTGCCGAGCTGTGCCCAGCTGCTGCCTGCGCGTTCGAGCCACGCGGTCAGGTCCTCGAAGAACACCACGCGCCGCGCAGGGTGCACAGTTTGGAACGCGTCAGCGACCCGCAGGATGTCTGCGCAATCCCTGGACAGAGTGTGTCGCTGGAGCATCTGAGGATCCAGCGCTCTGACACAACCGCCGGCCCACTCGGCCTGGGACGGCTGGACGAACCAGTAGCGGGGCTGCAGCGCCACCTCTGTCACTCAAAACTCTCCTTCACAACGGTCACGCACTCCCCGCCCGTCCCCGTACGGCAGGAGGCGCACGCGGGTGCAGCAAGGCCCTGGCCGACCGGTCGCATCGTCGTGGCCGGGCTGTTGAGGGTCTCTCCGGTGCATCGAACCGTAGCGTGCCACCGGGCCCGGCATGCGAGGGACGCGCCTGCGGCCGTGCGCCGACCCCACCCCGGAGGTTACAAATTCAACCAACTCCCCTGACAAAAGTCCTACTTGAGGCGATCGCGGGCCGCCAATACCAACCGTAGGGGTGATCTTGAGAAGGTTGCCGTCATGGATACCCTCCAGGCCGCTCCCGCCCGGGGGCGTGCGGCTGCCGCCGCCCGGCGGGCCGGCATGACGCGCCGGCCCGCGCCGCGTCATGGCCTGCCGGCCCAGAGATCCATGAGCAGTGGCAGCAGGCTGTCGACCAGCTCGCGGGCGGCCGTGCCGATCTGGTTGATCCATCGGGTGCGCTCCGCCTCCAGGCGATCGCGCATCACGTCGCCCGTAGCAGCCGGCACCTCCGCTTGCAGGCGGGCGGCGGCCAGGATCGTGAGAGTGGAGTGCTCCGACCGAAGCTCGCAGGCTGACGCACCGTCAGCCTGCCCATGGTCCCCGGAACCAGGATTCCGGTCGTGAGCTGCGCTTTTACCGGCTTGATCGGCTACACCACTCCAGGGGACGCGGCCGTCTCGAGTGGGGTGAGGTATCCGAACTCGAGGTGCTTGCGGAGCCTGGTGCGGTCGTGAGCAGTCACAATTGAGCAGCAGAGTTCCCCTGGGTCGCCGGCGCCCGCTGGGCCGGGGCAGCAGGCAACTGCGCAGGTCCCCAACGGATCACGAGAGTCCGGGATTTCCATGCCGCTGCTGCTCGTGCTCCACCGATGGTTGGCTGCGCCGCGGTGAGGGGTTTGGCTTGGGCAGCGAGACGTTGGGCTGCAGGTCCTCAAGTCTCTCCAGTGACGCAGCCAGCCGGTCGCCAGTAGACAAGGGCATCTCCTGGCGCTTCGAAGGCGTCTCCCGCTCCATGTCCTTCTGATCCGGGGCCGGCTTCTGAAGCCTCTGCGGCTGCGCCAAAGGCGCAGGGGGGCGTACCGCCCGTTCCGTCGACTGCTCAACCGCTACCGGCTGCTGCACCGGTTGTTGCGGCCCCACCCTTGCCGCTGGCTGCACTGGCCCAGGCGCCGGCTCTGGTTGCGTCTCCTGCCCGATATTCCTGGATGGCCGGGGCCCGCCGAAGAGGCTCTTGATTCCGCTCGAGAATTTTCCGAAGCTATTTTTGGCTAACTCTTTCAAAGGAGCGCGAGCATCGTAAATTCCTTTACCGACAACTGCCCCTGCAGAAGCCGCAGCAAGGCCACCTATCGCAATGGCAGCGGGCGGGGCAAACACGGCCGCCAAAACAGCCGCAGAGCCAATAGCTACCGCCCCGGCCCCCGCCGCAATCGGGTGCTTCTTGGCCCAGCCCGCAAGGCTCGAAATCGAGTTCTTGATGGAGTTCTTGAACTCGTCCCATGCAATGTTTCCCGGCCCGCGCTGCCCATGTGCCTCGGGTGCCTGGGCGGCTACTGCTGGAAAGCCGATGAATTTATCCCCGCCCCGGCGCGCTTCCCAAAGATTAAATTCGCGCAGAAGGTCCCTCCCCGAAAGATCATCGGCTCCTTCGATGCCAATCTTGGCTGCCTGTTCCCTCGCCGATTTGAGGTACCGCTGCGAAAAAGCGTCTTGCATGTCGGCGATCCCAGGCCCCGGTCGGCCTCGGCCGTTCCCTTCGACTTCGAGCGTTCCCGCAAGGAGTGCCATGCACTCCCTGGCATTTTTGATATCTTCTTCCCCTAGCACCGCATGCATATGATGCTGCGGGGCGGGTGCCGGCTCCGGGTTTCCCTGTCCCCTCTCGGTGATTCCAGGAGCCTGGTCCTGCCCTCGAACCTCTGGAGGTTTCTCTGGGCTACTGGATGGGGATCCGTGCTCCCCGTCTCCCGGATAGGCATCCGCCGGTGGTGGCGGCGGTGGCTCCTCGAGGTGGCCCGAAGCCGATAGCGACCGATCACCAAGAGCATCATCAAGACTTTCAGGATCGCCGGGCTGCCCCGGCGGCGGCTGCGGCCTGAATTGAGGGTGTTCTGGATGCAACGGGCCAACATCTAGCACATCCTGCATCCACTCGCGGATTTCACCAATGTCCGCCTGCAGGGCATTGGATCTGTCGACCCCATTCTTTGCCGCTTTTCGAACTGCGGCATACAGGTCCGCCCCCTGAATGTCAGCCAATCCATTTGGAATATCGCCGTCTTGAATCAATTCATACTTTCTGGCTTCGCCAAGAAGGCTGCGGGCATTCGCCTCGTGGTCTTTCTGCTCGACCCCCTTTTTATCATCCGGTCTCGCGGGATACCTGTCAGCAAACCTACCCGTGCGAGCAGTGAGATCCAGCCCCCGTAGGCGATTAATCGTGTCAAGCTCGGCGGCCATAGCATCCTGACGCCTTTGCGCATCCGAGAAGGGCGATGAACCCTGGTCCTGCGCGTCATGCGGGGTAGTCATGCTTCCCATCTCCTCGAGCGGTGATCTCGCTGCAATCTCGTGCCTCTGTCGTTGCGTCTCGATTTCTCTTCGCGCCTTTGACCGGCGCGAGGACATGAACTGGTCAACTATTTCACTCTGCTCCCCGTACGGGAACGGGGAGAATACGTAGTGGAGCCGGGTTCCACGGGCCTGGTCCGGGAATGGCGAGGTGGCCTTTTCTCGGTGCTCGGCCAGGCGCTTACCCAGGTCAGGTGGGGCGGGGCAGGACCTGCAGGCGGCGGAACGCGGTGACGATCTCGTCCGCCCAGGGCCAGGTTGATGGGATCTTCAGCCCTCGCTTGCGCTGGCCGCGCACGAGGACGGCGGGTTCGCGGCGCACGAAAACCCGGTGTCCGGCGGCGGCCGACCTCGATGCCTGGGTCCGGCTGCGGGCCCTGCACGACATCGACGGCCTGGCCCAGGTCGAGCCCGACACCATGCGCTTGCGGCGTTACCACCTGCCCGCCCGCCTCGCGACACACGCCCGCCGCCGCTGGCTCCGGATCGAGCTGGCAGCAGCTCACCGACCTTCCGACCGGCGCCTGACGCCCGACCCTCGCTCCGACGATCAGAAGGGAGCGCGCTCCCGGGCCCGTGGAACCCGGCGTCCCCACAGCGTCACGCGACGGCCCGCCTCGATGACATCGAAGACATTTCGGGCGAACCGCCGAGGCATCACCGAGCGGAAGCAGCTGACGGATCGAGGCCAAGCTGGATCAAAGTAGTAGCCGACCACAACTAAATGAGGTGGCAAGGTCTACCTCCAAACCGCTACTAATTTATGACACGGCGACAAGCCGTGAGCAATATCAATACTTGTACAGAGTGCCGAGTGGAGAGAACGAATGAATAAGTCACTGGCGCTGGCCGCGGTAGCGGTCACCATTTCCACCGTCGGGGCAGCCGCTCCTGGGGCTACCGCAGCGGCCCCTTCCTCTGCCTCCTGCCTTCCCGGCGGTCTCTACGCCTTCGTGGTCAACGCCGACAACCCGTCGGGGGCGAGGAGCAGCCTGGCAGTACTCGACACCACGTCGCACGAGGTCGTCCGAACCACCACTGGCCTGGGCCTGAACCCCTCGTCGATTGCCATCACCCACGACGGGAAGAAGGCATACGTCGCGAACTTCGGTGGCCTGCCCCTCAACCCCGTTGACCCTTCGACTCCCCCGCAGACCGTATCGGTGGTCGACACCGGGACAGGGAATGTTCTGGGCGCGGTGGCCGTCGGGCGCCAGCCTGTTCAGGTCGCGCTGACGCCCGATGGCCGCTATGCCTACGTGGTCAACTCCGGCACGACCGAGGACCCGGGAAGCATCACGGTGATCGACACGGCGAGCGACCGCGTGATCGACACCATCAGCGACGACGGCCTCCTCAGCCCCGCGGCGATCGCTTTTGCCCCCGACGGGACGCACGCCTACGTCACCAGCGCGGCCAAGAGCACGCTGGCGATCATCGACACCGCTGCCCGCAAGGTCACCTCCAGTGTCGGCCTCGGTCCGCAGGGCCGGGATCCCCAGGGCGTCGCTGTGGCTCCCGATGGCCGACAGGTGTACGTCGCGGGCAGCGTGAGCAGGACGGTGATTACCGTGGATGCGGCAACGGCGCGTGTCTCCGGCGCGCCTATCAAGCTGCCCGGCTGGGGGCTGCCGGAAGGTATTGCGGTCACCCCCGACGGCAGCCGCGCCTATGTCACGGAAGCGGCGTCCGACGAGGTGGCCGTGGTCGACACGGCAACGGCCACGGCGTTGCCGAACACGATCACCGTTGGTCGTAATCCGATGACCGTGGCCTTCACCCCCGACGGGCGCCAGGCCTACGTCGCCAGTTCTCTGGGCAATCCGCGCGGGCTCTCGGTGATCGACACTGCCACCAACACGGTCACCGCAGCGGTCAACACCGGAAGCGGTCCCTCCTCGGTGGCGTTCGCCGCGGTGCCGGCCGACGGTACCTGCCAACGCTGACCTCGGGCGTCCTGGGGCTGCGGTACGGGGGTGCCTTCAACGGGCCTATACGAAGGCACCCCCGTCCACCGTGTCACGGGGCGTGGCGGCGGCTGCACGGCTGTGGTGGTCAGGGTTTGCGGGCGTCGATGGTCAGTTCCTCGCTCCGCAGCAGGTGTCCGCCGTAGAGGTCCTGCACCCAGTTGGTTTGGTAGATGGTGTCGAGGTAGCGTTCGCCCAGGTCAGGGGCGATGGCGACGGTGGTGAGGTGCTGCGCGTCGTGCCGGCTCAGCCAGTTGGTCGCGCCGCTGACGACGGTTCCGGTGGAGCCGCCGAAGAGGAATCCGTGTCGCGCCAGGTGGTGGCAGGTGCGGATGGTGTCCGCCTCCTCGACCTGGATGACCTCGTCGACGTAGGACTCGTCCAGGATGGGTGGGCGCACGCTGGTCCCAAGGCCCGGGATCATCCGGGGGGCGGGTGGGCCGCCGAAGGTCACTGAGCCGACGGTGTCCACCGCGATGATGCGCGCGCGGTGGTGCGAGTCGCGGAAGTAGCGTGCGCAGCCCATCAGGGTGCCGGTGGTACCGGCTCCTACGAACAGCACGTCCAGGTGTGGGAACCGTCGGGCGATGGCTGGTGCGGTGGTGTGGTAGTGGGCTTTCCAGTTGGCTGGGTTGGTGTACTGGTTGAGCCAGACGTACCGGTCGTCCGCGGCGCACAGTGCGCTGACGTGGTCGATCCGTGCGCCGAGCAGGCCGCCGGTGGCGGATGGTTCGGTGATGATGTGGACTTGGCTGCCGAGTGCTTCCATCAGGCGTCGGGTGGACAGGTTGCAGCGGGTGTCGGTGACGCACACGAAACGGTAGCCCTTGCTGGCGGCGATCATGCTGAGGGCCACGCCGAGGTTGCCTGAGGAGGATTCGACGAGGGTCGATTCCGGGGTGAGGGCGCCGCTGTGGATCGCGGCTTCCACCATGGCGCTGGCGGCCTTGAGTTTGATCGAGCCCGCGAAGTTGACGCCTTCGCACTTGAGGAAGACGCGGTGGCCGGTCATGGGTCGCAGGTCGACGTAGAGTTCTTCCTCGTTGAAGTCCATGGGAGCGGTTATGACGCCCATGGCGTCCTCCTCTCGTCGGTCGCGGTACGGCGCTTGTTCACCCGTACCTGCGCAGTTCGTGGAAGAAGTCGGGGATGACGTGGAGTTCTCCGGAGCTGGTGACCGCGTCGTAGACGTATTTGCCGACGGCGAGGTCGAGGACGCCGAGTCCGAAGGGGGAGAACACCACGGTGCGGTCGTTGGGGACGGTCACCTGCCGCGTGACGACGTCGTTGAGGGTTCCGGTGATGAAGTCCCTTGTGCCGGTGAGCTTTTCGGCGAGATGGGGCGAGGTGTCGGCCTTGAGGCAGTGGTCGATGTCGTCCACGAAGTTGGCGCAGGTGAGCAGTGCTTCGGGGGCCAGGTCCCGCAGGGAGACGTGCAGCACGACGGGGTGGTGGTCGAACCATCGCACGTCGTGGACGTGGGGCGTGCCTGCGATGGTGGCGAAGACGATCAGGTCGCTGCGGCGGATGAGTTGTTCGGGATTGTCGTGCACGGTGAGCGCGGCGCGGGCCCCTGATTGTTCGAGGTAGGTGCGGAAGCCGTCGGCGCTGTCGGCGGACAGGTCGTGGACGCCTATGCTCTCGAAGGTCCAGCCGGTGCCCGCCAGGTAGGTGTGGATGTAGCGGGCGATCAGTCCGGTGCCGAAGAACCCGATGCGGGTGGGGCGTTGCCGGGTTCGGGTGAGGTGGTCGGCGGCGAGTGCGGCTGAGGCGGCGGTGCGGGTGGCGCTGATGATGGAGCTTTCCAGGCAGGCGAAGGGGTAGCCGGTGGCGTGGTCGTTGAGGATCAGCACCGCCGAGGCCCGCGGGGTGCCCGTCGCGACGTTCTGCGGGAAACTGGAGATCCACTTCAGTCCGTCGACCCGCAGGTCCCCGCCGATCGAGGCGGGCAGCGCGATGATCCGCGACGAGGGCCGGTCGGGGAACTGCAGGAAGTACGAGGGCGGGTTGAGCGTTTCTCCGTCCGCATGCAGCCGGTAGGTGGCTTCGACGAGTTCCGTGATCTGTTTTTGTCGGCCGTGCAGTGCCTGGTGGACCTGGGTGCCGGTGATCACCGCGAACGGTGGTGCCCCGGCTGGCTTTTCGGGCCCTGACGCAGCGTGTGTGGTCACGGGGCGGTCACCTGCGTGGTGGGGCTGCAGTGGGCCAGGCGGGTTTTGTCGGTCATGGCGACGACCACTTCGCGTGGCCCTTCGAAGGGTTCCCTGCCGTGTGCGGTGCGGATGTTGTCGACGATGAGCAGGTCGCCGTCCTGCCAGGGCTCGCGCAGCGTGTGGTCCTCGTAGACCGCGTTCAGGAGTTCCACGATGTCCTTGTCGATCGGATCACCGTTGCCGAAGCAGGTGTTGAACGGCAGTTTGTCGGGGCCGTAGACGTCCAGGAGGTATTCACGCACTTCGTCGCCGATGGTCCATTCGTTGAGGAAGGCGACCTGGTTGAACCAGCAGCGCCGGCCGCTGACCGGGTGCCGCAGCACGGCACTGCGCCGCTGGCGGGTGCGTAGTGCGCCGTCGGGTTGCCAGTCGAAGTCGATGGCGTTGGCCCGGCAGTAGGTCTCGACCGCCTGGCGGTCCTCGGTGCCGAAGACCTCGGCGACGGAGGCTCCGATCTCCTCGTTGTAGGTGCGGGTGAGTAGCCAGCCGTCGCGTTCGAACCGCTCGACCAGTGCGGCCGGCAGCGCCTGCAGCACCGATGGCGCGTCGGCCACTGTGGTGGCCCCGCCGCTGGCGGGTGCGGTCAGGCAGGCGAACAGCATCAGGGCGGGGAACTCCAGCCGGTGGCTCAGTTCGTGATGCATGCACATCGGCTGGTTCTGCGGCCACTTCGTCGAGGAGTGCACACCGTTGCCGTACGGCAGCCGGGGGGCGAAGGGCTCCGCCTCGGGCAGCAGTGTGCTTCCTATCTCCTGGAAGACAGCGCCGGCTCCCGCGGTGTCGAGCAGCCCCAGTCCGCGGACCAGCACCGAGCCGTGCTCGGCGACGACGGCGCGCAGCGCGTCCCGATGCGTGGCTGCCCACTGCCGGGTGGCGCCGAGGGCTTGGGCTCGCAGCAGGGGCGGTTTACCCGGGCTGACTTCCACATTGAGCGCGAGGTTCAGGGGTGATGATGACATGTGTGGTCCTTTTCGTGGGATGGCGCGTGTTCCTTCGGGCCTAGCGTGGTGTGACGGCTTGTCGGTGGTTGCGCGCCTGTTCGGTCCGCTTGGTGGACGAGGGAGGTGATCGGGCGTGACGCAGAAGCAGGCCGCGCCCGATTGACCTGTCGTTGGTGGCGATCGGCCCGACCGGGGTGATGGTGAGGCGCCGGCGGCAACGGAGGCTTCCCCGCAGGGGCCTGCCACGTCTGGGCGGTGGGAGAGATGAAGCCATCATCCCTGGTCGAAGCCGTGTCCAGGTTGTCGTCCGGCATGGGCATCAGGGTTCTTGTCGACCAGCTCGGCCAGGTCCGCCAGGATCGGGCGGTGGGTGATGTCCTTCAAAGACACCGCGCGGTCCAGGGCGATGGCCAGCTTCACCGCCGACAGTGACGTGCCGCCCAGGTCGAAGAAGTGGTCCTGCCTGCTGATCCGGTTCTCGGGCACGCCGAGAACCTTCGCCCATGCTGCCGCCAGCCGCTTCTCGGCCGATGTGCGCGGGGCCTGGCAGGTCCCGTCGGGGGTGTCGAGTTGCGCTGCGAGGGCGGTGAGCGCCCTTCTGTCGATCTTGCTGTTGGCGGTCAGGGGCAGTCGTTCGCGCCAGTTGAACGTGGTGGGAACCATGTACGCGGGCAGTGTCGCGCCCAGACGCTCCCGCAGGATGTCGCTCTCCAGCGGCTGGGGTGCGTGGTAGAAAGCCGCGAGGTGCTTGCTGTGGTCGATCCGTTCGGCGATCACCACGGCGCAGTCTCGGATACCGGGTACGCGAAGGAGCGCGTTCTCGATGTCGCCGATCTCGATCCGGAAGCCGCGGATCTTGACCTGGTCGTCCTT
Source organism: Kitasatospora sp. GAS1066B (assembly GCF_041262605.1). NCBI lineage: Bacteria > Bacillati > Actinomycetota > Actinomycetes > Kitasatosporales > Streptomycetaceae > Kitasatospora > Kitasatospora sp. GAS1066B. The sequence continues at coordinate 31,950 of NZ_JBGCCO010000045.1, forward strand.
GCGGCCGAGGAACTCCAGTTTGGCGCCCGGCAGCCAGCGGCCGATGTCGCCGCTGCGGTAGAGCCGTTCGCCGGCGCGGTGGGGGTCGGTGGTGAAGGACTGGCGGGTGCGCTCGGGGTCGTTGACGTAGCCGCGCCCGACGCACACTCCGGAAAAGACGATCTCCCCGGGGGCGCCCAGCGGCACCGGTGAGAGGTTGTCGTCAACGATGTAGACGCGGGCGTTGGGGACGCAGGGGCCCAGCGGGACGCGGTCGCCGTCCGGGGCGTGGTCCATGACTTCGTGGTTGGTGTCGTCCGACGTCTCCGTCAGGCCGTAGGCATTGACGAGTCTGATTCCCGGCTTCGCGGCGAACCAGCGTTGCACCAGTTCCTTCTTCAGTGTCTCGCCGGTGACCGATACGCATCGCAGGTGGGGCAGTTCACGCGGATGCCGTTCCAGGTGGGAGAGCACCGCTTCCAGATACGAGGGCACGACCTGGAGCACCGCGACGCGTCCTTGGGCGATCTTGTCCATGAACCGGTCCACGTCCAGGATCACCTCCTGCTCGATCAGCAGGGTCCGCCCACCGACCAGCAGGGCTGCGAGCAGTTGCCACAGCGAGATGTCGAAGCACTGCGGTGCCGTCTGCGCGACCACCTGCCCTTGGGAGACCCCCAGGTCGCCGACCTTCGCGTAGAGATGGTTGAGCATCCCCGCGTGCTCGCACATCGCGCCCTTGGGCTCACCGGTGGAACCGGAGGTGAAGAAGACATAGGCCAGCCGATCCGCCGCCACCTCGACGCCGAGGTCATTGCCGGCGTGACCCTCCTCCAGAGCCGCGTCGATGAACAGCGTGCGCACCTGCGGCAGCGACTTCAGCGCCTGGTCGAGGGTGGTGGTGCTGGCGGGCTCGGTCACCACCAGTTCGCACTGCGCGCGCGCGAGCATGGCCGTGATCCGCTCGCCCGGGAAATGCGGTTCGATGGGCAGGTAGACACCGCCTGCCTTGAAGACCGCGAGGACGGCGGCCGCCCAGTGCAGGGTGCGCTCGGTGACCACCGCCACGACGTCTTCGGCGCCGAGCCCTCGTGCCAGCAGTGCCCGCGCCAATGCGTTGGCGCGTTGGTTGAGTTCCTGATAGGTCCACTGCCGTTCGCCTCGTACGACGGCCACGGCATCGGGGCGTGCCCGTACCTGCTCCTCGAACAGCTCGTGGAAGCGCCGGTTTGGCAGCTCGCGGACCGGACCGGCCAACTGCTCCAGTTGGAAACGGCGCTCCTCGGCTGACAGCAGACTCAGCTGTCCGTGCACGGCGTCCACGCCGGCCACCATCAACGCCAGCGCCACCTGGTGGTAGCCCGCGATCCGCGCGGCGAAGTCCGCGTCCAGGGCCTGCGTCCGGTACCGCAATCGCAGCGCCAGGTGCTCGCCACGCCGGGTGAACGCCACCGACAGCACCGTGTTCTGGGCGAGTTCGCCGCCGTGGCCAGTTGCGCTGAAGAGCGACGTGAGCACCGGCTGCGTCAGGCCGAGATCGCGCAGCATGGCGTCCAAGGGGAAGTCGCGGTACGTGCGCAGTCCTGATGCCGTGCGGTGGGCTTCGAGCAGCAGCGCCCGCCACGAGGAGGGCCTGGTCGTCAGGCGGCACGGCAACGCCGCTGCACCGGGCGTCAGGACGTAGCCGGTCACGACCTCCGGCTCGCCAGACAGTGCCGCGAGAACCTTCGCGTGGGCGGCCAGGAGCACCGCGTCGAAGGAGACCGCGCACGCATCGGCCAACCGGTGCAGTGCCGCTTCGAGATCGGCGGCGATGACGTCCTCGTGCTCCGCAACTGCCTGTGCTGGCTTGCTGATCCAGTGGGCAATCGTGGTGGGGTGGGCCGCGGCGAGCATGTCACGCCAGAATTCCCGTGCACTGCCGGGTGGGTTGATCATGGTGACTTCACTTTCTCGTCGTTGCCTTGGTGCCGCACGGGCGATGCGGGTCGGATGCCGCCCTGCTGCCTTCTGTGTGCCGCCGCCACGACGTCGAGCCGCCGGGGCCCTGGCGTGCGGGGGCTGTGGCCGGCGGGCGCTCGCGTCGCGGTGGCGGGGTTTCCACCCCAGTGGGCGTGCGCGGGCACGTCCTCGCCCTTCATGAGGAAGGAGTCGGCGGCCAGTACGGCACTCTCGCCCATCGCCACCCCGTAGTGGACGAGCGCGCCGACACCGATGGTGCAGTGGGCTCCGAGCACGATGTGGTCGGACTTGAACGTGCCGTCCTCCTGCGAGTGGCACTGGAGCTTGCTTCCGGCATTGAGCACGCAGTCGTCCCCGATGGTGATCAACGTGCGCTCCGTCAGATAGCAACCGTCGTCGAAGACCCGCTTGCCGAGCCGCACGCCCAACAGCCGCCAGAGCACGTTCTTGAACGGTGTGCCGTTGAAGACGGCGAAATGTGTGTCCGGGACCTTCCACAGGCGCTCGTGCCGCCAGAAGTACGGGTCGTAGATGGAACACACCCGCGGCCGCAACGGGCGCAAGCGGGTCAACCAGCGCTCCACGATCGCGAAGTACACGGCTGTGAAGCCGAGGCCGGCCACCAGCAAGACGGTGTCCAGCAGCTGTCCGAACGCGTCGTCGCGTCCGATGGCGGCCAGGGCGAGCGCGGTGAGCACGAAGAAGTCCAGCCACCGCAGGAGCAGGAAGATGCCCATGGTGTGCAGGTTGTGGCGGTTCTTCGCCCTGAGGCGGTGGCGCAGCTCCTCTTCGGCCCGCAGGCCCTCGAAGCGGGTGTCGCGCTCCACCGTGCGGGGGATCTCGAAGCACGGCGAGCCCAGCAGACCCACGTCTTCACGGATCTCGCCGTCGAGCGGGACCATCGCCTTCGTCGCCAGGAGAACATTGTTTCCTGTCCTGCCTTCCGGTGGGTAGGCGATGAAGTTCCCGAGGAAGTTGCGCGCCCCGATGCTCGTCCGGGACACCCGAAAGGATGTGCTGGAGTAGTCCGCGTTCATGATCGACAGCCCGTCGGCGATCATCGTCCCGCTGCCGACCGCGCTCAGGTATGGGCTCTCGTGCTGCACCGCGCCGCCGAAGTTCGAACCCGTCTGCTCCACCTGCGACAGGTCGTACCCCAGGCAGGTGAGGTAGTGGACGATGTAGGAGCTGTCGCCGAAGAGCCAGATGAAGAACTTCAGGTTGGTCATCCGCGCGGCCGTTCGATGCATCGCATAGCGCGCGCCGTACAGCGGATAGGTCCGCCCCGGTTCGATCACCAGACGCGTCAGCCGCGGAACGGTGAACAGCACACCGAGTCCCGCAACGACGAAGCCGAAGAACAGCACGGCGGACAGCAGCAGTGTGTCCAGGTAGAACGCGCAGGAGGTCGGCGACTGCGCGCCGGCCCCCTCCAGCAGCGGCAGGTCGTTCAGCAGGACGTACAGGCCCACAAGCGTCAGCGGCACCGTCACCAGGACCGTCTTGAGCAAGGTGAACACGGCGAACGCACACCGCCGCACACCGCCGCACACCGCGGGTGCGACCCTCAGGTAGTTCAGCTCGGTACGCCCCGCGGGCGACCCGTGCCAGCGCTCGCCCGCGGGTACGGCCTGCCCGCTGTGCAGCGCGGACGTGTGACCCAGCTGTGCGCCGTCTCCCATCGACGTGTCGATGTCGAGTACGGTCCGCTCACCGATGAACACATCCCGGCCCAGGGTGACCGGCCCGGCCTGGATGCACCCGGCGTGCGCCCGATAGCACAGCAGGAACGCGTCCTTGCGTACGACCGTGCCCGCGCCAACCGTGAGCAGGTCGGTGCACACCGGAACGGTGCGGGTGAGGATCGTGACCTGCCTGCCGATCCGCGCGCCCAGTGCCCGCAGGTACAGCACGTACAGCGGACTTCCGACGAACAGGACCATCGGGTTCGTGTGCACCAAGGACTTGACGATCCAAAAGCGCAGGTACGCCAGGCTCCAGACCGGGAACTCACCGGGCTTCCAGCGGCCTATCAGGATCCACTTGGCCACGACCGGGAAGACACACAGTCCGATGAAGTAGGCCCCGCCGAAGGCCACCGCGCGCCCGTAGACGGCCGCCAGGCCCTGCCCGGATGAGACCCAGTCGTAACCCCGCGTGGTGGCGAGCGCGGTGAGGTAGGAGTACGCGAGGAAGGCGACGAACTGCAGCGTTCCGCACAGGATGTACCGCGCCGTGCTGCCCGGTAGCACCGGGTCGGGCGGCGGTGCGGGCGCCGCCGCGGTGGGGGCAGGCGCGGCGCCGGCAAGCGCGGCGGCCAGACTTCGCACGCTCGTGTGCCGGTAGATGTCCTTCATCGACACCGGCGGCACCTCACCGCGCTTCCTGACGCGTGCGCAGAACCGGGCCATCACCATGGAGTCGGCGCCGAGCTCGTCGAAGAAGTGGCTGTCGACGGACAGCCGTTCGATACCCATGATCTCGGCCAGCACCGAGGCGTAGACCGTCTCGACATCTCGCGCCGCATCCGCGCGGATCTCCTGCGTAGCCGGCTGCTCGGGGACTGGGACATCGGCGGGTTCTTCTGCCACGTGAACTCCTCAGGGCGAGTGTCGTGTCTTCGGCACTCACTTCTCGGTTTGGCAAGGTGGTTGCTGCGCAGCCGGCGACGGCGCGGGCCACGGACGCCGTGACGGGCGCTTTGTCGAGTCGCGTGGCCGGACCTGCGGGCACCTGGCGCTCATGCCGTGTCGCGATGGGCGCCCACGCGCTGGTGCCTGAGGTGTTCGGTAGCCTCCACGCCTGACGCCGAGCGCTGCCTGCCGGCATCGCGCCGGCGTCCTGACCCGCACGGGGATCGCGGCGCCGCCGGTGCCCCGGCCCTCGCGACGCCGCGCCGTGTGCAGATCGCCATGGCCACCGCCACTGCTGTGCCACCGCGGGCCGCAGGGCTTGCGGATGCTCCGGCGGCTGACGGTCCGGCTCTTTGCTGCGCTGCTCCACCGTGTCCGGGTGCACCGTGAACCAGCGGCTCAGCGACGCCCGCTACAGAGCGCTGCGTCAACGTCGCACACGCGGCCTACCGCCCGATCTGCGCCCCGCACCCGGACGCAGCTGCGGTACCAGCCGTCGGACCAACACGTGTGCCACAGGTACTCCTCGTCTCTCTCCACCAGCCCGGCCCGGACCACGACGACCGACGGCCACGAACCCCACCCGGGCCAGGACCCGGCACGGGCCGACCGGACTGATGGCCTGAGCATGACATGCGCTCGGTGGAACCGGCGCCGGAGATCCACAGCCTAGGCATCACCCACAGGGTCCGTGGCACTACTTTGCGCCATCATCATCGGCCACTGCCGTAGCAGCCGACGCCTTCTCGCCCCACCCGCCCGACACAATGGCCGCACCCGACCCAAAGAACCGCCAAGCGGACCGTTCGCCCACCCCCTGCCACCAGTTGCCAACCGCGCCCCGAACCGCCACCCACCGCGCTGGCGCCACGGCTAATTTCCTGACCAATCGTCAAAAACATTTCCCAGAAAGCACCTCCCCCCCCCAGCGACCCAGCGGCAGCGCCCGCGGCAGCAGCACGCAATATTGGCCTGGACCCACCCGAACGCCCCCCGCCCCTGCCCCACCCGCCGACCGCCGGCCCGACACGCTCCACCCCGGCCCCAGCGGAAAGCACACACCCTCAGCCGCAGACCGGCAGGAACCCGACCCGCACGCTCACCACCCGCGCCCGCCGGCCAGAGCTCCCCCACACAGCCGGCCAGTGCCGCCACACCAACGAGCAGGGGTGCGCTCGCTCCCCGCAGCACGGACCGCAACGGCCCAGGAACCACCAGCCCCCAATGACATCCACCAACGCCGGTACGCCCCGCGCCACGCTCTGCTTCCGGCAGCGTCCGCAACCACCGGTAGAACTCAAACCGCATCCAGCTGACGGGTGCGCCAGTTGGCCATGCCTTCCAGGACCCGGTCGCTGATCGTCGAGACGGTCTCCTTGCTGGTCGCCATGCTGTAGACCTCGGCCAGGTGAGCGACGATCTCACCCGCGGTCAAGCCCTTCGCGGTCAGCGAGATGACCAGGGTGTCCAGGCCCTCGGTGCGACGCGAATTCCTTGGCACAACCTTCGGCTCGAAGGTCCCGGCCCGGTCCCGCGGGACCTCCAGCGTGACCGGCCCAGCCTCGGTCATCACCGTCTTGGCCCGGTAGCCGTTGCGTGCGTTGCCGCCCTTGCGCGCACTGCGACCCGGCTCGGCGCCGGCCAGGTGCTCATCCACCTCGGCTTCCAAGGCCTCCTGGAGCAGGTGCCAGGTCAGCTGCTGCAGCAGCCCGCCCTCACCCAGCAACTGCATCCCGCCTCCCCTGGCCTGCTCGGCCGCCAGCTCGGCAACCGACGCCACCACATCCGACCCGCCAGTGTTCTTCCTCGGCCCCATGTCCAAGGCATCGGCCGATCCCACCTCCGGCGAAACCGCTCCGCCAGGAACCGACCCGATCTGGTGATCCGTCAGCGAGCTCCTCAGTGACTCCCTTGATCAGGGCGTCCACCGAATTCATGACACTCCCCTCGCCGCATCGGAACGTCACCGTTGTCGCCCGGGAACTGGTACTACAGCGGCAGATCATGTGACTGCTGATCGGTTCTGTCGTTGAGCGGTCATGCTGGTGGATGTGACGGAGGAGCATCTCGGCGGGTGGGCCGAGGAGTTGGCTGTTCTGCTGGGTGGGCTCGACCATCTGTTCCGCGGCCGCAGCCGCGGGAGGTGTTCGCGGACCTGGTCGAGGGCTTGCTGTCGGACCTACGCCGGAAGAACGCGTGGACGATGGCCGCACGGGCGGGCCATGTCACGCCTTCGCGGATCTAGAAGTTCCTGAACGCGCTGTCGTGCTCGGCGGATGCGCTGCTGGACGAGCCGCAGGCGTACGTGGCCGAGCACCTGGGCGATCAGGCCGCGTCGCTGGTGCTGGACGACACCCAGGTGCAGAGAAAGGGACCAAGTCCGTCGGCGTCGCCCCGCAGCACTGCGCAGTGACCCGCGACGTGCGGAACTACGTGGTGTTCTTGCAGGTCAGCGCCCTGTATACCTCGCGGGCGATGTACCGCTTGAGGCAGCGGATGATGTCCTTCTTCTGCAGCCCTTGAGCGGTGCGGCGCGCGATGTACTCGCGTGTTCGCGGATCCTGGCGCATCCGGACGACGGCGATGGGTTGGAGGGCGGCGTTGGCGGACCGTTGCCGCCGCGGTTGAGCCGGCGCCGGTCCCGCCGGCTGGAGGAGGCGGGGAGTGGGGCGGCTGCGCACAGATGGGCGAAGGCGGCCTCGGAGCGCAGGCGTTCGGGGTTGTCGCCGACGCGGCCAGGAGGCGGGCGGCCGTTTCGGGGCCGACTCCGTTCACAGCCAGCATCTCCGGGGCGGCTTTGGTCGCGAGTGCGATCAACTCGGCGTTGTATTCGGTGATTTCGCGGTCCAGGTCCTGGTATCGGCGGGCCAGGCGGCGCAGGGTGAACTTGGACGCTTCGGTCGGGTCGGTCAGGTCCTGGGCTGGCCGGAGCCGGGCGCATGTGGTGATGCGGTCGGCTGCCGCTCCATGGACCGCCCCTTACAGCGTCCTCGGACTACCGCGTGGCTCTTGAAACGGCCGTGGCTACATCCGCGACGAGAACCAAATTGAATAAGATCAAGCTATTTTATATGAGGTGACGTTCTCTTCTGCATAGGGTCCAGTGGTCCAGACTGATGAGGTGTGGCCCTCTGGGTAGACGTTTTGTGGGCACTCGGGGCGCTGATGCCACGGTGGCCACGTATCGCCAGATTGCGAATGCCTGTCTCTATTTTCTGAAGGGTGCTTCTGGTATTCGTTGGCGGCTTGAGCTGGCGGCTTATATCATCCAATAGATTTGCCCTAACGTCCTTATTTTCAAGCGCCTTTGGGGTGTATTTTCCTGCGGTTATTAGATTTTTTTCCGCCAGTGTCCCAAGGTGTTGATTTGCGACGTTCGCTTTCAGCAGTCCTCCACCTCCAGGGTTCATTTCGATTGATGCAAAGTGGGTATAAACGAGCTTGAGGAGATTCCTGTCGTCGCCCGTCGCGCCGCCCGTACGTGCGGCCGCGTCCATGATGCCGCCGGTCAGCCCTGAGGTTTTGGGTATGGTCTTCAGGTTCGCAAGCCTCTCCGCGGCGTCCTGGGAGCCAGCGGTCAGCCCTACGGTGGGCTCTTTCAGGTTCGCAAGCATCTCTCTAGCGGTATGCCCCTGGAGAATCCTGTCAATTCTTCCCTTGTACGCCGGGTGGTCGACTTGGAAGTCTGTCAGTACATCTTTCATGACACCCCGAAGTTTGGAGCGGTCCATGGACCCTGACTGCCCATATCCCATGCCCTGAAGAATTGACTTAGCCTTCCCCTGGAGCTCCTCATCCTTTGCGTTCGATGTCGACTGGGATCGGTTCCCGCCCAGTCCCGCCGCCTCCTTGTCGAGGAGTTTGAAACCTGCCTCGATCTCAGCTAGGGCAACATGATTTTTGAGGGAATTCTCATTTGGCAATACGATACGGGCGTTTTCCGCCGGCTGGTTCGACCTTTGGGTCAGGTCCTTTTGCATCCCTCCCGCGGTTTTCAGGTGAGAGAAACCGCGGTCCGCTAAAAACTTATCTCCCTCTTTGCATATTTCCTTGTACGACCAATTTTGGCCAGGATTTCCCTGCCATCCATTTTCCATGAGTGCGCTCTGGAGTGCCGCATTCTCCTTTCCGCCACGATTCCGAAAGCCGGACTGGTCGCCTTGGTAATTATCTTGCTTGAGCTCCTTGCGGACACTGATGAGAGTGTCGATGGCCTTCCGGACTTCTAGGGCATTCTTTTCTGTGATCATTCCCGATGCAGTCTCATGGGCGTCTGCCATTTCTCTCTCCTTGGGCTGGCCATTAGAACCCCGGAGTTCAGATAATCGTCCGGAGAAAGCAGTTGATAGATCGGGGAACGTGCTTAATTTTGTGCTGATGTTCCGTTGGCCTCGATTTGTCGGGGCGGTTGAGTCGCTGACGGGCTCGGTGGTTCGCCCCTCTCGTCCCTCGTGATCGGGGGGAGGCGGGCTGATTCAAAGTCGTGGTGATCATGTTGTGGTGCAGGTCATGGGATGTTCAGGAGGTCCAGGGGTCGGGGGAAGGGTTGGTAGGAGACGTCACCGATGGCGGCGGCGATGTTGGTGTGTTCGGCCGCGCGGAGCAGGTTGATCGTCAGGTCGTGGAGGGTGGCCGCGTTGGCGGGGCCGTGGCCGGTGCGGATCTTGGAGGCGTCCTCGGCGGAGGTGGTGTCGCGCAGGGAGTGGGGTCGGTTCTCGACCGTCTGCTGGGATCGGGCGATTGGGGCGAGCCGCTCGGGAGCAGCGTCGCAGCTGGTCAGGTCCGTGATGGCGTAGACCGTTTCGCGGGTGCGTTTGCCTGTGCGGGTGTCGGTGCGGTGCCGCACGATCCGTGCGGCCTGGACGGCGTGGGGGGAAGTCGATGCCCAGGTTCGTGAAGGTGAAGGACCTCAACGACCCGGGTCTGCAGCCGGCCGTGGCCCGTGGTGCGGTGGTAGAACTTCGCGCTCGCCCGGCCCCAGGGCTGGAGACGGAGCTGCTCGTACAGGCTTGGCTGGTTCTTCTTGACGGTGAGGACGTGGTGCGCCTGCTTGTCCTGGACCAGGTGGCGGGCGTGGGCGCGTTGGATGTGCGGGGCGTCGGCGGTGACGACACCGGCCAGGTCGTAGGGGGCGAGCAGGGCAGCGACCTTCGGCTTCGGATTCTCCGTCGGGCGTCCGAAGACGTCCGAGGAGCAAGGCTTGGAGGAGTTGCCGCTGTCGCGGATCAGCCGGCGCTGCAGTTCCGCCACCCGCGCGGTCAGCCTCGCGTTTTGTTCCTCCAACTGGGCACACCGCTCGACCAGCGCCGAATTCTGCTCACGCAGCAGCCCGATCAGCGCGATGCACTCCAGTCCCATCAGGACCGCCTCGGTCACCTCCCACAAGGTCTGCCGGGACTCGCGGCGTGGGACGCAGTTCGCCGCAAACCCCATGAACGCCCCGAAGAAGTCCCGCCACACCGCCTGCGCTACGGTGGCCTCCACCGCCGCCGCGCTCTGATTCTTCGTCACCAAGGTCATGATCGCGGTGGCGGTCCCCATGGCCGGGAGTGCCCTCGGCAGATCGCTGACCAGCGGAGACTCGGCGCTTACCGCGAACTACAGCTGGCGTGATGGAACCAGCGGGTTGGCGCAACTCGTTCAAAAATATTGATAAGTGGGTTGGCCCCAGGTGGTCGTCCCACTCGGATACCGAGCACGTAACGCGCATCGAGGTTGCCGCGCTGGGCAATTGGTGTGCGACGCCAGGAGTTTCGGGTCCCCCTGCCCGGATCGGCCGGGCGTCCGCGGACAGCGGCGCTGCGGCATACTCGGACACAGTTGATGGCCTCCGCCACCTTGTGCAGGTGAGCGAGCGGAGCGTATCGCCGTGGCTGAGAAGTGGATCGTTGCAGCGTGATGGCCAAAGAGATCAGACGATCGGTTGAGGAGCTGTATCAGCGGATCCGGGATCACGCGCAGGCTCGGATACCCTGCCGTGCCATGGACCCGGAGTTGTGGTTCACTGACGATCTCGCTGGCCAACGGGTGGCCGCGGCGTGGTGCAGGCTCTGCCCCGTTCGTCGTGAGTGCCGTGAGGCGGGCCGCCGCCTGCAGGCCACGCACGGCGTTTGGGGAGGAGAAGCTCCGCGCGACAGACGCCGCGCGGGCCACATCTTCCCGACTGCCCAGTGATGTGGACACCTAGGTTCAATGGGATGTGGTCGAGAGCCAGGGCTTCAGCCCCCTCAACCGCGGCCGACACCCAGCATGACCCGACAGTCCCTCAACTGCCCGAGAGCGGCCAGAGGCTACCGCCAGCGTGGGGCTCGGCCAATCCAAAGCCAGAGGTGGCAAAGGAAGACGCGAGGCGTGGTTCAGCACCGTCTCTGCTCGACGCAGCTCCCTCAGAGTTCACTACCGACCGGGTGCGCACTGCGGTGCGGCAAGTCGGCCCCGCGGCTCCCACCGTCGAATACAGGAAGCAGCTGGCCGACTCGGTCGCCTGCGGTGTGGCAGCACTGGCCAGCACCGACGGCGGCCTCTTGTTCATCGGCGTCACGGACAAGATCCGCGAGGTCAGGGGCCTCAGGGAGAGGACTATCGATGCGGTCGTCGACCATTGCTACGCCAAGATCGAACCCCCGTGGGTGGCGCGGTATCTCCCAATCCCGCTGGGCCGCTGCCCGATTGGTGGAGACAGACAGAAAACCCGGCCCGGCCCAAGCAGAAACGGCCTACCGGCCAAGCCAACGGCAGTCGTGCGAGATCGAGGCTAAGTAGCCCCAGAAGCATTCCGCCCGATGTGGCCCGCTCTGATGCCTGGCAGTGTATCCCTCGGCTTAGGCGCTTCGATCCACTTTCCGCGCCATGTCGCCGGATCTCCTGTGAGAGGAGCATTGGCTGGCGTATGCAAGATCTGGTAGTCCACCCGCCCGCGGGTGGCTTGGAGACCGTGATGAACCCGCTTCAGAGCCAGCCCCGCTCCCACCCGCCCGTCACCGAGGCCGCCAGCGCGGCCACGGCGCTGCCTGATCTGACGCAGCATGAGATCGAGGCGCTGCGTACCCGGTACAATCTTGCCGACGCGCATACCCACCAGAGGCAGTCGGATCGCCAGCGCGGCATCATCGCGGACTTGCCCAAGCTGTGGTATGAGGCCGAGCGTGGGCTGCAGGCCACCTCCGAGCAGCGCTTCACCGAGGCCTTCTTCCGCCTGCAGCGCCAGCCCACCGCGCTGGCCCGCAACAAGACCATGCTCTCCTACGCCGCCTCGATCTCCACGATGGTGGTCGGCATGTTCCTCAAGCAGCGCCACATGGCCGTCACGCTGATCGAGCCGTGCTTCGACAACCTGTACGACGTGCTCGCCAACCTCGACGTGGCCGCCTACCCGATCGACGAGTCGGCGCTGCACGCTGCGGATCGGATCTACCAGGAGCTCGAGCGGCGGGTGCGCACCGATGCGCTCTTCCTGGTCGACCCCAACAACCCCACCGGCTTCACCCTGCTGAGGCACGGTCGGCGCGGCTTCGAGGAGGTGGTCCGCTTCTGCAAGGACCAGCAGAAGGTGCTGGTCCTCGACTTCTGCTTCGCCTCGTTCACGCTGTTCGACTCTGCGGTCACCCGCTTCGATGTCTACGAGTTGCTGGAGAACTCGGGGGTGACCTATCTGGCGATCGAGGACACGGGGAAGACCTGGCCGGTCCAGGACGCCAAGTGCGCGATGATCACCACCAGCGACGACATTCGTGAGGCTGTCCATAACCTGCACACCAGTGTGCTGCTCAACGTCTCGCCGTTCACGTTGAACGTGCTGACGCGCTACCTGCGGGACGCCGCCGAGGAGCAGCTCGCCAGCGTCCGCGATGTGTTGGACGGCAACCGGGATCTGATCCGGGAGGCCTTGGATGGCACCGTCTTGGAGTGCCAGGAGCCGGTGGCCAAGGTCAGCGTGGCCTGGGCGAGGATCAACCACCCGCTCGTGAAGGCGTTGGACGTCCAGCGCCTGCTCTACGCGCGGGGCGTCTACGTTTTGCCGGGGCGGTACTTCTACTGGAGCGAGCCGAGCAAGGGCGACGCGTACGTGCGCTTCGCGCTGGCCCGTGACCCGCAGATGTTCGCCGACGCGGTGGCTATCATCCGGAAGGTGCTGAACCGTCATGCCTTTTGACATCAAGACCGGCCAAGGGGTGGAGTACGTCGACGCGACGCTCTTCATGGGCATGAACAGCACCGATGAGTACACCCGGGCGGTGTGCAGGACCTTCTTCGCCACCCGGCTCGGCGGGCGGGTGATGATGAGCTTGGAGCAGGTGGGCCGCTGCGACGACCTGGTCTGGCAGTTCCCGCGCGAGGTGCAGGACGCCTACTACCCGTTCATGGACTACCTGCACACCGTCATGGCGATCGTCCGGCTCGGCTATGAGCAGGACGATCTGCGCAGTGCCCCTGAGGCCGCCAGGTATCCCCGCCTCGCCACCCACGAACGGTTATTGCTGGGCATGGTGATCCACCGCGGCGGCCTGCTGCGCTCGGTCAGCGCGCGCCTGACCGGACGCTCGAGGCAGCCGGACCTGCCGGTGGCAGCACCCGACCCGGGCCCCGAACTGGCCTTCCCGCAACCGCTGGAGGAGCTCTACCAGCGATCGCTTGCGCTGCGGATCGCGACCGCCGAGCTGTGAGCGGCCGGCAGGAGGTGAATATGTTCCAAGGAGTGACGGTGGCCCTGGTAACGCCGTTGACCTCCAGCGCGCAGGTGGCTGAGCAGGACGTGGAGCGCCTGGTGCGCTCGGTGCGCGATCATGTGACCGCGCTGCTGGTGACGCTGAGCACCGGCGAGGGCTGGGCCCTGACGGATGATCAGTGGCGCACGATGCTGGCCACGACCATCCAGCATGCGGCCGGACGCCTTGTGCTGGCAGGCGTTCAGCGGCCCACCACCGATCAGGTCGTCGAACGGGCCATCGAGGCCAGGAGGCTGGGAGCGGCCGCGGTGGTAGCCACCAGCCCCTACGGGCCGCAGGTCAGCCAGGAGGAGATCTACCAGCACTACGCCGCGATCGCGGCCCAGTCGGGCCTTGCGGTGATCGTGTACAACGAGAGCGTGCACAGCGGCAACGCCACCGAGTTGGCGACCCTGCTGCGGATCTGCCGGCTGCCGGGTGTGGCGGCGGTCAAGGAATCCAGCGGCTGCCCTCAGGCGATCAAGCGGCTGATCGCCGCTGATCCGGGCGTACCGGTGTACCAGGGCAGGGAGCGGCTGCTGCTGGAGGCCGGCTCCCCGGATGGCAAGGCAGTGGCGCTGGCCAACGTCGAACCCGCCTTCTGCGCCGAGCTGTTCAGGAACCCGGCACCAGCCAGGGCCGCGGAGCTGGCCGCCTACTGCGAGCGCTACGAGCTGGATCGGGAAGACTGGTACCGGCCGCTCAAGAGTGAGCTGATGCGACGCGGCGTGCTGAGTTGCGACCTGACCGTCGCCGACCTCGCGCAGGCCGGCCCAGCGGCAGCCGAGGGTGGTAGGGCCGCGTGAGCAGGCAACTGGCCGGGTGTTTTCAAGGTGTTCAGCGGCTGGATCGGCGCGGTGACGATCGCCAGCCATCGCGCATCGCTGGGGGCCGGGCTGGTCCATCGGCTTCGGATCGTAGGGAAGCTCACCGCGATCGGCTCGCCGGCCGCTGTCGCGTTCGCCGCCGACGTGGAGTGGGGCGCCACCGAGCTGCTGATGGTTCGTCCGCTCGCGCGCAACCTGCTGCTGGCTCGGCGCAGGGCCATACTCGCGCTCGCCTCGGTACTGCTCCATGCTGCGGCGAGGCTGACGGTGGCGGTTGGTGTGGCCCTGCCACCGCGGTTGCCTCGGATGGTGCTGCTGAGCGGGGTGTTCGCGGCCGGCCCGCTGGGCCACGGCTTCGCGTGGAGGACAAGGGGGCCGGCGCTGGTGGTCTGGGCGGTCGGGCGTCGCCGGCCCCCGGTGGCCGCCGCGGTGATCGGGCTCGCCACGGTGGGACGCGCGGTGACCTTCGTGGCGCTCGACTGGCCCGAGGTGGCGCCGCTGGGCTACCTGGGCCCGTTCCACCACGACGCGCCCAGCGAGGCGCCGGCCCAACGCCAGCATCGCGTGGGGATCCCCCGGGGTGCTCGCGGCCACCAAGGTGGCCGGTATCGGGGCGGCCTTCGCGCCGCTGGGCCGCCGGGGCCTGGTCCCTTGACACGCTCGGCTTCGCCCGACCGGGTCGCGGGCCCATGCCTGGGCTCGTCGGCCCTGCGGGTCAGCAGATCGCGCAGCGACAACTGGCAGTCATGCCCTGAAAGACCCTGCGGCAACGAGGAGGCCCGCCATGTTCGCCATATCCGCCTCGCACCGGCACACCGCGGTCCGCACGTGCCTGGTGCGCCAGCTGCGGCGCGCCCTCGGGCAGGACCCTAATCCGCTCTGTCGCCCGGTCGACCGGGCCCGCAGCCAGCTGCTGGTCGCAGCCGCGCTGGCCCTGGCGCTAGCCGCGCCCCTCGCCACGCTGCTCGCGCTGGCATTGCTGAGCAGCATGCGGGCACAGAACCACCAGATCGCCGCGCACCGCCATCAGGTGACCGCGATCACGCTGGCGGTGGCGAGTAACGGCTTAGGGCTCGACACCGCCTCGGCGCGTGCGTCCTGGGACTATCCGCAGGCAGAGCATCGGAGCGGGACGGTCTCGGTGGCCGCCAAGACGGCGCCGGGCAGCAGCGTCCCACTCTGGGTCGACGACAGCGGCAATCCCGCCGCGCCACCGCCGCTGGACAGCCAGCTGGCGGTAGCCGCGGGACTGTGTGGGCTGGGCGTCTTCCTCGCCACCGGGACGGTTGTCTGGACGACCTACGTCGTGCATCGTCACACCCTTACACAGCAGGCAGAGCAAGCCTGGGAGCCGGCTTGGGAACAGATCGAACCGCTGTGGTCCGGGCGCAGCTGGCGACCGGAGGACGGCGAGCGCTGACAGTGACGCAACGGGCACGCGGGCGGGCGCCCAGTCGTAGAGACACTCGCCCGTGCGGTGACCACCCCCGCACCCCAGAGCCACCGGGTGGACCGGTCCACGACTGGACCCACCCGGCACCACACACCATGCGCGACGCCCAGGCGAGGCCGCGCACCCTCCCCGACCAGCCCCAGGGGCTTCACCCCCCACCAGGCCTCGGCCAGCGTCTGGAGGCACGCGCCCACACGGGCCGCCCACCCCTGCCCCGCGCAGCCCGCCGGAACCAGAGCGCGAACACGATCAGCCCACCCTCCCCCAGCCTTCGGCCGGGGACCCCATCCCCTGGCCACCGGCCGCGCGGGGCAGCACTCGGCGCCGGATTCCACCTCCACGCCCACGCCACCCCACCCCGATGGGGCGCATCGAGATGCCCGCAGACGTGGCGGCTGCGCTGCGGGCCTTCGCCGACGGCCACTTCGAGCTGCTCAGCAACCTGGGCGGCCTCGACCGGATCGTGGCGGTGTCGCTGGCGACCGCGGCCGCCGAGCGGGCCGGCTCGTCGTCTCCGGAGGCGGTCCTGGAGAAGCTGGACCGCCTCCGTCGGGAGTTCAGCACCTGAACTCGTTAGTGGTAAAAAACTTGACTGGTAAAGATTTTGATCAGTAGGGTCGTGTGTGCGGGTTCACCCCAACACGAAAGGGACGACGATGGCTGACGAGATCCTGGAGATCGCCTTCACCCGGCGCTCACTGCGGGCACTGGACACGCTGGTCGGGCGGCTGCGCGCCGCGGGACTGGACTGGATCGAAGTGCACGATGTCGCCGGCCACGTGGCCGCTGTGACGGAATGGCAGGGGCGTCCCGGGGACCTGCATGACCTCTGCGCGCGCACCGGCTGGCCGCTGCCCACGCCATCGGGACCAGACCACACCACACCCGCCGCGATGGCCGTGACGCAGGCCAAGCGACGGTTGGAGAAGGCGATGCTCTTGGACAACCGCGCGGGCGCCAGCGCGAATGAGGTCGCAGAGCGCGCCGGCAACGTGTACAGCCGTCCCATCGCCCTGGACATCCTGGCCGGGGAGCGCCTGCTCGACCAGGCGGTCACCGCCCTGGCGCCGTGGTTCGGCAGGGAGGTACCGCTGCACATCCACCCTGGCCCCGCCCGCAGCAGGCGGACCCTGGAACTCACTGCCACCTGGGAGGGCGAGGCCCCAGCCATCCGCCGCGAACAGCTCAAGGGTGTTGATGAAGCGCTCGCCGTCGCAGGTCTGGGTATGCGCGACGCGCAGACGAAGACCAGCTGCGACAGTGCGGCTCTCCTCCTCGGTGACCACGCCGTGGTCGAGCTCTACCCCGTGGAGGACAAGCCGCGGGCAGCCTGACCATCGGATCGCAGTGACGCGCTGCCGCTCGGCGCCGACGCCCACGGCGAGCCCTGCGCCCTTCGGCGCCTGCGCCCGACAAGACGCAGACACGAAGGGATCACCCATGACGCTGAGGCCGTGGGAAGAGATCAGCGAGCACAGCCGGTGGACTCTGGCCGAGTACCCCGGGATTCGACTCCAGCGAATCATGTACGGAGGTTACGAAGGAGAGATGGGTGCGGTGCCCGCCGACGCATTCGCCCTCGACTGCGCGGCCTCTGACGTGCGGTTGGAGGCTCTACGGGCCGCTGATCGGGACGACGCGGGCGTTGTGTTCGCTGACCTGTCGTTCGGGGCGGTCGTCGCCCCCGGCACCTCCGCAGATCGTCGGGCTCGCGCCGAGTACTACCTGTGCGATGCCCTGATCGAGTACGCGAACCGCCATGACGTGGGCTACTGGGCACCAGCCATCGACCCGTCGTTCCCGGGTCGCTACCGACCAGAGGAGACGGGCCCGGCTCCGGTCGACTCCTTCACCGCAGCAATCATCGCGCGCGGGGTGGAGCTGGGCGAACGGATGGACCACCGGACGGATGAGGGTTCCTGAGCAAACCTCGAATGTTCCTCGACCCCGGGCTACTTCCGTGCGGGGTCCGCCTGGGCGCCCTGCCCACCCGTCAGCTCCACCACACGGTCGAGGACGTCGTCCAGTGCGGCGTACACCAGTGTGCCCGGCCGGGCCAGCTGCACCTGCTGGACGTCCAGGCGCCGCGGGTAGCCCGGGTGCGCGCCGACGACCAGTGCCCGGCCTTCACCCAGGGCGGCGCCCAGCTCCAGCAGCGCGATCGGTTGCACGCTCTCGACGGCGAACCACAGCAGCGTGAGCACGCCAGGCAGGTGCAGGTGGCGGTGCTCCCACGCGATCTGGGCCGGGGCGCCGGTCGGGTCGTCGATAGCGAAGCCGACTGCGCGGCGGGGGTTCAGCACCACCAAGCCGGCCCTGAGCAGCCGGCGAGCCGCGGCCTCCTGCCAGTTCGGGCAGCCGGTGATCCCACCGCCGAGGAAGACGGCGGTCGGGTCGCCGGCGGTCGGGCGGTACTCGTGCGGGGCCTCGAAGTACCGGCTCGTCAGGTGAAGTGTCGTCATGGCTGGAGCCTGCTCGGCGGCGGCCGGGGCAACGCCTGTTCGCGGTTGGGCCGTCCCAAGACCCACCGCGGTGAGCGGTCGGCGTTCCCGCAGGTGAGGGTGGTGGCGCTGGCGCAGTGCGGCACCCACGCGATCACTCACGCGACCCTGGGCCCGTTCACCACCGCGGGGTCCGTGCTCGCGCGGGAGCTGTTTCGACAGACGCGCCACCTCCGCCTGCCGCACACCCTGTTCGAACAGACCGGCGGCCCTCAGCCGCCGCCTCACGCTCCGCCGCCCCCAAGGGACGCCCCGTGACTGCGTGGATTTTTATTGAAGGAATCGATCTGTTCCTTGATCTTCGCCAGTTCCGACCCGCTGTCGCCCTTCTTACCGCCTCGGCGCACCCGCTGTCGCGGGCCCGGACTGGGGGCACGGCCGCGTCTCCTCCAGCCATCGCGACTCACCCCCTCGCCTGCCTCGAGTCGCGTCCCTTGGCGTGGTGTAGCCGATCAAGCCGGTAGAAGCGCAGTTCAGGACCGGAATCCGGCTTCCGCGGAGCATACGGAAGGCTGACGGTACATCAGCCTGCGAGCTTCGGTCGCAGAACACGACTCGACTCGCCGGCGGCTGGGCGGTCGTGAAGATCTCAAGCAAGATCGGCTACACCACCAGGCGGGACACCATCCGGGCATATCGGACATGCAGAAGCGCGAGTTGTGGGACCGCTGGAAGGCCGGTGAGTCGATTCGCGAGATCTCGCGGGCGCTGGGCCGGCCGCCGGGCTCGATCTTCACGATCATCAAGTCCAACGGCGGCTACATTCCACCGGTCCGGCAGCGCAGGGACGGCCAACTGACGCTTGCCGAACGGGAGTCGATCTCGCGAGGTCTGGCCCGAGGCGACTCGATGCGCGAGATCGCCCGCTGCCTGGGTCGAGCCGTCTCGACCGTCAGCCGGGAGATCGCCCGTGACAAGGGCCCCGCCCGCTACCGCGCTGTGGACGCCGAGGACCGCACCTGGGACCGCGCCCGACGCCGGCAGCCGTGCCTGCTCGCCACGAACACACAGCTTCGGGACTTCGTGACTGCCAGGCTCGCCGAAGACTGGTCACCAGAGCAGATCTCCCCAAGATCCTGGTGCGGGTCGACGGCCGGGGCCACCCACGAGCTCATCAAGAACATCGAGGCGTTGAACACCGCCCGGCGCACGGTGCGCTACCTGGTTGGCTCGACCATCACCGACCAGGATGAGACGGCGATCGCCAAACTCCCCGAGCGGATGTGGGAGGCTGCCCTACGCCAAGATGGCGAGATCCAGGAGGGCTACGGGATCGCGGAGCTGACCGGCCTGAACACTCGCACGGGTTGGCCGGCGGGGATGCGACTGCTGGTCCGCCGGGTCAAACCGTCGGGGCGGCACGCGAAGAAGCTCACCACCTACGAGGCCCGCACCGGCTTCAAGTACTCGATCGTCGCCACGAACATCGGGCACATGTGGGACATCGCCGGCTCCCACCAGCCCCAGTTCCTCGACGCGCTCGCCCGCTCGCACGCCATGGTCGAGGCCCGCCTCCGGGTCGGCAAGGCGACGGGGCTGCGGAACCTTCCAGCAAGAAGTGGCAGGTCAACGCGGCCTGGATGCTCACCGCGAACCTCGGCCACGACCTGGACTGCTGGGTCCGCCTCCTCGCCCTGCACGACCAAGAAGACCTCGCCGGCGCCGAGCCGGACACCATACGCCACCGCCTCTACAGCGTCCCGGCCCACCTCAACCGCCATACCCGCCGCCGCTGGCTCCGCATCGACCGCACCTGGCCCTGGGCCGAAGCCTTCACCCTGGCCTGGCAACGCCCCACCAAGCTCCCGGCCGCACCCTGACAGCCGGTCACCACCCCGACGAACCAGAAAGAAAAGCAGACCCGGGCCCGTGGAACCCGGCGCACCCACAGCGTCACGCGACGGCCTACCTCACCGGCACCCAGGACAAACCGGGCACCCAGCCAAGACGGTCACCACCGACCGGACACTGAAGGATCGAGGCTGAAGGGCCAGCCCCGCATGCTCTGGCCGCGTGCAATTGACCAACAGCTCCCAGGGGTCGTTGCTACTACGTATGACGCTACGATCATAAGGGGATACGAGGATGTTCGATTGCTATCCTACGAGAGGGGCCATTTCACCGCGACCGGGAGGCCATGATGGGATCCATGGACGATGAAGATTTCCTCAAGGCACTCGCAAATTTCACCACCCAGCGCGTGGCTTATTATTCACAAGAGCAACCGGGAGTTACACAGCCGGGAACCACTGAAAAGAGTTCACTGGTACTCTCCGCGGATAACTACAGCAAGCTGATCACAGATGTTCACGAGGAATGCATTAGAAAGCTGCAGCTCGATGGATACCCGGGCCCGCCTCTGCGGTTCTCTGATCCCGAAGCGGTGAATTCGATTGGAATGGACTTAGGGTCTTTTAGCGCAGTGAAGAATGAAATGTCTGTCCTGGGAGCTCCCGGTGGGAACTATGCCACCGCAGCGCTCGAGGGTGCAGCAACGGTGGTCCACGAGTTGGCACACTACGAGTTCGACATGAAGTCGATGGAGTACCTTATCCATACCCATCCGAGGGAGGGTGATCAGAAAATTCGGGAGCAAATGGGCTACTCGCGCAATAGGCTGCCCCATGCTGACATGGTCACGGCGGCGAGAGGGCGGGTAGAGGCTGGACTGACCACTCCTCAGGACCTGATACTGGGAAAGAGGTACTACGAAACCGGATTCGGGCGCGGGAAGAAGGTTTTCGCGAAACTCCCGGACACGTTTCCCTCGCCACACGATCGCACGGCAAAGAAACTCTACGCAGAAGATCCCATATTGCGTAACTACGGCAGAAAGGGGAACAGCGGCTCGGAACTGGCGAAGATCAAGAAACAGATCGACTCCTTCAATGAAAATCCACTGGATGACCTGCACCGACCAGGGAGGCATGAAAAGCCGAGACTTGCGGGGATGAGCAAGGAACAGAAGGAAATCGTGGGTAAGGAGTTCAAAAATGCCGTGAAGGCCTCTGTCGAGTTGGACGGGAAGATACCCGGGACGCAGGAGCACCGAGACGCCGAGGTCGCTTTTGTGAACTCCTACAGTGGCTACCTCCAATCCGCACGCCTGGCCAGGGTGGTTAATTTTGAAAATAGTTTCGCGGGATACGTGGCAGACATTCCGACGGAGAACTACGCCCACACGGTCGAGACGAAGTTCCTGCACCACATGGGGATGCCTCGCGTCGAAATCGGAGCGGCGGGCGCGGAACCAGTCGTCTGGAGGCCCGACCGGAGCGACGCATTGGCGCCCAGCCCAGAGATTGTGGCCGGGCATGCCGAGGCAGTCAGATCGAGATCACGGAACAAGTCAACCGTGCAGAACGTCGTCGACCGGCTCAGGGAGATAGGCGCCCAATCGCGCTACGAGACCGCAAAACCTGCGCGAGAGAAAATGGCCCCCCAGCTCACAGCCGCGATCCAGGAAGCAGCCAGCTTGGGGGCGTTGTCAACGACGGAGCGTGCCGCGCTGCTACGAGAGCGCGCCGCACGGATCGGCACGGCAAGGGGCGATCTCACACAGCAGGGCGAGTCCTCGCGCAGTGCCGTGTGGCAGCACCCTTCTTCCACGAAGGATTCTCCGGCACACTCACCGAGACTGTGACCGCAACGCTGCGGGGCGGGCCGATCGACTTCGAAGGAACCGTTGACCTCGATTCGTCAGCTGTCCGTGCGTGGTGAGCGTCTCGCTGGTTTGCCCATACATGCAACGCCTGAGCGCCTTACCGTAACGTGCGCTCAGGGAATTCGGCTCTACTTCGGCTGGGTCGAATGGGCGCAAAGCGGCGAGCGTTGGGCCACCACGGCGGACCAGAACCTCAGTCCACCTCCATATCGCGGCGTCCAGCTCGCACCCGCGCAAGAGCTCCCAACCCCACGGCCCACCCCGTTGTCCCGCTCTCGTGGACAGATCCTCCAGCATCCGTGACATGCGCGCCAGTATGTGCCGGTGCGGCCTGCGATTGCGACCGCCTTTCGAGGATTCCCCGCCTCGTGCGGCCAGCGACTGCGCATAGGGTCGTCAGTTCAGCGTCAGCCTCAATACAGTGACTTAGTAGTCCCAGGATTGCCTGACCGTGACGGGTGGGTTGATCGAGGCGGTCTTGTGGTGCGGCGCAATGGTGACCTGCTTCGATCGGGTCTCAGGTGGGCTGTGGCCCGTTTGACGACGCGGGCGTTGGAGCGTCTGCGCCGGGTGGGCAGGAGGTGGCGGGCCACCTCCTGCCCACCGGCGAGGGCTGCGGTCAGGCGGTCAGGGGAAAAGGCCACCCGCGCGGTGACGTGGCGTCGCGCGAGGCGCAGGGTGCGGGTGAAGGAGAGCCGGTCAGGGTTCTCGCCGATGTCCTGGGCGCGGCGGTGTGCATGAGCGAGCGGATCGCGTGGTGGACGAGCAAGTGGCCCCAGACCTCCTGCTCGACACCTTCGGGCGAGCGGGAGCGCAGAACCTGAGCGGGGCCGCGCTGGTGGGTCTTCAGCTCGTCCAGCACGGTCTCGATCTCCCACCGCTCGTTGTAGCGGGCCGCCAACTCCATCGCGGGCGCGGACTCGTGGTCGAGGATGGTGGTGATCAGCCGGTAGCGGGTGGTGTACTGCGGGCGGCCGGGGTCGTCCAGGGTGTACTCGATGACCCGCGCGACGACCGCGTCCGCGCGCTTGCGGTCCCCGGCGGCGGCGATGTCGGACAGGTAGGAGCCGCCAGGAGGCTCGCGCCACACGGGCAGGACCGCAGTGGACTTGATACGCCACAGAAGGTCCGCTCCGCTCGCCGCAGCGGCCCGCCACCGCTCCAGGCCGGCGAAGCCACGCTCGGCCATCAGCAGATCTTCAGGCCCCAGAACGTCGAACAGCTCCCGCGCGAGCACGGACTCGGCGGTGCTGAACGGGCCCAGGGTCGCGTGAGTGATCGCGTGGGTGCCGCACTCCGCCAACGCCACCACCCTCACCCGCGAGAACGCCGACCACTCACCGCGGTGGGTCTTGGGACGGCCCAACCGCGCGTCGTTCTCCTCACTGTCCGGCACATCGAACGTCGTCCCGTCAATGACCATTGAACGCCAACGCCCATACCATGCACCAGCGGTAGCCCCGGTCGCCACAGGGCCGGCCGCCTGCTCGAACAACGCCTTGAGGACCTCGGGCCCGAGCTTGACCCGGGCCCGGGAGATCGCCGCGATGGTGGAACCTGCCACGACCCCGACCAGTGCCTCGCCCTGCCAGCCCCTCGGTCAGCGGCCGCGCGACCTCCTCCTACCCCTGCCCGGAGAACAGGCACATCGCCAGCACGAAATAGACCACCCCCGTGGCGGCAGCAGCCGCTGGCGCCGCCCGGTCCGGCCGCACTCCTCCACGATCCGGTCCACCAGCTCTGGCGGGAACGCGTGCGTCAGCAGACCGATCGCTATCCGGTCCGACAATCGCTCGTCCGTCGACGGCTTGACCTGCCCAGAGCGTGGCATCCAGGCACCTCCTGGACAGGCAACCTACCAGCAACGATCCTTAAGTCACTGGCATTGAGGCTAGGGCCCCTTAATATGACGCCCTCCATTTTTATTCGCCCGCTCCTGTGTTGCCGCATTATTTGCTGCCGCTCTCTCTTTTGTACTGGTAGGACCATGAGCCCCTTTCGGCGAGTCCGTGACACCCAACCCGACGGACTTGCCTAGGCGGCCCAACGCGGAGGTGAGGCGGTCCCACTTGCTGACACCTTCACCCTTGGCTTCGGTGTGCCATGACGCGGCCTTAGTCACTGCCGTACCCGCCGGTCCAATGCCCGGCCCATTCCTTGAGGGCTCAATGGGCGCAAAGCCATCGCGAGCGCTAGAGTCAAGAAGGCGATAAATTTCCTTCTCCGTAGTCTCTGGATTTGTGGCCCCTACCCTTTCGAAAATCTTTCGCGCCCCTTTGATCGCGTTTCCGTACAGAGCCTCTCTGTAAGCCTCCTAGTGAGCCTCCTCGCCAACATGCGCATAGCCGTGCCCAATTCCACCCTTTGCTCGCGCGTCGAGACTCTTTAGTTCCTTCATATCGGCTTCGCTGAATTCATGCACCTCCCCAGTGAGCTTCTGCTTGACGATATTAGAATCGAGTTTACCGGCAGCTTCTCGCAGGCTGTCTAGCTGAGGGTCCGGTGGTCCACTGCTGCCAGAGGAGGGGAAGCCGGTCGACATGTCGCGCCTCTCTTCGAAGATATGTCACGCCAGGGAAAGAACCCTGCCATCTCGTCTGACGCGGCAGCCACGGGACGGTCAGCTTATTTGGGAATCAGTAGCGCCAGATAGTCATCGGAGCATCGTCAGCCGCTATTTTTGCGATGGGTTCCGATTTGTAGGCGAAGGGGTTCTATTGTGCTCATGCGCCTTCCTTGCATCTCTAGACCGTCCGCCGACGTTTTTTTCCTGCTCCCGCGCGCTCGTCATTGATAGGCGTCCGAGGGTGTTCTTGAGGGAGTCCATGGTGCTCTTAGGCGCTTCTGCTTTCTTGATTCTCCCAACGGCCTCGTAGTGAAAAGCTGCCTTCGCTGGGTCGTTCTGGGCCCACGCATCCGCTTGCCTTGCCCGGAATCGTGCCGAATTCAGGGGTCCGCCTGTTGCATTCATTTCGTCGGAGTTGGGCACTACGTCTGGGTGGTAATTATCCCTTTCGGGATTGCCGGGCCTAAGATACCTGTCTCTGGCATCTGGCATTGCAGGCCACCTCCATTCCAGCCGACGTGAAAGATGGGGTTTACTTTATCTGAAATTATGAATCTGTTCGACGGGAGCCATGCTCAAATAGGTACGTAGAGAAACTGCAGCCCCGATGCGTTAGCCAACGGTGTCCGGGCCGACGCCGTAGCGGTCCAGAAGCTTCGGAGCGCCGGGAGCGATCGCGATAGCGCCGGCCCTCTACTCCTCCCGGCCCCTCACCACACAGCAGGGCGCACTCCGCGTGGACAGTCTTGCCGAACGCCTGCGCGGTGGCACCCCAGTGCCCGCCGGTGAGCTGGTGGACCAGGGCCAGGCCTCGGCCCGGCTCGGCACCGGAGCCCACCTCGATCAGGCACGGCAAGCTCCGGTAGCCGTCACGGACGCTGATGCGCACACACCGGTCGGTGAGGTGCTCGATCGCGACCGTCATACGCCACCCGCAACCGGTCTTGACCGCGTTGCCAGCCAGCTCACTGGCGAGAAGTTCGCCGGCCTCGACCAGGTCGGGCAGCTGCCACTCGCGCAGTGCGCCGCGCACCAGGCGGCGGGCCGCGCCGACGGACTGAGGCTCGTAGGGCAGGTGGGCGGTGGCGGGGCTGTGCGTGCCCTGTCCGGCTGTGCCGCCCAGGGCTGGCCTGGTGGTGGCCGCAGGTCGCCGCCGGTCGACGGCCGGGGCCGGGAGGCGGGGCACGAGCTGAGCGGCCATCAGCAAACGCCTGAGGGTCGGTAGTCCCGACGTAATCGGCCGCCGCAGGCCGGGCAGAGCACCTCGGGCGCACCCGCGTAGGCAACGACGGTCACGGTATCCCGCCGATCTCACTGTTCGCTGTCGCCAGGTCGTCCAGGTCCGGGAACAGGACTACCTCAGCATCCATGTTGTTCACGGCCACTGATCATTAGGCACGCGGCACCGTTCTGGTCGGAGACCATCGAGAGTGATCACAAATAGGAGGTATCGTTCGTGACGGGATCGGTTCTGATCTCGGGGCGGTGGTGGCTCGGCTGAGTCTGCCGTTCGACTCGGAGGCGGTCAGGGAGTTGACGATTAATAACTCCTTGCTCTGATGGGGTGGTTGGGGTCCAGGATCACGGTGTGACGGATGAGAGTGCGGCGGCGCTCGGGGAGGTGCTCGCCCGACTGCTGCCACAGTTGGATGAGCGGCAGCCGCGCCTGACATTGGGGCCGGCGGCTCGGATGCTCGGCTATGGGGATGTGCGCCGGGTCGCCCGCCTGGCAGGGGGTGGCGCAGTCCACCGTGGCGCTCGGGAGCTGGACGCGGACCAGGAGCCCGCCGACCGGGTCCGGGCGGCGGGCGCAAGCCGCTGCGTGAGAGCGATCCGGGCCTGGTGACGGCGCTGCTGGCGCTGGTCGAGCCGGATCAGCGTGGGGATCCGCAGTCGCCCTTGCGCTGGACGGTGAAGTCCACCCGGAACCTGACGGCCGAGCCGACTCGTCAGGGCCACCGGGTCGGCCCGGACACGGTCGCCGCACTGCTGACGGCCGAGCGCGGTCGGGCCGTTGCCCGATGCCGATGACCCGCAGCAGCTCCGCCGCTCGCAAGCCTCGGTGCCCGCCGCGGCGAGCACCAGCAGCTACTGGCCCTGGTCGGGCGTGACCAGGCTCTCGCCGTCCATCAGCAGGCCGCCGACCCGTGGACGCGGCAGGATCTTGCGCTCGACGCGCCGCAGCGCCACCTCGTGCTCGGCCCAGCTCCGGCGGAAGTCGGCGCTCACGGCCTGCAGCCGGTCGACGAGTGCGGTGACCGGGCAGTCGCCGGTCCGGCCGCGAAGGCCCACCCGCAGCACCCGCTCGCCGACCACCGCGGTGAGCCGCGCCCCCTGCCTCGACGCATCGATCACCCGAAAGCACGACGTCC
>NZ_JBGCCO010000046.1:0-57851 GCF_041262605.1 Kitasatospora sp. GAS1066B
TGCAGGGGGGACCCTGTGGGAGAGTAGGACGCCGCCGAACAATTCTTCTAGAGAAGCCCTCTTCCTTCGGGAAGGGGGCTTCTCTGCGTTTACCGCATGCTCAGAGCTGCAGCTTGAACCCGAGGTGCGATCCGGTGAATCCCAACCGGTCATAGAAGCGGTGCGCGTCGGTGCGGCTCAGGTCCGAGGTGAGCTGCACCAGACCCGCGCCGAGTTCGCGGGAGCGGTCGATCGCCCACTCCATCAGGACCGTGCCGAGGCCGTTGCCGCGCTCGTCGGCGTGGACCCGGACGGCCTCCACGATCACCCGGGTGGTGCCGCTCCTGGAGAGGCCGGGGATGACGCTGAGCTGAAGGGTGCCGACCACCCGGCCGGCTCGGACGGCGACGGTCGGGTGCTGGTTGGGGTCGGCGGCGATGCGCTCCCAGGCCGCGTAATAGGGGGCCAGGTCGTCGGGGCTCTCCCTGGTTGCGGCCACCGAGTCGGCGGCCAGCATCGCCACGATGGCCGGGATGTCGTCGGAGGTCGCCGGGCGGATGACAAGATCATTCATGGTGCTCAGCCTAGTGACCCCGCCCGGTGACCCGCGGCCTCACTCCTCGGCGGGCGCACCGGTGATCACCGCGAAGACCGCGCCCTGCGGGTCGCTGAGTTGCGCGAACCGCCCGACTCCGGCCTCCTCGACCACGTGGCCACGCTGGGTGCCACCGAGTTCCACGGCGCGGGCGATGGTCGCGTCGACGTCGGCCACTTCGAAGTACGGCTGCCAGTAGGAGCCGGCGTGCGCTGCCCGGTCCTCGGCGACCATCCCGGCGAGGCCGCCCTGGCTGGCGTCGGTGCCGCCGTCGGTGGGGGTGATCACGGTGTAGGTGAAGTCGCCGAACGGGACGTCCTGCTCCAGCCAGTTGAACACCGTGCGGTAGAACGGCTTGGCGGCCGACGGGTCGGTGGTGTGCAGTTCGGTCCAGCAGAGCGTGCCGACGTCGGTCACGGCCTCCAGCCCGGGGGTGTCGCCGGGCTGCCACACGGCGAACCGGGCGCCGGTCGGGTCGGTGTAGCCGGCCATCCGGCCGTGGGTGAAGACGTCGAACGGGCCGAGCCGGACCACGCCGCCCGCCTGCTGGACGAGCTTGCTGGTCTGGTCGGCGTCCTCGGTGTGGAAGTAGAGCGTCCAGGCGGGTGGCGCGCCCTCCTCGGTGAGCGGGCCGAGCGCGGCGACGGTTCGGTCGCCCAGTTGGAAGAAGCCGTAGCCACCGGAGTTGGGGCCGGCCGAGTTGAAGGTCCAGCCGAGGAGACCACTGTAGAAGGCCTGGGCGGCGTCGGTGTCGGGGCTGCCCAGGTCGAGCCAGTTGGGCGCGCCGGGGACGTAGTTGGTGGTCAGCATGGCGTCCTCCGCCTCTGTGCGGGGCCGGATCGCGGGTGGGCGTCCGGGCATGACAACGAGTCCTCCTCTGCCATCGTGTCACCGCGCTGTCGGCCCGGCGCGATACCGTTCCTGGGCATGGGTTCAGCGGCGGTGTTGAGGGGGTCCCCGGATGGCCGGGCAGCGGTCCGACACGGCTCAGGTGCCCGCCCAGCGGCAGCTCGCCGAGGTCGAGGGCGTGCTGGAGCGGATCACCTACGCCAACGAGGAGACCGGCTACACGGTCGCCAGGGTCGACACCGGTCGTGGCGCGAACGACCTGCTGACGGTGGTCGGCGCGCTGCTCGGCGCGCAGGTGGGGGAATCGCTGCGGCTGTACGGCCGTTGGGGCTCGCACCCGCAGTACGGCCGCCAGTTCACCGTGGAGAACTACACCACGGTGCTGCCCGCCACCGTGCAGGGCATCCAGCGCTACCTGGGCTCGGGCCTGATCAAGGGGATCGGCCCGCGGTTCGCCGAGCGGATCGTCGAGCACTTCGGCGTCGACACGCTGACCGTCATCGAGGAGCAGCCGGCCCGGCTGGTCGAGGTGCCGGGGCTCGGGCCGAAGCGGACCAAGATGATCGCCGAGGCCTGGGAGGAGCAGAAGGCGATCAAGGAGGTGATGGTGTTCCTCCAGGGGGTGGGGGTGTCCACCTCGCTCGCCGTGCGGATCTACAAGAAGTACGGGGACAGCTCGATCGGCGTCGTGAAGAACGAGCCCTACCGGCTGGCATCCGACGTCTGGGGCATCGGCTTCCTGACCGCGGACCGGATCGCGCAGGCGGTGGGCATCCCGCACGACAGCCCTGAGCGGGTGAAGGCCGGGCTGCAGTACGCGCTCTCGCAGAGCAGCGACCAGGGGCACTGCTACCTGCCGGAGGAGCGGCTGATCGCCGACGGGGTGAAGCTCCTGCAGGTGGACGTCGGCCTGGTGATCGAGTGCCTGGCCGAGCTGGTGGCGCAGGAGGGGGTGGTCCGCGAGAGCCTGCCGGGGGAGGGCGGCGAGCCGGTGGTCGCTGTCTACCTGGTGCCGTTCCACCGCGCCGAGATCTCGCTCTCCAACCAACTGCTGCGGCTGCTGGGCGCCGAGACCGACCGGATGCCGGGCTTCGCGGACGTCGACTGGACCAAGGCGCTGGCCTGGCTGGCCCAGCGGACCGGGGCCGAGCTGGCGCCGGAGCAGGAGCAGTCGGTCCGGCTCGCGCTGACCGAGAAGGTCGCGGTGCTGACCGGTGGCCCGGGCTGCGGCAAGTCCTTCACGGTGAAGTCGATCGTCACGCTCGCGCTGGCCAAGCGGGCGAAGGTGCTGCTGGCGGCGCCGACCGGGCGGGCGGCCAAGCGGCTGGCGGAGCTGACGGGCCACCAGGCCTCGACCGTGCACCGGCTGCTGGAGCTGCGTCCGGGCGGGGACGCGGCCTATGACCGGGACCGGCCGTTGGACGCCGACCTGGTGGTGGTCGACGAGGCCTCGATGCTGGACCTGATCCTGGCCAACAAGCTGGTCAAGGCGGTGGCGCCGGGCGCGCACCTGCTCTTCGTGGGGGATGTGGACCAGCTTCCCTCGGTCGGCGCGGGTGAGGTGCTGCGTGACCTGCTGGCCGACGGCGGGCCGATCCCCTCGGTGCGGCTGACCCGGATCTTCCGCCAGGCCCAGCAGTCCGGTGTGGTGGTGAACGCGCACCGGATCAACGAGGGGCAGCCCCCGCTCACCGACGGGCTGCCCGACTTCTTCCTCTTCGTGGAGGACGACACCGAGCGCGCGGCCGGGCTGGTGGTGGACGTGGTGGCCCGCCGGATCCCGCAGCGGTTCCGGCTGGACGCCCGCCGGGACGTGCAGGTGCTGGCCCCGATGCACCGCGGCCCGGCCGGCGCCGGCAACCTCAACACGCTGCTCCAGGCCGCCGTCACCCCCGGGCGCGAAGGGCTGGCCGAGAAGCGCTTCGGCGGCCGGACCTTCCGGGTCGGCGACAAGGTGACCCAGATCCGCAACAACTACGAGAAGGGCCAGAACGGCGTCTTCAACGGCACGGTCGGCGTGGTGACCGCACTGAGCGTGGAGGACCAGCGCCTCACCGTGCTGACCGACGAGGACGAGGAGGTGCCCTACGACTTCGACGAACTCGACGAGTTGCAGCACGCGTATGCCGTCACCATCCACCGCTCGCAGGGCAGCGAGTATCCGGCGGTGGTGATTCCGGTCACCACCTCGGCCTGGACCATGCTGCAGCGCAACCTGCTCTACACCGCGGTCACCCGGGCGAAGAAGCTGGTGGTGCTGGTGGGCTCGCGCAAGGCGATCGGGCAGGCGGTGCGCACGGTGAGTGCGGGGCGCCGTCATTCAGCCCTGGATCACCGGCTGTCCATCGGATGATCACCTGAGGCCGAATGGGGTCAGGGGCCTCCGCGGGGGTATCTTGACGTGAAGAAATTGATGGACCAGCCTAGTCTTGCCGTGATCTTGTCCGGTTCGTACGGGCTGGTGCGTCGGTTCTTGTAGTGTGGGGCCCTTTTGGGCCACCCCGGGTGCGCGGTCGTCCTCCAGATGGGGGAGGGTGGACGGGCAGACACCTTGGAAGCGGATTTTCATTTCGTCGGTGAGGAAGCGCGTGAGCGAGAACAGTCAGGAATCTGTAGTACTGCGGTACCAGGGCGGCGATTACGAGTACCCGGTCGTCGAGAGCACTGCGGGGAACTCCGGCTTCGACATCTCGAAGCTGCTCCCGCAGACCGGCCTGGTCACCCTGGACAACGGCTTCGGCAACACCGCTGCCTACAAGTCCGCGATCACCTTCGTCGACGGTGACAACGGCATCCTCCGCTACCGCGGCTACCCGATCGAGCAGCTGGCCCAGCAGGGCAGCTTCATCGAGATCGCGTACCTCCTGATCAACGGTGAGCTGCCGACGCCGGACCAGCTGGCGGAGTTCAACAGCGAGATCACCCAGCACACGCTGCTGCACGAGGACGTCAAGCGCTTCTACCAGGGTTTCCCCCGGGACGCGCACCCGATGGCGATGCTCTCCTCGGTGGTCGGCGCGCTGTCGACCTTCTACCAGGACAGCCACAACCCGTTCGACGCGGCCCAGCGCCACATGTCGACGGTGCGCCTGCTGGCGAAGCTGCCGACCATCGCGGCCTACGCGTACAAGAAGTCGGTCGGCCAGCCGTTCGTCTACCCGCGCAACGACCTGAGCTACGTCGAGAACTTCCTGCGGATGACCTTCGCGGTCCCGGCCCAGGACTACGAGCTCAACCCGGTGATCGTCAACGCGCTGGACAAGCTCTTCATCCTGCACGCCGACCACGAGCAGAACTGCTCCACCTCGACCGTGCGCCTGGTCGGCTCCAGCCACGCCAACCAGTTCGCCTCGATCTCGGCGGGCATCTCGGCGCTCTGGGGCCCGCTGCACGGCGGCGCCAACCAGGCCGTGCTGGAGATGCTGGAGCAGATCCAGGCCGACGGCGGCGATGTCGACGCCTTCATCCGCAAGGTGAAGAACCGCGAGGACGGCGTCAAGCTGATGGGCTTCGGCCACCGCGTGTACAAGGCCTTCGACCCGCGCGCCGCGCTGGTCAAGGGCCTGGCACACGACGTGCTGGCGCAGCTGGGCAAGTCGGACGAGCTGCTGGAGATCGCGCTCAAGCTGGAGGAGCACGCGCTCAGCGACGACTTCTTCATCTCGCGCAAGCTCTACCCGAACGTCGACTTCTACACCGGCCTGATCTACCGCGCGATGGGCTTCCCGACCAGCATGTTCACCGTGCTGTTCGCGCTCGGCCGGCTGCCGGGCTGGATCGCCCACTGGCACGAGATGATCAACGACCCGACCAGCCGGATCGGCCGCCCGCGCCAGATCTACACCGGCACCGCGATCCGCGACTACGTGGCGCTCGACAAGCGCTGAGCGATCCCGCGCTGGCAGGTGCCGGTAGGTGTCCAGCAGGCCCCGCAGCTTCGTGCCGCGGGGCCTTCGGCGTGTCCGGGGCGCTCGGCCTTTTCGGAAGCGGACGTGACGGCGCACGGCCGCCGGGAAGTGGACGAGGCTGGGAACGGCCGCTCAAAGCGTTCCTGGTCACCCCACTGCCCGGCGCCGTGCGCGCCCGGGGCCCGCCGGAGCCCCGTGGGCGGCGCGCCGACCACGGGTGCGCGGCCCTGCCCCCAGGGGAGAGGGTGGGTCGCACGGTGCCGTTCCGCAGTCGTCTGCCGCACTCACCAAGGTAAGACGTATCTGGGTCGGCAAAGTTACGTCCGGGGGGTGTGAGTTGTCTCTCGCTTCCGTCCGCGTCCCTCGGTTCACCCGCTCATACCACATGACTCGCGGCGCCCGACGTCACCCTCCCCGCAGTGATGGCAACCCAGCGTGATAGGAATCGTGGCATTCCGGTACGGACAGGGCGGGAGAGACAGATGGCCAGGAACGTTGTCGTCACCGGCGGTGGCACCGGGATCGGCCTGGAGATCGCGCGGCGGTTCGCCGAGGCGGGCGACGCGGTGGTGATCGTGGGCCGTCGGCGTGCGGTGCTGGAAAGCG
This sequence comes from Kitasatospora sp. GAS1066B, assembly GCF_041262605.1. Taxonomy (NCBI): domain Bacteria; kingdom Bacillati; phylum Actinomycetota; class Actinomycetes; order Kitasatosporales; family Streptomycetaceae; genus Kitasatospora; species Kitasatospora sp. GAS1066B. The sequence goes on from NZ_JBGCCO010000046.1 coordinate 5,938, forward strand.
CGGCCGAGCGGCTCGGCGCCGGCGTCAGCACGCTGGTCTGCGACCTGGCCGACCCGGACGCCGTGGAGGCGGCGCTGGGCGAGCTGCCGGCCCGGATCGACGTCCTGGTCAACAACGCCGGCAGCCGGGAGACCGGCTTCGGGGCCGGCCCGCACGCGCTGCTGGCCCGCTGGCGCGGCGACTTCGAGCGCAACGTGCTCACCGCGGTGCTGCTCACCGAGTCGGTGCGGGACCGGCTCACCCCGGGCGAGGGGCGGGTGATCACGATCAGCTCGATCGCCGCGCTGCGCGGAGCCGGCTCCTACGGGGCGGCCAAGGCCTCGCTGCACGCCTGGAACCACTTCCTGGCCGCCCAGCTGGGCCCCTCCGGGATCACCGCGAACATCGTGGCGCCCGGCACGGTGGCCGGCACCGAGTTCTTCGGCCCGCGGCTGGACGAGGCCGAGGTCTCCCGCCGGGCCGCCCGCACCCTGCTCGGCCGGATCGGCGAGACCGGTGAGGTGGCGGCGGCCGTGCAGTTCCTGGCCTCGCCCGGGGCGGGCTTCATCACCGCCGAGATCCTGCACTGCAACGGTGGCGAGTTGCTCGGGCGTTAGGTCCTGTCAGCTCGGCTCAGGCGGCGAAGCGGCGCAGCCGCAGGCTGTTGGTCACCACGAAGACCGAGGAGAAGGCCATCGTGGCCCCCGCGACCATCGGGTTCAGCAGACCGGCGGCGGCCAGCGGGACGGCGGCCACGTTGTAGGCGAAGGCCCAGAACAGGTTGCCCTTGATGGTGCCCAGGGTCCGCCGGGAGAGCCGGATCGCGTCCGCCGCCACCCGCAGGTCGCCGCGGACCAGGGTCAGGTCGCCGGCCTCGATCGCGGCGTCGGCGCCGGTGCCCATGGCCAGCCCCAGGTCGGCCCGGGCGAGCGCGGCCGCGTCGTTCACGCCGTCGCCGACCATCGCCACCGCGTGGCCCTCGCTCTGCAGGCGCTCGATGACCGCGACCTTCTGCTCGGGCAGTACCTCGGCGATCACGTCGGCCGGCTCGATCCCGACCTCGGCCGCCACCGCCCGGGCCACCGCGGCGTGGTCGCCGGTCAGCAGCACCGGACGCAGGCCCAGCTCGCGCAGCTCGCGCACCGCCTGCGCGCTGGTCGGTTTGACGGTGTCGGCCACCACCAGGACCGCGCGGGCCGCGCCGTCCCAGCCGACCGCGACGGCGGTGCGTCCGGCGGCTCCGGCGGCGGCCTTCGCGGCGGCCAGCTCGGGGCTGAGCGGCTGCGCCAGCTCGGCCAGCAGCGACTCCCGACCGGCGAGCACCTGGTGACCGTCCACCAGACCCCGTACGCCGAGCCCCGGCAGGTTGGTGAACTCCTCGACAGCGGGCAGCGCGCCCAGCCGCTCGCGGGCCGCGGTGGCGACGGCCCGGGCGATCGGGTGCTCGGAGGCGTGCTCCAGGGCGCCGGCCAGCCGCAGCGCCTGCTCCTCGGTGACGCCGTCGGCGGTGTGCACGGCGGTCAGCGCCATGGCGCCGGTGGTCACCGTGCCGGTCTTGTCCAGCACGATGGTGTCCACCCGCCGGGTGGTCTCCAGCACCTCGGGGCCCTTGATCAGGATGCCCAGCTGGGCGCCGCGCCCGGTGCCGACCAGCAGCGCGGTCGGGGTGGCCAGGCCCAGCGCGCAGGGGCAGGCGATGATCAGCACGGCGACGGCGGCGGTGAAGGCCTCGGTGGCGCTGCCGGTGGCCAGCAGCCAACCGGCCAGGGTGGCCAGCGCGATCAGGATCACCGTCGGGACGAAGACCGCCGAGATCCGGTCGGCCAGCCGCTGGGCGGCGGCCTTGCCGTTCTGCGCCTGCTCGACCAGCCGGGCGATGTGGGCCAGCCGGGTGTCCGCGCCGACCCGGCGGGCCTCCACCACCAGGCGGCCGCCCGCGTTGACGGTGGCGCCGGTGACGCTGTCGCCGACGGTGACCTCGACCGGGACCGACTCGCCGGTGAGCATCGAGGCGTCCACCGCCGAGGCGCCCTCCACCACCACGCCGTCGGTGGCGATCTTCTCGCCGGGCCGGACCACGAAGCGGGTGCCGACGGTCAGTTCGGCCACCGGGAGCCGGACCTCGTGGCCGTCGCGCAGCACCGCGACCTCCTTGGCGCCGAGGTCGAGCAGCGCGTGCAGCGCGGCGCCGGCCCGGCGCTTGGAGCGGGCCTCCAGCCAGCGGCCGAGCAGGATCAGCGTGGTGACGGCGGCAGCCGTCTCCAGGTAGAGGGTTGATCCGGCGTCAGCCCGGCCGATCGCCAGGCTGAACTCGTGCTTCATCCCGGGCATCCCGGCGCCGCCCAGGAAGAGCGCCCAGAGGGACCAGCCGAAGGCGGCCAGGGTGCCGAGCGAGACCAGGGTGTCCATGGTGGCCGCGCCGTGCCGCAGGTTGGTCCAGGCGGCCCGGTGGAAGGGCAGGCCGCCGTACGCCACCACCGGGCCGGTGAGCGCGAAGGCGAGCCACTGCCAGAAGGTGAACTGCAGCGCCGGCACCATCGAGAGCAGCACCACCGGGACGGTCAGCACGGCGCTGAGCAGCAGCCGCACCCGCTCGGGGTCGGCCTCGGCTCCGGCTTCGACGGCGGGGCCCGCGGCCGGTTCGGCGGCCGGCGGCGGGGGCGGCTCGGCGGTGTAGCCGGTGCGCTCCACGGTGGCGATCAGGTCGGCCACCGTGACGCCGGGGCCGAAGTCGACCCGGGCCTTCTCGGTGGCGAAGTTCACCGTGGCCGCGACGCCCACCATCCGGTTCAGCTTCTTCTCGATCCGGGCAGCGCAGGAGGCGCAGGTCATCCCTCCGATCGAGAGCTCGACGCGGTCACTTATGCCGGTGGGTGCGGTGGTGGCGGTGCTCATCGGGCGGCTCCTTCGCGGGACGGGTGGGGACGGGGTGCGACCGGGCGGCCGGGGTGCGCCCCGGTCGCTCCCCGTGACCGGGCTCAGGCGGCCGGGCCGACCAGCTCGTAGCCCGCCTCGTCGACGGCGGCGCGGACGTCGGCCAGGGCCAGCGGCTGCTGGGAGGAGACTGTGACGGTGCCGGCCTTGGCGTTGGCGGCCACCTCGGTGACGCCGGCCAGAGCGGAGAGCTCCGAGCTGACCGACTTCTCACAGTGGCCGCAGCTCATGCCGGTGACGGTGTAGGTGACGGTGCTGGACATCGCTGCCTCCAAGGGATGAGGGGGCGCCGGAGGTCGGCGCCGCCGTACTGTCGAGAACACGATACCCCCGAGGGGTATTTCGTGAAGAGGGGTGAGCCGGGCGGCCGGTGAGATGGTCGTCACGGTCCGCTGACCGACAGTAGTCGCACCACCACCATGCGCCCGTCTTCGCCGCTCCCGGTCACCCGGAATGGCGCTGGGTGACCGGGCGACGCGGCTGTCCGTCGGGGTGACCGTGGATGGGCATCCGGGTCGAATGTCCGTAATGTTCGGCACGTGTTCAGCTTCCGCCGCCCCAGCCGCCCCTTGGCCTCCGCCGTCCAGGGCCTGCCCAAGGCGCGGCGGCGGCGCGCGCTGGCCGCCGTCGACCTGCGGGACCTGTCCTGGCGGCAGCGGGCCGCGCCGGCCCTGCTGGCGATCGTCTGCGTCTGCGTCGCGGACCTGTCCACCGGTCAGGAGCGCTACCTGGCACCGCTGATGACCGTGGTGCCCTCGATCGCCGCGCTCACCCTGTCGGCCGTCGGCGTGCTGAGCGTCTGCACGATCGGGCTGGCGGCGCTGGCCGGGCTCAACCGATACGACCAGGTCACCGCGGTGCACGACCAGCGCTTCCTGTTCGGTTCGATGATCACCTACCTGGCGCTCACCCTGTTCAGCGCCTACGTCGCGGAGCTCCGGATGCGCCGGGCGGCCGCTTTCGCCGCCGTCAGCTCGGTGGCCGAGGCGGCCCAGCGGGCGCTGCTGCGCCGGCCAGGGCCCGAGGTCGGGCCGCTGCGGCTGGCGGTGCGCTACGCCTCGGCCGCCGACGAGGCGCGGATCGGCGGCGACCTCTACTCGGTGCTGGAGACCCCGCACGGCACCCGCGCGGTGGTCGGCGACGTCCGGGGCAAGGGGCTGGACGCGGTCCAGACGGCCGCCGTGGTGCTCGGCGCCTTCCGCGAGGCCGCCTACGACGAGCCGGGGCTGCACCAGGTGGCCGCCCGGATCGAGGCTAGCGTGGAACGGCATGTCCCCGACGGCGAGTTCACCACCGCGCTGTTCGCCGAGGTGCGCGGCGACGGGGTGGTCGAGCTGCTCCAGTACGGGCACGTGCCGCCGCTGCGGGTGGCCCCGGACGGCACTGTGACGGTGCTGGAGGCCCCCGACCCCTGGGTGCCGCTGGGCCTGGGGCGGCTGGCGGCGGGCCGCCCGCAGAGCTGGCACCAGCCGTTCGGCACCGGTGACGTCCTGGTGCTCTGCACCGACGGCGTGGTGGAGGCCCGCGGGCGCGGCAGCGGCGAGTTCTATCCGCTGGAGGGGCGGGTCGCCGAGCTGGTGGCGGGCGCCGCGGGTTCGGTGGCCGAGCTGGAGGTGGCGGTGGGCCAGCTCTACGCCGACCTGCTCCGGCACACCGGCGGCGACCTCGGCGACGACGCGCTGCTGCTGCTGGTCAGCCGGGCCGACTGACCAGCGGCAGCCGGCCGTTCAGCTGACCACCGCGTCCGCCAGGGCGCGGAAGAGCAGGGCGGTGGAGGTCGCGCCCGGGTCCTGGTGGCCGATGCTGCGCGGGCCGAGATAGGAGGCGCGCCCCTTGCGGGCCTGCAGCGGGATGGTGGCGCGGGCCCCCGCCTCGGCGGCCTCGGCGGCCAGCGCGCTGGCCTCGCGCAGCGTGAAGCCGTCGAAGGCGGCGCGCTCCAGCGCGGCCACGGCCGGCTCGAAGGCGTCCACCATGGTCTTGTCGCCGACCACGGCGCCACCCAGCTTCTGCACCGCGCCGAGCCCGGCGCGCAGCGCCTGGGCCAGCTCCGTCAGGTCCGCGCTCGGGGCGGGCAGCGCGGCTCCCACGCCGCGCAGCGCGCTGCCGTAGAGCGGCCCCGAGGCGCCGCCGACCTTGGAGATCAGCGTGCTGCCGGCCTTGCTCAGCACCGTGCCCGGCGAGGCGTCGGCGGGCAGCGCGTCCAGCGCGGCGATGACGGCGGCGAAGCCGCGCCGCAGGTTGCTGCCGTGGTCGCCGTCGCCGATCGCGGCGTCCAGCGCGGTGAGTTCCTCGTGCCGGCGCTCGACGGCGGCGGCTGCGGCGCGCAGCCAGCCGAGCGCGAGTTCCCGGTCCAGGTCATAGCGCATGACGGGGTTCCCAGTCGGTCGGTGACAGTTGATCGGTGACGGGTGGTCGGTGACGGGTGGTCGGTGACGGGTGGTCGGTGACAGGTGGTCAGGGCCGGTGCAGGGCCGGGGTGCGGGCCGGGGCGTCCCACAGCTCGAGCAGCTCGGGATCGGCCTTGGTCAGGGTGAGCGAGAAGCCTGCCATGTCCAGGCTGGTCACGTAGTTGCCGACCAGCGCGCGGGCGATGGTGATGCCGCGCTCGGCCAGCCGGGCGGCCACCTCGCCGTGCACGATGTAGAGCTCGATCAGCGGGGTCCCGCCCATGCCGTTGACCAGGGCGATCACCTCGTCGCCCGCCGTCAGCGTGTGGTCGGCGAGGATGGTCTCCACCACCTCGGCGACCAGCTCGCGGGCCGGGCGCAGCGGCTCGCGGCGGCGGCCCGGCTCGCCGTGGATGCCCACGCCCACCTCGATCTGGTCCTCGGGCAGGTCGAAGCCGGGGCGCCCGGCGGCGGGGGTGGTGGCGGCGGTCAGTGCCACCGCGAAGGAGCGGGAGGCGGCCACCGCGCGCTCGGCCACGGAGGCCACCTCGGCGGCCTTGGCGCCGCGCTCGGCCAGCGCGCCGGCCACCTTCTCGACCACCACGGTGGCGCCGGTGCCGCGCCGCCCGGCGGTGTAGGTGGAGTCCTCGACCGCGACGTCGTCGTTGACCAGCACGGTGCGGACCTCGATGCCCTCCTCGGCGGCCAGCTCGGCGGCGAGCGAGAAGTTGAGCACGTCACCCGTGTAGTTCTTGACGATCAGGACCGCGCCCGCGCCGCCGTCGGTGGCCCGCAGGGCGGCGAGCACCTGGTCGGGCACCGGGGAGGTGAAGACCTCGCCGGGGCAGGCCGCGTCCAGCATCCCGGGGCCGACGAAGCCGCCGTGCAGCGGTTCGTGGCCCGAGCCGCCGCCGGAGATCAGCGCGACCTTGCCGGGGCGGGGCGCGTCCGCGCGGTGGATGACGTGGTTCTCCCGGTCCACCGTCAGTTCCGGGTGGGCGGCGGCCACTCCGGTCAGCGCGTCGTCGAGTACGGACTCGGGGGTGTTGATCAGCTTCTTCATCGGCGTCTCCCGCTGCTGAGGTCGGACCGGCTCGTTGCCGAACCTACGCCACCAGGTGCGGGTTTCTCATCCGTTCACCGCGACCTGGCGTGGCGGCGACTACCCTCGGCGGACATGAGGACTTCGGTGGGAATCGTCCTGGTGTCGCACAGCCCGCTGCTGGCCGCCGGGGTGCGGGAGCTGGTCGAGCAGCTGGGTGGCGGGAGCGTGCGGGTGGCGGTCGCGGGCGGTACCGAGGACGGCGAGCTCGGGACCAGCTACGAGTTGATCACCGAGGCGGTGCGGCAGGCGGACGGCGGCGCGGGCGTCGTGGTGTTGCCCGATCTCGGCAGCTCGGTGCTCACCGCGCGGGCCGTGCTGGCGGACCTGGGGCGGGCTGAGGAGCTCGTGCTGGTGGACGCGCCGTTCGTGGAGGGCGCGGTGTCGGTGGTGGTGACCGCCTCCACCGGGGCGGGCCTGGCCGAGGTGGTCCGGGCGGCCCAGGAGGCTTGGCAGGCGCATAAGTTCTGACCGGACGGGGCCTGGGGCGCTGGCTCACTTGGCGTCCGCGTAGCACTCCACCACGGCCGTGCTCATCGGGAACCGCACCGGGGTGTCGCCGAAGACCAGCCGGCTGGCCTCGTCGGCCGCCGCCGTGATCAGCGCTGCCACCTGCTCGGCCAGCTCGGTGGGCGCGTGCACCACCACCTCGTCGTGCTGGAAGAAGACCAGGTGCGGGCGGCCACCGGGCCCGGTGAGCTCGGCCAGCCGGCGGCGCAGCGCGGCCAGCAGGGCCAGCGCCCAGTCGGCGGCGCTGGCCTGGATCACGAAGTTGCGGGTGAACCGGCCGCGGGCCCGGGTGGAGCGCCCGCCCTGCTCGGCGCTCTCGCCGCCGGCCGCCGCGGCGCCCTCGGTCAGGTCCAGCCAGGCGTCCGAGGGCGGCGGGCAGCTGCGGCCGAGCCGGGAGGTGACGATTCCGCCTTCCTCGCCGGTGCGGGCGGCGGCCTCCACGTAGCCCATCGCGACGGGGTAGCGCTGGCGCAGGATGGCGAGCAGCGGGCCGATGTCCCCGCTGGTCTGCCCGTACATCGCGCCGAGCAGGCCGAGCTTGGCCTTCGCCCGGTCGCCCTGGAAGGCCGTGGCGGCCAGCGCCTCGTAGAGGTCGCCGCCGGCCGCGCTGCGGGCCAGCGCCGCGTCACCCGAGAGGGCGGCCAGCACCCGGGGCTCCAGCTGGGCCGCGTCGGCCACCACCAGCCGCCAGCCCGGATCGGCCACCACCGCGCGGCGCAGGATCCGCGGGATCTGCAGCGCCCCGCCGCCCCGGCTGGCCCAGCGCCCGGAGACCACCCCGCCCACCACGTACTCGGGGCGGAACCGGCCGCCGCGCGCCCAGGCGTCCTGCCAGGCCCAGCCGTGCGCGGTGTGGATCCGGGCCAGCTCCTTGTAGCGGATCATCAACTCGGCGGCCGGATGGTCCAGTTCGCGCAGCTCCCAGACCCGGGTGGAGGTCAGCCGGACGCCCTGCTCGGCGAAGGCGCGCAGCACCTGGGTGTGCGAGTCGGGGTTGAACGGTTTGCCGCCGAGCGCCTGCTGGAGCCGGATGGACAGCTCGGCCAGCTTGGCGGGCTGGGTGCCGGGGATGTGCGGGCGCGGGCCGAGCAGCTCGGTGAGCAGCGCGTCGTGGACCTCGGTGCGCCAGGGCAGGCCGTCCTGGGCCATCTCGGCGGCGGCCAGCGCGCCGGCCGACTCGGCGGCCACCAGCAGCCGGAACCGGGCCCGCTGCGCCTCGCCCTCGATCGCCTGGAGCCGGCGCTGCTGGTCCGCGTGCACTGCCAGTACGGCGGCCAGCGGGTCGGTGCCGGGCGGCAGTTGCAGGCGGTCGGGGGCGAACAGGGTGTCCTGCGCCTCGGCCGGGCCGCTCTCCGACAGGTCGGCGGGGACCGGCAGGGAGCGCAGCCGGGCCCAGGCGGCGCCGAGCGAGCGCGGCGCGCCCCAGCGGCCCTCGTGCGCCAACAGCAGGGCCTCGACCAGCCGCAGGTCGTGGCAGCGGCCGAGCCGGCGCCCGCCGGGCAGGTCGGCCAGTGCCGCCAGCAGCGGCGGGTAGACGGACTCGGCGCTCGCCCAGACCCAGCGCGGGTGCTCGGCGGCCTCCAGCTCGGCGACGGTGACGGCCAGCTCGGCGGCCTTCAGCGGGGCGCCGAGCGGCTCACCCGCCTCGGAGATGCGGTGCAGCCGGCCGCCGCGCCCGTGGGCGTCGGGGACCAGGGCGATCCTGGCGGGCACGGTGGGCTCCGTCTCGGTGGGTGGCGGCGGCAGGCGGGCGGCTCGCGGTCGGCGGGCCGCGCGTGCCGGTTCGTTCGACCCGACCGTAGCGCGCGGCGCTGACAGCGGCGCGTAGGGTCTGCGGAATGACGGAGAATCCCTTCCTGGCGCCCAGCCGGCTCCCTTACCAGTTGCCTCCCTACGCCGAGATCCGCGCCGAGCACTACCGCCCGGCCCTCGAGGCGGGGATGGCCGAGCAACTGGCCGAGATCGCGCGGATCGACGCCGATCCGGAGCCCGCGAGCTTCGAGAACACGGTGGTCGCGTTGGAGCGCACCGGCGAGCTGCTGCGGCGGGCGCTGGCCGTGTTCGACAACCAGAGCTCCGCGCACACCGACGCGCTGCTGCAGGAGTTGGACGCCGAGTTCAAGCCGAGGCTGGCGGCGCACAGCGACGCGATCCACCTGGACCGCGCGCTCTTCGCCCGGCTCGACGCGGTGCATGCCGAGCGCGCCTCGCTGGACCTGGACGCCGAGTCGCTGCGCCTGCTGGAACGCCACCACCTGCGCTTCGTCCGGGCCGGGGCGCAGTTGCCGCCGGCCGAGCAGCAGCGGCTGCGCGAGTTGAACGCCGAGCTGGCCACCGCCTCCGCCACCTTCGAGCGGAACCTGTTCGCCGCCAACGCCGCCGGCGCCCTGGTGCTGGACCGCCCCGAGCAGTTGGCCGGTCTGGGCGAGGCGGAGATCGCCGCCGCCGCCGAGAACGGCCGGGCGCGCGGGCACGACGGCAAGTACGTGCTCAGCCTGCTGAACTTCACCCAGCAGCCGGCGCTGGCCCGGCTCACCGACCGTGCGGTGCGCCGCCGGCTGATGGACGCCGCGCTGAACCGGGGCCTGACCGACAACGGTCCGCTGGCCGCCCGGATGGCCGTGCTGCGCGCCGAGCGGGCCGCGCTCTTCGGCCACCCCAGCCACGCCGCCTACGTGGTGGCCGACGAGACGGCCGGCAGCGTCGAGGCGGTCACCGCGATGCTGCACCGGCTGATCGCGCCGGCGGTGGCCAACGCCGAGCGGGAGCTGGCCAGGCTGCGCGAGGAAGCGGCGGCCGACGGCGTCACCGACTTCGGCCCGCACGACCTCGCGTACTACGGCGAGCGGGTCCGGCAGGCCGAGTACGACCTGGACAGCGCCGCGCTGCGCCCGTACTACGAGCTCGAACGGGTGCTGCACGACGGCGTGTTCCACGCGGCGGGCCTGGTCTACGGGCTGACCTTCAGCGAGCGGACCGACCTGGTCGGCTACCACCCGGACACCCGGGTCTTCGAGGTCTTCGAGCAGGACGGCCGGCCGCTGGGCCTCTTCCTGGCCGACTTCTTCGCCCGCCCGTCCAAGCGCGGTGGCGCCTGGATGGACGAACTCGTGAAGCAGAACGGCCTGTTCGACCGCAAGCCGGTGGTCTTCAACAACCTGAACATCACCAAGCCCGCGCCCGGGCAGCCGGTGCTGCTCAGCGGCGACGAGGTCCGCACCCTCTTCCACGAGTTCGGCCACGCGCTGCACGGCCTCTTCTCCGACGTGCGCTACCCGCTGCTGGCCGGCACCGAGGTGCCGCGCGACTTCGTGGAGTTCCCCTCGCAGGTCAACGAGATGTGGCTGAGCTGGCCCGAGGTACAGGCCAACTACGCCCGGCACCACCTGACCGGTGAGCCGCTGCCGGAGGAGCTGCTGGCGAAGCTGGCGGCGGCCGAGCGGTTCGGCCAGGGCTACCAGACCGTGGAGTACCTGGCGGCGGCGCTGCTGGACTGGGCCTGGCACACCCGCCCGGTCGGCGAACCCGTGCTGGACGCGGCCGCGTTCGAGGCCGAGGTGCTCAAGGAGGCCGGGCTGGCGCTGCCCGAGGTGCCGCCGCGCTACCGGACCGCCTACTTCAGCCACCTCTTCGTGGGTGACTACAGCGCCGGCTACTACGCCTACATCTGGTCCGAGGTGCTGGACGCCGACACCGTGGAGTGGTTCAAGGGCAACGGGCGGCCGATCCGGGAGAGCGGGGAGCGCTTCCGCCGCGAGCTGCTGGCCCGGGGCAACAGCGTCCCGGCGCTGGACATGTTCCGCGCCGTGGTCGGCCGTGAGCCCGACGCCGCACCGCTGCTGGCCCGGCGCGGGCTGGGCTAGGGCCTCTCTTACGGATCTTGTCGGATCAGCGTGCGGCGTTGGGCGCCCGGCTGGGCGTGCCGGCGGATCGTCCTCGTACTGGGTCGTACTTGGATGATTCGCCGGTGCGTCCAGGCGGGATGCCCGGCGTCGCACGCCCGGCAAGATCCGTAAGAGAGGCCCTAGGGCGCGTCAGTGGTGCGGCCGGTGTGCCACGCGACGCTGCGTGGCACACCGGCCGGATTCAGTGCTCTGCCGGGGAGTTGACGGCTGGTCAGCCCGGGATGATGGAGAACGCGCCGTTCTGCAGCGCGGTCTCGGTGTAGGGGCCGCTGTCGATGGACTGCGGCGAGTAGTTGTCGAAGACCTGACCGTTCACCTTGAGGTTGGCGAAGTTCAGCTGGCTGAAGGACGGGTAGCTCTGGGTCGGGGACTCCATGACCGCCTCGGCGCTGACGTCCTGGGAGCGCAGGGTCTGCTTGGTGGTCTTGGTCCAGCCCTGGGTGACGTCGGTGAGGGTGAGCGTGTAGCTGCTCCGAGTGCCGGCCACCACGCTGGCGTTGAAGGTGTCGCCGGCGCTCACCGGCTCGTTGAAGTAGACCGGGGCGGCCGGGTACATCTCGTACCAGCCGGAGTAGACCGGCGAGCCGCTGGAGCAGTCCGCCTGGACGCCGGTCTGCTCGACGGTCTGCGAGCCGTAGCCGTCGATGCCGATCCACGGGGCGAACAGGTCGTTGCTGGTGTTGCACTGGACGTCCGGCATGGTCCACGAGCCGGTGATGCTCTTGAAGCCGCTGCCCTGGGCGATGTAGCCGCCCCAGTTGCTGTTGCCGGAGTAGGGGTGACCGCCGTGGTTGTGCAGCGGGGCGAAGAAGTGCGGGGTGGCGGCTTGCGCGGCCGGGGCGGCGAACGCGGCGCCGGAGAGGGCGAGCAGCCCGGCTATCGCGGCCCGGGCGGGCTTGCGCAGGCGAAGACTGGCCATGGGGTACTCCTCGGTGCGTGGGGGTCGGTGCGCCGGGCAGCCTTCGGAGTTGGGGGCCGGAGGACCGTCTGGCGCTGCCGATCAGCGTGCGGCCAGGCGGTGACTGTCGGGAAGGTCACGGCTGGTGCCGGAATGCGACATGGCGGAAACATGTCAGGTGTCAGAAGTCTTGATTTCCGGTCAGGTGTGGACCACAGTCGGGTCCACGACAGGACCGGATCCCCAGGTGGGACCGGTCGCGGCGACGGTACGTGATCCAGGGGCGGGCCAGGTGGCGGAGCAGTGGGCGGGGCGGTTCGGTGGCCTCGGGCTGGCCGCCGACCAGGAGTTGCTCTACCTGCACCTGTTGAGCAGCCCCGGACTGACCGCGCCCGGGCTGGCGGCCGCCGTCGGGATCGGTACCGAGCGGGCCGTGGCCGCGCTCGGCGCGCTCGCCGACCTGGGCCTGGTCGAACGCCCGCCGGCGGACGGCACCGTGTGGCACCCGACGGCGCCCGATGTGGCGCTGGAAGAGCTGTTGCTGCGCCGCGAGTTGGAGCTGCGCCGGACCCGGGGCCGGATCACCGAGCTGCTGCGGACCTACCGGCACACCAGCACCGGCGCCGACGGCGATCTGGTCGAGGTGATCACCGGGCGGGAGGCGATCGCCGACCTGTGGCGCAGCCTCCAGCTGGGCGCGCGCGGCGAGTTGCGGGTGCTCGACAAGCCGCCCTACATCCGCCGCTCCGATCCCGAGCTCGAACTGGCCTCGCTGGCCCGGGGGGTGCGGATGCGGGTGGTCTACGAGAGCCAGGTGCTGCGCGACCAGGTCCGGCTGGCCGAGATCCACCAGTTCACCGAGGCCGGCGAGCAGGCCCGGGTGCTGCCCGAACTCCCGCTCAAACTGGCGCTGGTGGACGACCGCTGGGCGCTGCTGCCGGTCAGCTCGGGCACCGCGGAGCAGAGCGTGCTGCTGGTCCGCCCGTCCTCGCTGCTGGACGCGCTGGCCGGCCTCTTCGAGCTGTACTGGTCGCGGGCGATGCGGATGCCGCCGCCCGACTCCACCGAGCCGCCGCGCGACCGGCACCACCAGCTGCTCACCCTGCTGGCGGCCGGGCTGACCGACGAGAGCATCGCCCGGCAGATGGGCGTCTCGACCCGGACCGTGCAGCGCTGGGTGCGCGAGCTGATGGACCGGTTCGGCGCGCGCACCCGGTTCCAGGCCGGGATCCAGGCGGCGCGCGCCGACCTGCTCTAGCCGTCTTTCACGCGGTCACCGTCAGGGTGACCGCGGCGCCCCGGGGGACCTGGACGCGCGGATGCCCGGGGCGGCTGCGGTCGATGGTCACCCGGCTGCTTCCGGTGACGGCGATCCGGGCGTCGGTGGGGGCGGCCAGTTCGGTCCAGCCGCCGCTCGCCCGGAAGGTCACCGAGGCGGCGCCGGCCGCCCAGGACTCCGCGCTCGGCCGCCCGGCGAGCGCGAGGACGTACGGGCCGAAGGCCGGCCCGTCCCCGGGCGCGGCCTGCCCGTCGGTCCCCAACGCGCAGTAGCCGCCCTGGCCCTGGCACCAGTACCACATGGTCCAGGCGCTCGCGAAGCCCGCCATCGCGGCGATCTGTCGGCGCACCAGCTCGGTGTTGCCCGGGGTGCGGGAGTTCGGCGGACCCCACTCGCCGACCAGCACCGGCATCCGGTTGGCGTGCGGATAGGCGGTGATCGCCGCGGTGTAGTTCTCGATGAAGCCGTCGGCCGGGTTCCAGTCGGCGCCGTTCTCCACCGCGGTGTCGTAGAAGTGCGGCGCGTAGCCGAGCCTGGCCGCTCCCCGGCGCGGGTCGGTGAAGCCGGGCAGCTGGGTCGGCACGCCCTCGCCGACCAGCACGGTGGGCTCGACGAAGAGCCAGGAGCGTTGGTCCACCGAGCGGATCGCGGCGATCAGCCGCTGGTACATGGCCGCCAGCCGCCCCTGCTCCAGGGCCGCCGAGGCGGCCGCCAGCACCGCCGGGTCGCTCGGGTCGCCGTTCACCGGGCCGAACGGTTCGTTGAACAGGTCGTAGCCCAACAGCGAGCGGTGGCCGCGCAGTTCGGTGGCCAGGTGGGTGTAGAAATCGGCCTGCCAGCGGCGCAGGTCGGCGTCGTCGTAGAGGTGGCGGAAGGCGGCCTGCACGGCGGGCTGGAAGTAACCGGCGAACCAGTCGTTCGGGTCCGGGACGAAGGGCAGCCCGTCGTCCCGGGTCGCCCAGAGCGGGATGCCCCGGTCGCCACCGCCGAAGGCCGGCCCGTAGACGTCCTGGTGGAAGTCGATCACGGCGAGCAGCCCGTCCCGGTCGGCCCAGCTCAACAGGCGCTGCAGCTTGGCGAGTTCGACGCCGTCGTAGTGGCCGCGGGCGGGCTCCAGCCGGTTCCAGGAGATCGCCACCCGGATCAGCGTGAAGCCGTGGGCGGCGATCGAGCGCAGGTCGGCCTCGGTGGTCTCGTCGTACTTGTCGACGTTGAAGCCGCGCGGTTCCACCACCCGGCCTGCCGGGTCGGTGAAGAGCGTGCGCCCGTCCGGAACTTGGGCGCTGCCGGTGGGGAAGTCGGCGGCCGGGCAGGCGGGTCGGGCCTGCGCCGTGGGCGCGGCGGTGAGCAGCGCGGCGGCGCTCAGCAACAGGGCGGCGGCGGTACGGAAGGCGCGCACGGACACCTCGCACGGGGCGGCGGTCGGGGAGAGCGCCGATCGTGGCCCATGCCGCCGCCGTGCGCAAGAGGTGCGGCGCTACTCCGCGGTGGGGACGGCCGTTTCGGACCCGGCTCCGCCGTTCGGCAGCGGCGTGGGCAGCGGCGCGGCCGCGGCCAGCCGTCCCCAGAGCAGGTCGGCCAGCGCCTGCACCATCCGGGCCCGCGGGCAGGGCTTGGCCTCCAGCCACCAGTCCCCGGCGGCCAGCACCATGCCGGTGATCGCCCGCCCCCAGGCCTCGGAGAGCAACGGGGCGTCCGGGCCGAGGTCGACCTGCGCGGTGACGGCCCGGGTGATCTCGTCGGCGATCTGGCGCAGCGCGGGGGCCAGCGCGTTGCCCACCCCGTCGGGGTCGCCCGTCTCCGGATGGGTGAGCAGCCGGTAGACCTGCGGGCGGGCCTCGATCCCGGCCAGGTAGGTGTCCAGCACGAGCTCGACCCGCTCGCGGCGCTCCAGCGGTTCGGCCAGCGCGCTGCGCACCGCGGCCAGCAGGCCGGAGGTGTGACGCTCGGTCAGGGCCTGGAAGAGGCCGCTGCGGTCGCCGAAGTGCCGGTAGAGGATCGGCTTGGTGATGCCGGCCTCGGCGGCGATGGCGTTCATGCTGGCGCCCGGCCCCTCCCGGCTGACCACCCGGTCGGCGGCGTTGAGCAGCTGCTCCCTGCGCGGTTCCTCCAGCGCGGTCACCTGGCCCTCCGTTCCCCTCATCGCGGCGTGGTGCGGTGCCGTCGTGCTGCGCATTGACAGCCGTTACCTATCAGTAGCAGACTCCGTCGGTGTTACCGGGGGTAACCCCCCGGGACGCACCCCGGGCGGCGCGATCTTGATCCTGGAGGACCGAATGAACCCCTTCTCACTGGCACTCGGCGAGGACCAGCTCGCCGTCCGCGACTGGCTGCACGGCTTCGCCGCCGACGTGATGCGCCCGGCCGCCGCCGAGTGGGACGAGCGCGAGGAGACCCCCTGGCCGATCATCCAGGAGGCCGCCAAGATCGGGATCTACTCGATGGACTTCTACGCCCAGCAGTTCTTCGACCCCTCGGGCGTGGGCATACCGGTCGCCATGGAGGAGCTGTTCTGGGGCGACGCCGGCATCGGCCTGTCCATCGTCGGCACCACGCTGGCCGCGGTGGCCCTGCTGGCCAACGGCACCGACGAGCAGATCGGCACCTGGGCCCCGCAGATGTTCGGCACCCCCGAGGACGTCAAGGTGGCCGCCTTCTGCTCCTCCGAGCCGGACGCCGGTTCCGACGTCTCCGCGCTGCGCACCAAGGCCGTCTACGACCAGGCCAAGGACGAGTGGGTGCTGAACGGCACCAAGACCTGGGCCACCAACGGCGGCATCGCGGCCGTGCACGTGATCGTCGCGACCGTGGACCCCGAGCTCGGCGCGCGCGGGCAGGCGTCGTTCGTGGTGCCGCCGGGCACCCCGGGCCTGTCGCAGGGACAGAAGTTCAAGAAGCACGGCATCCGCGCCTCGCACACCGCCGAGGTGGTGCTGGACGCGGTCCGGGTGCCCGGGAGCTGCCTGCTGGGCGGCAAGGAGAAGCTGGACGAGCGGCTGGCCCGAGCCCGTGAGGGAGTGCGCAAGTCGGGCCGCAACGCGGCGATGGCCACCTTCGAGGCCTCCCGCCCGGCGGTCGGCGCGCAGGCGATCGGCATCGCCAGGGCCGCCTACGAGGTGGCGCTGGACTACGCAAAGACCCGGGTGCAGTTCGGCCGTCCGATCATCGACAACCAGGGCGTGGCCTTCACCCTGGCCGACATGCGGACCCGGATCGACGCGGCCCGGCTGCTGGTCTGGCGGGCCTCCTGGATGGCCGCCAACCAGCAGCCGTTCACCGCGGCCGAGGGCTCGATGTCCAAGCTCTACGCGGGTGAGACCGCCAAGTGGGTCACCGCGCAGGCGATGCAGATCCTCGGCGGCAACGGCTTCACCCGGGAGTACCCGGTGGAGCGGATGCACCGGGACAGCGCCATCTACACCATCTTCGAGGGAACCAGCGAGATCCAGCGGCTGGTCATCGCGCGGGCCATCTCGGGGCTGCCGATCCGCTGAGCTGTGCCGAGCGAGTGTGCGGCTACCGCTCGGCCGATCGGTTCTCGATGGTGCAGTCCGGGCCGGGGTAGATCAGACCCTCGTGCCCGTCGGCGAACCTCACCATGTACGGAGGTTCGCCGTCCTGGCCGCGCACCTCGGTGATCTCGCCCTGGCGCTCTTCGAGGCCGATCGATCGGCTGTGGATGTGGATGCGGTCGCCTACGTCTGCACGCATGTCCGGAAACTCCTTGCCTCGGGGGGTGGGACTGCTCCTGAGGGCATCTCACCAGAGAGTGACTGGACTCACGTCTCACGTTACTCCGTCGGGCCCAGTCGGTCCGGGAACGAGGGCTCGCGCCGCTCCAGGAACGCCGCGAGCCCCTCGCGCACGTCGGGCGCCTCGCGGGAGCGCTGCTCCCACGGGGCGAGCGCGGCGGCCGGGTCGCTCGCCGCCAGCGCCGCCTTGGCCGCGCCGATCGTCTGCGGCGAGCGTCGGGCCAGCAACCGGGCGAACTCCAGCGCCCGCCCGTCCAACCGCTCCGCCGGGTGCACCTCGTCCAGCAGCCCGAACCGCTCGGCCCGCTCGGCGTCCACCAACTCGCCGGAGAAGAGCAGGTACTTGGCCCTGGCCGGCCCGACCAGTGCGGCCAACCGCGCGGTGGGGACCGCCGGGTACACCACGCCGAGCTTGGCCGGCGTGATCCCCAGCCGCGCGTCCGCCGCGCCGAACCGCAGGTCGCAGGCGAGCGCGAGCTGGCAGCCGCCACCCACGCAGGAGCCGTGCACCACGGCCAGCGTCGGGTGCGGGAAGGCGGCCAGCGCCTGCTCCGCCTCGACATTGCGCGCATGATAGGCGTCCGCGCTCGCCGGCTCGCCGTACACCTGGGCGAGTTCGCCGATGTCCGCCCCCGCGCTGAAGGTGCGCTCGGCCCCGGTCACCAGCAGCGCCCGCACCCCGGGCCGGGCCGCCAACGCGGCCAGCAGCCCGGGCAGCGCCTGCCACATCGCGAGCGTCACGGCGTTGCGCCGCTCGGGGCGGTCCAGCAGGAGCACGGCCACGCCGTCGGTGCCGTTGTGGAAGGCGCGCAGACCGGGCACGGGGGAGGGGAGTTCGGCGCGGTCGGCGGTGAGGGGCGTCTGGTCGGTCATGGGCCCCACTCTTGCAGGCGGGGTGGGTGGCACCCGCCGGGGGCGGGGGTGACGGGGTCGGTGGCCGTCGGGAGCGCCGAGGCCACCGGAGCCACCGCCTCGATCACCGGCTGATCGCCAGCAGAGCCCCGGAGTTCGGGGACCGAGCCGGGGCGCCCCGTTCCCGGGCGGGAGCGCCGTTCGGGGAAGGGGTCGTGGTTGAATGCGCACGACGAGACCACCGCACCGCGCAGAGGAGTCGACAAGTGGACCAGGAGCAGTTGCTACCCCGGGACGCCTGGCTCGCCTCGCTTCCGCGCTCCTACACCGCCGCCGGCTGCCTGCTCACCGATGAGGCGGGCCGGGTGCTGGTGCTCAAGCCCAACTACCGGCCCGGCTGGCAGTTCGCCGGCGGCACCATCGACCTGGGCGAGGACGCGCTGCAGTGCGCGAAGCGTGAACTGCTGGAGGAGACCGGGCTGGACCGGGAGGTCGGCTCGCTGCTGGTGGTCGGTTGGACCCACCCTTCCGGGCAGCTGGACCACCCGGCCGTGCACTTCATGTTCGACGCGGGCACGGTGCCGGTGGACACCGTGATCACTTTGCAGGAGAGCGAGTTGGAGGAGTACCGCTGGGTCGAGCCCGAGCAGGCCTACCCGCTGCTCGGCGAGGCGCGCGGGCCCCGGCTGCGGTTGGCGCTGGCGGCGCGGGCCGACGGGGTGGTGCGGATCGCGTCGGGGACGGTCTCGGGGATCTGAGTCGGCCGGGCGAGTGGCTCGGTGAGCGAGAGGGAGTGGCTGGAGTGGGTGGGGCGGGCAGGATGGAGCCGGGGCAGGTCGAGGTCCGCTGGGTCGCGGTGACCCCGGCCAGTGCGGCCGTGGCCGAGGCCGCCGCCGGTGGGGTGCTGGACGAGCAGGAGCGGCGGCGGTCCACCGCGTTCCGGCGTGCCGAGGACCGGGCGCTCTACCAGGTCGCCCACGTCGCGCTGCGCAGGCTGCTGGCCGAGCGGTTGGGCCGCCGGCCCGAGGAGGTGACGTTCCGTCGGGCCTCCTGTCCGGGCTGCGGCGAACCGCACGGCCGGCCGGAGCAGGCGCACGACCCCGGCCTGGAGTTCTCGCTCTCGCACGCCGCCGGACTGGCGCTGATCGCGCTGGCCGCCGATCCGGTCGGCGCGGACGTCGAGTTGGGCGGCGCCTTCGAGCCCGGGGCCGGCGCGGAGGTGGTGACCCAACTGCACCCGGCCGAGCAGGCGGAACTCGCCGCGCTGGCCGAGCTGCGGCCGGAACGCTGGGCGGCCGGCGCGCTGCGCTGCTGGGTGCGCAAGGAGGCCTACCTCAAGGGGACGGGGATGGGGCTCGGCCAGGGCGCGGACAAGGACTACGTGGGTCTGGGCCCGGGGTTCGAGGTGCCGGCGGCCGGTGGCGCGCGGCCGCCCGCGGGCTGGGAGCTGCGGGCGGTCGACGTGCCGTCCGGGTACGACGCGGCGATCGCGCTGCGGCTGCCGCGCGGGCTGGCGGGGGAGGCGGTCCTGGTCCGGTCGGCGGAGCTGCGGCTCGCGCAGTGATGAGGCGGTAGCGTCATCCGTCGTCGCGTCGCTCGTCCGGGTGGTCGGCGGCAAACGGGCGAAACGGCTCGTCGATGCCCTCGTTCCTCCCCTCGGAGCTGATGACGCGACGACGACGGGAAGCACGATGGCAGGGCGCAGCGGCAAGGAGTTCCTGGCGGGTCCGGCCCGCCGCGGCGTACCGGTGAGCCGGGCCTCGGCGTGCGACCTGCCGCCGGGCGAGCAGTCGCTGATCGAGCAGGGGCTGGTCGAGGAGACGCTGGTCGCGGAGCCGTCGGTGGGCGGGCTCTTCCCGGACGCGTTCAGCGCCCAGGCGGCCACGACCCCGGACCACGTCGCGCTGGTGCACGGCTCACGGACCGTCAGCTATGCCGACCTCGAGGACTATTCCAACCGGCTGGCCCGGCTGCTGATCTCGCGCGGCGCGGGCCCCGGTGAGCTGGTCGCACTCGCGCTGCCGCGCTCGGCCGACCAGCTGATCGCCATCCTGGCGGTGCTCAAGTCCGGCGCCGGCTACGTCCCGCTGGACCCGGTCGCGCAAGGCCAGTGGACCGGCCGACTGCTGGCCGTCGCAAGGCCGGTGCTGCTGGTGACCCGCAGCACGGTGCCCCGGCTGCCGGGCACGCCGAGCGCCGTGGAGCTGGACGACCCGCTGACCGTGGCCGAGTTGTTCGGTCTCAACGCCGACCCGGTGACCGACGCCGAACGGACCCGTCCGCTGACCGCGCAGGACATCGCCTACCTGATCCAGCCCGCCGGCGCCCACGGGGTCGGCGCCCCCGAGGCCGTCGCCGTCCCGCACCGGGGCCTGCTCGCGCTGGCCGCCGCCCACATCGAGCGGCTGGGTCTGAGCGAGCGCAGCCGGGTGCTGCAGCACGCCTCCACCAGTTTCGACGCGGCCGTCCGCGAGTTCAGCATGACGCTGCTCAGCGGCGGTGCGCTGGTGCTCACCCCCGACGGCCCCACCACGCGCCGGGAGCCGATCCCCGGCACCGCTGTCGCGCACACCCCCACCCACGTGATCATGCCGGTCGCCACGCTGGCCGCACTGCCCGAGGGCGCGCTGGCGCCCGGCACGGTGGTGGTCACGGTCGGCGAGGCCTGCCCCGCCGAGCTGGTCGAGCGGTACGCGGGGCGGTACACGCTCTTCACCGGCTACGGCTCGGCCGAGACCACGGTCGCGGCCACCCTGAGCGAGGTGCTGGTGCCGGGTGAACTCCCCGGTATCGGGCGGCCGTTGCCGGGGACCCGGGTGCACCTGCTGGATCCCGGGCTGCGCCCGGTCGCGGCGCCGGCCGTCGGCGAGCTGTACGTCGCGGGGCTGGGGGTGGCCGAGGGGTACCACGGGCAACCGGCCCTGACGGCCGCCCGGTTCGTCGCCGACCCGTACGGGCCGCCCGGCAGCCGGATGTACCGCACCGGCGACCTGGCCCGCCGACTGCCGGACGGGCGGCTGGACTTCGTCGGCCCCGCCGATCAGCGGCTTCAGCGACCTGGCCGGACTCAGCAGGCCCAGCAGGCCCAGCAGACCTGGCAGCCCCAACAGGCCCAACAGGCCCAACAGGCCCAGCAGACTCAGCAGCCGAAGACCGACGTCGACCAGGCGCCGGCCACCCATCCGCTGGACACCCCGGTGCTGCTGCGTGCCGGGGAGCCCGGGCGCCCCGCGCTCTTCTGCCTGCCACCACTGAGCGGCATCGCCTGGCCGTACCGCGCGCTGGCCGCCCAACTGGAGCCCGGGCAACCGCTGATCGGCCTCCAGGCGCGCGGCCTGATCCCCGGCCGGCACCCGCTGACCGACCCCGACGAGCTGATCACCGACTTGGTCACCCAGATCCGCGCCGCCCAGCCGGCCGGGCCCTACCACCTGCTCGGCACCTCCTTCGGCGGCACCCTGGCCCACCTGACCGCCACCCGGCTCCAGCAGTCCGGCTGCGAGGTCGGCCTGCTGGCCAGCCTGGACGGCTACCCGCGACCTGCCACCCCCGCGAGCACGGCCGAGTTCGACCGACGCGCCCTGTTGCACGAGTTGGAGAAGCTGACCAGCGCGCCGACGGCCTTCGACGAGGCCACCATCGACGCCGTGCTGGCGGTCTGCGCCAACCACCTCCGGCTCATCCCGCTGCTGCGTCCCGGCGTCTTCCGTGGCGACCTGCTGCTCTTCGCCGCCGCCGCCGTCCCGACCCCCGGCGGGCGTGCCCTCGCCGACCCCGTGGGCAGCTGGTCCCCGCACGTGGAGGGCACCGTGTGGGCGCATCAGGTCGACCAGCCGCAGCTGCGGATGCTCGACGCGGCGGCGGTGGCGCAGCTCGGGCCGGTGCTGCGTGCGGCGCTCAAGCAGTGGAGCACGCGGTGAGGGCGCCCGCCGGGCGTCGCCCCGGTCCGCGCGGTCCGCTGGGGCCGATCGCCCGATGACCGCGGATGTCGTCGTGGTGGGCAGCGGGCCGAACGGTCTGGCCGCTGCGGTGACCATGGCCAGGGCCGGACTCGCCGTCGAGGTGTTCGAGGCGGCGGAGGAGATCGGCGGCGGCTTGCGCTCGAAGGCGCTGTTCCGGGCGGACGTGGTCCACGACGTCTGTTCGGCCGTGCACCCGATGGCCGCCGCCTCCCCTTTCTTCCGGGAGTTCGACCTCGTCGCGCGCGGGGTCGAACTCCTGCGGCCGGAGATCAGCTACGCCCATCCGCTGGAGGGCGGCCGGGCCGCGCTCGCCTTCCACAGCCTGGCGAGGACCTGTGAACGGCTCGGCCCGGACGGGCGCCGCTGGGAGGCCCTGATGCGTCCGCTGCTCGACCGCAGCCGTGGTGTGGTGGACCTGATGCTGTCCGGCCGGCCGAACCCGGCGGCCGATCCGCTCGTCGCCCTCCTGTTGGCCGGCCGGATCCTGCGCCATGGCAGCCCGCTGGCCACCCGGCAGTTCGCCGGTGAGGAGGCGGCGGCCTTGCTGTCGGGGGTGGCGGCGCATGTGGTGGGGGCGATGCCGACCCCGGCCTCGGCGGCCGTCGCGCTGCTGCTGGGGCATCTCGCCCACGGCAGCGGCTGGCCGTTGCCCCGGGGCGGCAGCGGGCGGATCGCCGAGGTGCTGGCCGCCGACCTGGCGGCGCACGGCGGCCGGATCCACCCGGGACAGCGCGTCACGGACCTGCGGCGGTTCGCCGGTGTCCGGGCGGTGCTGCTCGACGTAGGGGCCAGAGAGTTCCTGACGATCGGTCAGGAACTGGTGCCGGCCGGCTATCGGAGGATGCTGCGCGCGCTGCGCAACGGTCCGGGTGCGGCCAAGGTCGACTATCTGGTCAGCGGACCGATCCCGTGGGCCGAACCGCTGGTCGGCCGGGCCGGAACCGTTCATCTCGGCGGCATCCAGCGGGAGGTCTTCCGTCAGGAGACGGCAGTGGCCCGGGGACGGCACGGTGACACACCGTTCGTCCTGGTGGTCGATCCCTGCGCGGTCGACCCCGGCCGGGCGGCGCCGGACGGGCAACGACCGGTCTGGGCCTACGCGCACGTGCCCAACGGGGACCCCACGGACCCCGTCGAGCTGGTGACCGCGCGGATCGAGCACTACGCACCGGGCTTCCGGGACACCGTGGTGGCCCGCCGTGGGGTGAGTGCCGCAGCGCTGGAGAGTTACAACCCGAACTACGTCGGCGGTGACATCGCCTCGGGTGCGGTGACCGTCAAGCAGTCGCTGTTGCGCCCCGGGCCGCGCTGGGACCCCTACCGCACGCCGATGCGCGGGGTGTACCTGTGCTCCGCGGCCGCCGCGCCGGGGCCGGGGGTGCATGGCATGTCCGGGTACCTGGCTGCGCGTTCCGCACTGCGGCGGGAGTTCGGCATCCGGTCCGCCCCGCCACTCGGGCCGGCCGAGTGACGGGGCGGTTGGTGGTGCACCCCGGGCGGGGCGTCCGCCGTGGTCAGCCCTCGGCCGGGAGCTCGTAGACGTGGTCCGGGGTGACGATCGAGGTGATCGCCTTGGCGATGAGGGTGCTCGGTTCGAAACCGTTGTGCAGGATGTCGGTGTTGAGCAAGATCACCATCGTGGCGTCCTGCTCCGGCAGGTACATCACCACGCTCTCGTAGCCGGGCAGCGACCCGTTATGCCCGATCCAGCCGTGGGTGTTGAAGAGGCCCAGCCCGTAACCCGCGCCGTCGAATCCGGGGACCGGGATGAACTTCTCCCGCTGTGCCTGGGTGGCCGGGGAGAGCAGGGTGCCGGTGGCGAGGTCCTTGGCCCAGTGGTGCATGTCGTGCAGGTCGGAGATCATCGCGCCGGCCGCCCAGCCCCAGCTCGGGTTCCAGTGGGTGGTGTCGGCGATCGCGCCGGTCAGCGTCTGGTTGGTGTAGCCGTGCGCGTGCGGCTTCGGGAACTCGGCGCCCTGCGGGAAGAGCGTGTGGTGCAGGCGGGAGGGCTCGAGGACACGCTGGTGGATGAAGTCGGCGAGCGGCATCTTGGCGAGCTTCTCCACCAGCAGACCGAGCAGGATGTAGTTGGTGTTGGAGTACTGGAACTGCGTACCCGGGGGGAAGACGTTGTCGTGGCGGAAGGCGTACGCCAGCAGCTCCTGCGGGGTGAACGGGCGGGTCGGGTCGCTGAACAGCGCGTGCTGGAAGTCCGGGTCGGCGCTGTAGGTGAACAGGCCGCTGCGCATCTCGGCCAGCTGCCGGATGGTGATGTGCTCGCCGTCGGGGACGCCGTCCAGGTAGGCGGAGATCGGGTCGTCCAGGCCGACCAGCCCGTCGTCGACCAGTTCCAGGACGGCGGTGGCGGTGAAGGTCTTGGTCACGCTGCCGAGCCGCATGTTGAGGTACGGCTTCATCGGCGCACCGGTCGCGGTGTCGGCCGTGCCGGTCGACCGGATGTAGCTGCCCTGGCCGGGGAACCAGAGTCCGACGGTCACGCCGGGGACGCCGGCCTCCTGGCGGGTCTGCTCGATCGCCTGGTCGAGGCGGGCCACGATCGCGGGATCCAGGCCGTGGGGCGGGCAGTCGTCCGCGGACGGGTCGGTGGCGGAGACGACGGCCGTCGGCGGGGCGGCCTGGGCCTGGGGCGCGGCCAGCGCGAGCGGGGCCAGCGTGGAGAGGGCGAGCAGGGCGGTGGCGAGTCGGCGGGCGGGGGCACGGCGCATGACGGGGCGTCTCTTCCGGTGGGGTGAGGGGACCTTGCCAGGCAACGTCACCACCCGCTGCGGCGCCGGACCCCGCACTCCCGGACGCCGCTCGGCGAGTCCACCCGTACGGGCCTGGCGCCGCCGGCACGTCCGCACGCCGGCACGCCCGCACGCCCGTGCGTCCGCGTGTCCGCGTGTCCCTGTGTCCCTGTGTCCGCGCGGCCTACGACCCGGTGGATTCCCGGAGTCCCTCAGCCTGCCACCGCAGCACCTTCTTGTCTGGCTTGCCGGCGTCGGTCAGCGGCAACGCGTCGCGGAACGTGACACGGTACGGCTCGTACATCGTGCCGCGCCCCTCGCGCACCATGGCGCACAGTTCGCCGGCGTCGACCCGGCTGCCCGGCACCGGTACGACCACGGCGTGCACGCGCTCCACCCGGTCGGCGTCCGGGACGCCGAAGACCGCGCTCTGCCGCACCTGGGGATGGGAGTTGAGCAGGTCCTCCAGTTCGGAGGTGTACACGTGGCCGCCGCCGGTGTTGATCAGGTCCTTCAGCCGGTCGACGATGGTCAGATAGCCGTCGGCGTCCAGGTACCCGATGTCCCCGGTGTGCAGCCAGCCGTCCTTGAGGACCTCGGCGGTCAGCTCCGGCTGCTTCCAGTAGCCCTGCATGAGGCTGTCCGAACGCACGCAGACTTCGCCGCGCTCACCGGTGGCCAGCTCGCGGCCCGCCTCGTCGCGGATCGCCACCTGGTACCCGGGCGCGATCCGGCCCACGGACCGCAGCCGCTCCGGGCGGCGCGGATCGTGGTCCGCGGCGTCGAGGACGCTGACGATGCCGGCCTCGTGCTGCCCGTAGAGCTGGACCAGCACCGGACCGAAGCGTCGGATCGCGTCGGCGAGCCGCGCCGGTGAGGCCTGGCAGCCGCCGTAGGTGAGGCGGCGCAGGCTGGTGGTGTCGGCGCGGTCCGCCTGCGGGTGGTCCATCAGCTGGTACAGCAGCGGTGGCATCAGGAACACGTCGGTGATGCGTTCCTGCTCGATCGTGCTGAGCACGGTGGCCGGGTCGAAGTCGTCCAGCAGCAGCGCGCTGCCGCCGGCCCGCAGCACCTTGTCCGTCATCTGACCGGCGGCATGGGCGATGGTGGTGCACACCAGCAGCCGCAGCGGCTCTGTCGGGTCGTCGGGCAGGTCGGGGCCGAAACGGCGGACCTGCCCGTAGCCGACGCAGATCCCCTTGGAGTGGCCGGTGGTACCGCCGGAGTGCCGGATGGTGCGCACGTCCTGCGGCCGGGCCTGGCAGGGGAACGGGTCGGCCGACTGGTCGGCGGCCAGCGCCAGCAGATCCGTGCCCACCGGATCCGTGCCCAGCAGATCCGTGCCCACCAGATCCGTGCCCACCTCGGCGGGACCGAGGACCAGGACGGTCGCGACCGGGGTGCGGCCGGTGATCCCGGCGGCCCGGTCCGCGTGGCGGGGATCGACGATCAGCGCGCGGGTCTCGACGTCCCGGACCATGGTGGCCTGGGTGTCGACCGGCAGCTTGTTGTAGAGCTGGTTGACGCGGCAGCCGATCAGGTTGGCGGCGTAGCGCGCGGCGACGGCCTGCGGCAGGTTGCCGCTCAGCAGGGTCACGGTCTGCCCGCGGTCGATGCCCTGCGCCCGCATGGCCCGGGCCAGGCGGTGGGTGAGGTCGCGCAGTTCACCGGAGGTGATGCGACGTCCTTGGTGGACCAGGGCCGTGCGCTCGGGGTGGGCCTCCAACGTGTCGAGGATTTCCGCTGTCTCGGTCCGGAAGTGCTGTGTGCTCGTGGTGATCGGCATCTGCGGCTCGTTGCGTCGGTGTCAGTGGTGGGCGAGGAGACGGGCGGCTTCGGCCTGCTGAGCTGCGGCCCGCTGTTCCTCCGTCGAGTGAGTCTCCGTCAACTGGTCCTCCGTCAGCATGGAGTGGGCCAGCACGCTGTAGAGCGTGTCGTTGGGACCGTCGGCGATGCGCAGCCCGCGGATGTCGCGCAGTCGCTTCTCCATCGGGGTGTGCCGGGTGTATCCCTCACTGCCGTGCAGTTGGAGGGCGAGGTCCACGGCCCGGTAGGCGGTGTCGGTGGCCAGGGCCTTGGCGGCCGAGCAGGCGGCGACGTCGACAGTGCCCTGGTCGATGCGCTCCAGGAGCGAGAAGCACCAGGCGGTGGCGGCTTCGACCTCGGCCGCGCAGGTGCCCAGGCGGGCGGCGACGGAGGGGATTGCGGACAGCGGCACCCGGCCCACGCGGCGGCGCCGGGTGCGGGCCACGGACTCCTGGATCGCGGCGGCAGCGGCACCGAGGCAGAGCAGCGACATCATCAACCGCCAGGCGGAGAAGTGCGTGTCGAAGATCCGGCGGCCGTCGCCGGGTTCGCCGAGCAGGAGGTCCTTGTCCAGCCGGGTGTTGACGAAGTGCAGGTGCCCGAAGCTCCACCCCCGCATCCCCAGCGGGTCGGTGGTCTCGGTCAGCACGCCCGTGGCGTCCATCGGTACCCACACCGCGGACAGCGGCACGCTGCGCAGGTCGACCACGCCGACGTCCCGCCGGTCGATGAGCTTGCAGAACACGACGAAGCCGCAGGCCTCCTCGACCCTGCTGATCAGCCCCTTCGAGCCCGACAGCAGGAAGTGGTCACCGTGGTCGACCAGGACGGTGCGAAAGCCCCGAAGGTCCGATCCCGAGTGCGGCTCGCTGGACGCGACCCCTGCCAACTTCCCGCCCGAGACGACCTGTTCACGTATCCGCCGGGCGACGGCCGGTGACCCGTAGCGCAGCGGCATCGCGCCGTGCCCGGTACTGAAGACCTCGCGCGCGTCGCAATCCCGCTGCCCCGCAAGGAACATGGCAAGGCCCTGGGCGACCAGCCGAGACCCGTTCGGCTCGTCCCGCCTGTCCGGCCCGTCTGCCGCGTTCGGCCCGTCTGTCCCGTCCGGCGGAGCGACGTCGATGCCGGTGAGCCCTGCGGCCGCGGCCGCTTCACGCAGCTCGAGCCAGTCGGGCCGGCTGTCGTCCTCGCAGACCGGTACGGGCAGGTGGGCGTCCAGGAAGGCCAGGAGCCGGGACTGGAGATCCCTGAGCTCGGGGTTGCGGTTCAGAACCGGGGTGATTCCGGTGGCAGACATGGGGGCAGATTCCTCGACTTGTCGACTGGAGGCGGAGTGACCGAAGGCGGTGGGCGTCAGAGGACGACGGGCGGTGTACGCACCGCATCGTTGAGCCTGGCCTTGTCGTGACGCTCGCCCTTCTTCAAGTGCTTGATCACCAGAAGGCAGGGCAGGCCGAAGGTGCCGCCGGTGAATTCGCGCGGACGGCTGGCGGGAACGGCGACCGTCCACGGCGGGACCTCGCCCCGGCTCAGTTCCTCACCGGTGGCGGCGTCGATCACCGGAATGGTGTCGGTCAGCAGGGCCCCGGCCCCCAGCAGCGCACCTTCACCGACCCGGGCGCCGCTGTAGATCATCGCCCGGGCGCCGATGAAGGCATCGTCCTCGATCACCACCGGCCTGGCCATCGGCGGCTCGATCATGCCGCCCAGGCCGACCCCGCCGGAAAGGTGGACGTTGCGGCCGATCTGGGCGCACGACCCGATCCCGACCCACGAATCGACCAGGGTGCCCTCGCCGACGTACGAGCCGATGCCGATGTGACTCGGCATCACCACAGCGCCCGGCTCCTGGTAGCTGCCCCGGCGGATCACGGCGCCCGGTGACACCTGCACACCGGACGCACTGATCCCGGACTTCAGCGGAATCTTGTCAGCGCACTCGAACGGGCCGAACCGCGAGTTCTCCGGCTGGGCCTGCTTGTACAGCAGGAGGATCGCGTTCTTCAGCCACTCGTGGACCACGACCTCCCCGGCGACGAGTTCGGCCACCCGGGCGCGGCCGGTGTCCAGCAGCTCGATCGCCGCGTCGACAGCGGCCACGGCCTCGGCCGACTGGAGCGAGACCTCGTCCCGCAGCTCCCAGAGCTCCTCGATCTCACTCTGCAATATCGCTGTATCGACACCGCGGTTCAGCATCGGTCCACACGCTCCCCAGGTTGGATGGAAGGTCGTCCCGGTGACCACCGGGACCTCGCACCGGGCGGCTCACGTGGGTTGCGCCCCATGCCACCCCGGCTGCGATGTGCGACGTCCGCCACTCTCCCCGGGACGTCAGCACGCGATGGGCACGGCGAGCTACTCAGCGGTAACTGCCTGCCAGGACACAGCCTCGCACACCTGTGATTCGTAGATCAAACCGGCGATTTGGCATCAAAAGGAAGGTTGAAAAGTAAAATTTTGACCCTTGCAAAAGTACGCTTATCGATGGCGCAGGACGATCCGTGGGAAGGTCAGGCCCCGCCCGGCGCGACGAAACGCCATGGCCCCTCGCCATGCCGGTCACCGCCGTGCGCTGACCGGCGGGCGGTGCGAGCCGGCGATAGGCTTTCCTGGGTTGGTGGATCAGCCAAGGAGAGGACCCCCAGGCCGCCGCAGGCGTCGATTGCGGGTGGCGCGGTCGAGTGCCCGCGAGTCGCGAGGTGGGTGTGACACATGCGCGAGGCGGTGTTCCACGACACCTTCGGTGAGCTCCCCGAGCCGGGGGACGAGTCATACGCGGTGGTGGACGCGCGCGGCGTGCTGATGAGCTGGAGCCCGGGCGCCGAGCGCCTGCTCGGATACACCGTGGACGAGGTCCAGGGACGGTCCGCCACCGAACTGCTGGACAGCCACGCCGAGGTCGCCAACCTCACGGGGCGCTTCCGGGCGCAGGACACGGCCTTCCTCGGACAGGTGGTCCTGCGGCACCGGCACGGTGGGCGGCTGCGGGTGGCCATCTGGGCCCATCCCCTGACCGGCGCTTCCGGTCAGCCGTGTTGGCTGGTCCACGCCGAGAGCACCGATGACTTTCGCCGGCGTAACCTCGGCCGCGCGATCCTGGGGAGCCTCTTCAACGAGTCCCCGTTCATCGTCGACGTCTTCGACACCCGGCTGCGCTTCGTCGCGCAGAACCGCAGAGCCCGTCAGGGGGCGGGCTTTCCGGACCAGGACTCCTTCGGGCGCACCATGCGGGAGATCGCCCCCGCCGGGTTGTTGGACCTGACGGCTTTCGAGGCCCGGCAGCGGCAGGTGCTGGCCACCGGTGTGGCCATGGTCGCCACCGAGGTGCGTGGCCGCGTTCCCGCCGACCCCGACCGGGACCGTACCTGGTCGGAGACCATCCTGCCGCTGCGAAACCGCTCGGGGGAGGTGATCGGAATCGTCCACGCGGTGTTCGACGTGACCGAGCGAGTGCGGGCCCAGGAGCGGTTGGCCTTGGTCAACGACGCGAGTTCGAAGATCGGCGGCAGCCTCGATGTCCTGGACACCGCGCAGGAGTTGACCGATCTGGCCGTCCCGGCGTTCGCCGACCACGCCTATGTCAACCTGCTGGACCCGGTGTTCGGCGGCGAGGAGCCGACGGCCGGTCCGATCGCGGACGCCGTGCCGCTGCGCCGTGCGGCGAGTTCGTCCGTCCTCGGGGGCCCGGGGCAGGTGGCGGTCGCGACCGGAGATGTCGACCCCTTCACCTCCGGGCCGAGCTCCCTGTTCACCCGGGCCATGGCGAGCGGTGAACCCGTGCTTCTGACGGGTCCGGAGGTGCTCGCCGAGCTGACCGCGTTCGATCCCCGTCGGGCCGCGCTGGTCGGTGAACTCGGAGTCCACTCCTGGCTGCTGGTGCCGATGGCCGCACGGGGCGCGGCACTTGGCACGGTGGTCTTCGTACGCTTCCAGCGTGCGCACCAGTTCGAGGCGGACGACGTGCTGCTGGCCCAGGAGTTCGTCGCACGTGCCGCCGTGTGCATCGACAATGCGCGCCGGTACACCCGGGAGCGAACGACCGCGCTGGCACTGCAACGCAGCCTGCTGCCACGGCGACTGCCCACGCTCGGTGCCGTGGAGGCGGCGTCGCGCTACCTGCCGGCCGGCGGCCACCTGGAGCTGGGAGGCGCCTGGTTCGACGTGATCCCGCTGTCGGGCGCGCGGGTGGCGTTGGCGGTGGGAGACGTCGGCGGGCACGGCCTGCACTCGGCAGTGACCATGGGCCGGCTGCGCACCGCGATGCGCACGCTCGCGGACCTCGACCTGCCGCCCGAGGAGGTGCTCACCCACCTGGACGACCAGGTCAACCGGTTCCAGGACGAGAGCGACGAGAGCGACGATGTCGACGAGAGCGGCGAAGGGCTCACCGGCGGGGCGGCCGGAACGACCTGCTTGTACGCGGTCTTCGATCCCATCTCACGGCGCTGCACCATGGCCCGGGCCGGTCATCCGTCGCCCGCGCGCGTGTCGGCGGACGGGAGGGTGGAGTTCCTCGAGCTGCCGGGCGGTCCTGCTCTCGGAGGCAGCGGAGCGCCGTTCGAGAGCGGTGAGCTGACCCTGGCCGACGGGGACCTGCTCGTGCTGTACACCGGTGCTCTGCTGAAGTCGCCGGAGCAGGGCACCGCCAGCAGGGCGGAACGGCTCCGCGAGGTGCTGTCCGGCCAGCCGCTCTCCGACCAGCCCCTCTCCGGCCAGCCTGTCTCCGGCCAGCCTGTCTCCGGGCTTGCGCTCGACGACGTCTGCGAGGCCGTGATCCGCCAGATGCTGCCGATCCACCCGCAGGACGATGTGGCGCTGCTCGTGGCGCGGGTCCACGGACTGGACGCCGACCGCCACGTCACCTGGGAGCTGGCGTCCGAGCCCGAGATCGTGCGTGAGGCACGTACGCTGACAGCTCGACAGCTGGCCGAGTGGGACCTGGCGGATCGGGTGGACCTCGCGTTCACCACGGAACTGGTGGTCAGCGAACTGGTCACCAACGCCATCCGCTACGGCAAGCCGCCGATCCGGCTGACACTGATCCGCGACCGCACCCTTGTCTGCGAGGTCACCGACGGCAGCAGTACCTCCCCGCACATCCGGCGCGCACTGGAGACCGACGAGGGAGGGCGCGGGCTGTACATGATCGCCCAGTTCACCCAGCTCTGGGGCGCCCGCTACCACGCCCGCGGCAAGACCATCTGGGCCGAACTGCCGCTCCCGGAGAGCCCCGGCGCCCCGGAGCGGCCCTCCCGCACAGCGCCAGGCCTTGACCCGAGTATCCGTAAGTTGTAGCTTACTGTTCGTGGGTACTTACCGAGCTGGCGATGGCTTTGACGCCTTGGGGGATCCCACCAGGCGTTCCATAGTCGAGTGTTTGGCGCAGCGACCGCACGCCGTCGGTGAGCTGGCCGACCAGTTGCCGATCAGTCGGCCGGCGGTATCCCAGCACCTGAAGGTGCTCAAGGACGCAGGGTTGGTGACCGACCGTGCGGTCGGCACCCGCCGGGTCTATCGGCTGAATCCGGCGGGCGTGGCCGCGCTGCGTGATCAGCTCGAGACGTTCTGGAACCGCGCGTTGGACGGCTATCAGGACGTCGTGGACCAGACCGAGGAGAAGCCATGACTCAGGCAGCGGCTGCCGTGGTTCGCAGGGAGATCGTCGTAGAGGCGCCGATCGAGCGGGCCTTTTCCGTGTTCACCGAGCGGTTCGGCGACTTCAAACCGCCGGAGCACAACCTGCTCGGCGTCGCGATCGCCGAGACGGTGTTCGAACCGAAGGTCGGCGGCCACATCTACGACCGGGGCGTCGACGGCAGCGAGTGCCGCTGGGCTCGTGTCCTGGCCTTCGAACCGCCGGATCGGGTCGTGTTCAGTTGGGACATCAGCCCGCAGTGGCAGATCGAGACCGACCCGGACCACACCAGCGAAGTCGAGGTCACGTTCGTCGCCGAGACCCCGCACCGCACCCGGGTGGAGCTGGAGCACCGCCACATCGATCGGCACGGCCCCGGCTGGCAGGCCGTCAGCGACGGCGTCGCCCACGACGCAGGATGGCCGCTGTATCTGACGCGCTACGCGGCCCTGTTCACGGAGGGCAGCTGAATGTCACCGATCACCGTCAGCACTGATGTGGACCGGCCGGCGGAAGACGTGTTCGCCTACGCCATCGACCCGACCCGCTTCCACGAGTGGCAGGCGGGCGTCATCGACGGCCACATCGACCAGCCGGGTACCCCCGCCGTAGGGGCCCGGTGCCGGACCACCCGGCGTATCGGCGGCGCCAACCGTCCGAGCACCTCCGAAGTCGTCCACGTCAACCCACCCGAGACATGGGGCGTTCGGGGCATCGACGGGCCCGTCCGCGCCATCGTCGACGTCACCGTCAAGCCCCTGACCGCCGACCGATCCCGCCTGACCATCGCCGTGGACTTCGAAGGCCACGGGATCGGCAAGCTCCTCGTCCCGCTCGTCGTACGCCGTGAGGCCCGCAAGGAGATGCCGACCAACCTGGCGACCCTGAAGCAGCGCCTGGAACGTGGCCAGGGCGACACGTCGATCTGACGACCGCAGCTCGCGAGACCACTGACGGCACCGCGGCACCGCCCTGAGCCGTCCTGACTCGCCCCCGCAAGGTCGTATCCAGGCCCCGGCCGCCGCACCCGGGCGTGAGCGGCCCCGCTGGCTGGCTTCTGACCTGCGAAAACGCCCCGCCGATCCGATCCGGTTCGGATCGGCGGGGCGCGGCGGTGCCCCCGGCAGGAGCCGCAGAACATGGCTGGTCGTTGCGGGCGGTTGGTGGTCCGTCAGGCCGTCGTGCTGCGGCAGTAGGTCCGGCATCGTCCACCCCCGAGTCGCGCGGCCGGCGGGTCGCAGGGCTACGCACCGCCAGGCCTGCCACTCAGCCCGAGCGCACTACGTGATCGCCAGGACCGACGAGAGCAGGACCACCGGTCAGCCGTGAGGTTCCTTGGCCTGAGTAGTGGCCCCGCCGACGGAATCGGTCAGCTCCTGCCGACGGGCGTCCACTGCGTTGGCCAGCACTTTCGCGCGGAACGGGTTCGCTCCGTCCAGCGCTTGTGCGACCTCGACCGCCTCGTCCAGCAGCGCCAGCCTGACCTGCGGCAGCTCGCTCACCCTGGCTGACCGGCTGGCCTCGACCAGCACATACGCGAGCTTCGACCCGTATACCTCGGGCCCGACCTGCGTCAGTACCCGGTAGACCCACAGTGCCTCTGGCCCTCGCAATACCCGCCGGTTCGAGCTGAGCAGCAGCGCCCTCGCCCGCAGTACCGCATCCTGATCCATCGCGTTCCCCCTTCAACCCGGCACTCCCGCCCACCGTCGACGGCGGGGCAGCACGACGTACGCACCGGCACCTGGGGACAGGCGCCGACACGCGGCCGTGGGAGTGGATGCCGTCGAGTCTG
Organism: Kitasatospora sp. GAS1066B; assembly: GCF_041262605.1. NCBI lineage: Bacteria > Bacillati > Actinomycetota > Actinomycetes > Kitasatosporales > Streptomycetaceae > Kitasatospora > Kitasatospora sp. GAS1066B. Next base: position 39,484 of record NZ_JBGCCO010000046.1, read on the forward strand.
CGGGCGAACGACACATGCGGGCAAGGGAACCCGGGCGTGCTCTCCGTCCTACCCCGGGAGCCTGTGACAAGGCATGATGGACCTGACACTCTGACGGAGACCCAGCGCCCTGACGGTGCTGGTCGCCCCGCCACCCACCCCTGGGGCGGCTACGGGGTGGATGCGCCAGAAGAGCGAGAATCCAGCCGGATCACGCAGTGCTGACCGTCATGGTCAGCGAGAGTGACGAGTGGCCCACTGCCGCTTGAGCGGATGCCCGTGACCTGTGCGAGCCGGTCGAGTGCGCTCACTGACTCCAAGCGAGGCTATATATCGGGGTCTGCCATGCTTGATTCCTCATATGGAGGCCTCCGGTGGCGAACCCGATGCCGCTCGGAGTCGACGTGAGGGGCGTGGCGATGAAGACGATCGGGCTGATCGGTGGGATGAGCTGGGAGTCGACAGCGGAGTACTACCGGTTGTTGAACGAGTTCACGCGCGACCGCCTCGGCGGACTCCACTCGGCGCGGTGCGTGCTCTACTCGGTGGACTTCGCGGAGATCGAGCAGTTGCAGGTCCAGGGCCGCTGGACGGAGGCCGGCGAGATCCTGGCTGCGGCTGCTCAGGCTCTCGAGGCAGCCGGCGCAGACATGGTGCTGATCTGCACCAACACCATGCACAAGGTCGCCGACCGTGTCGAGGCGGCGGTCTCCATCCCCCTGCTGCACCTGGCCGACGCCACCGCAGAGGCCGTACGGGCGTCAGGCCTGCACCGAGTCGGCCTGCTGGGCACCGCGTTCACAATGGAGCAGGATTTCTACCGAGGCCGTCTCGAAGCCGGCGGACTCGATGTGCGAATCCCGGACGCTGACGGGCGCACGACCGTTCACCACGTGATCTACGAGGAACTCTGCCTGGGCATCGTGCGGGACGAGTCACGCGCCGCTTACCAGAAGGTCATCACGGACCTGGTCGCAGGCGGTGCGGAAGGCATCATTTTGGGCTGCACCGAAATCGAGCTTCTCATCGGTTCCGAGGACAGTCCCGTCCCGGTCTTCCCCACCGCACGACTCCACGCCGCGGCCGCTGTGGACGCGGCACTGTCCGGCACCGAGAACGACGCACCAACCGCGTCCGTATCCCGCTGACAGCCGTCTAGTCCCGCAGGCTCGATCGTTCGGCAGGACTCGAACCTGCGGCCACGTGCTTAGAAGGGCCCCTGCTGGGTCGCGGCCCGCTCCATCGAGACTGGGGATCAGAAATCCGTTTACCTGCCCGCTCTGCGACAGCAGCCTCACATCCCGTGCCCGGCCGTACTAGTTGTGGCGACGAGGAACTCAAGGAGCTCATCCAGAAGGTCTACCACGCCAACTACCGTGTCTACGGGGCTCGGAAGATCTGGCGCGAGCTGGGTCGGCAAGGCCACGCGGTGGCCCGATGTACCGTCGAGCGACTGATGCGCGAACTCGGCATCACCAGCGCCGTGCGAGGTAAGAAGGTCATCAGCACCATCGCCGACCCGGTCGCCGAGCGCGCCCCGGACCCCTACGACAACGCCCTCATGGAATCTACGATCGGGCTGCTCAAGACCGAGCTGATCAAGCCCCGGCGGCGCTGGCGCACCCTCTCGCAGGTCGAACTCGCCACCGCCGAACGAGCCCGTACCTGTGGCCCCTCGTACAGAACTCGACCGCACCATGGTGGTGGGCTTGTACCGCGACGGCCAGAGCATCAAGGCCATCGCGGCCCTGATGGGGGTTTCGACCGCCACGATCTCGCGGCGCCTGGCGGACTGGGGCGAGAACAAGCGTGACGTGCGGGCAGTGGGCCGTCTCAACGCCGCACCGTCCTACGGGCGCGGTCAGGCGGTCGGACGTCGTCCGTGGGCAGCGGCGTTCGCCGCCTCCGGTGGACGCGGGCACTGCCCCGACTGCCGGGAGCTGACCGCCGAGCGCCAGCGGGCCCGCGCGCGGGGCGAATCGGAAGCGGTGGCGAGCGGTGCGGGCTTGACGGGTTTCGTCCGCCCCGGATCATCGAGCAGCGGGGAGCCCGGACGAACGGTGAGCAACCATCGGCTTTGACCTGGGGAACACGCTGGGCCGTGACGGCCTGTCCGGGGATCTTCCGGACCGGTTCGACTGCCACCTTCGTCCTTGAGTGGGCGTTCAACAAGGAACACCGGGACCAGGCATCGCAAGAGAACAAGCGGATCCTGCGCTGGATTCAGCGGCACAGTGGCCCGGCCGGCGACATCGAGGGCAGCGCCCGCTTTGCCCTGGTGATCACCGCGATCACCACCAAGCTCGACGGGAAGCGGGCCGCCGCGTCGTCCCGGAGTCGGAGTCGTCGGATCCTGACGAACGCGCTGGACTACACGGTCCGCTCCAAGGTGCTGACGGCCAATCCGATGCAGCAGTCGAGCGAACCGCGGGCCAAGGCCGTGAAGACCAGCGATGCGGTCGACAAGCGATCGCTGATCGGGCCGGAGAAGACCGCCCAGTTGTTCGCCTGGATCCGCAATCGTCCGCGCGGTGGCAGCCGGCTCCACCCGTTCTTCGCGACGGTGCGCTACGCCGGGACGCGGCCGGAAGAGGCTGTGGCCCTGCGGGTGAGTGACCTGGCTCTGCAAGAAGGAGCGTGGGGCGAACTGTTGGTGCACGTGGCTACGCCGGAAGTGGGCCGCCGCTGGACCGACTCCGGGACGCGGCACGACCGCCGGCACCTGAAAGGGCGCGAGGAGGGGCAGGTGCGGCCGGTGCCGTGCTCGCCCCTGCTCGGTGGCATCCTGCTCCAGCACATCGAGGACGAGAAGCTGAAGACCGGTGACCTGCTCTTCCAAGGGGAGGGAGGCGGAGTGCTGGCCGGGTCCGTATGTCGGCGTGCTTGGCACCGGGCCCGGGACCAGCTCCTGACCGCCGAGGAGGCGGCCTCTCCGATGGGGAAGCGGGTGTACGACCTCAGGCACACCCGGCTGACGGAATGGCTGAACGCCGGGATCCCACCGGCCGAGGTGGCCGTCTGGGCAGGGAACAGCGTCGAGGTTCTGCTCCGGAACTACGCCCTGTGCATCGACGGGCAGCAGGCGGAGTACCGGCGCCGGATCGAGGCCAACCTCCGCTGGGAGGCCGCAGGCCCGAACGGGGCGCCGGGCGGCCCCCGACTGGCCCGGGCCACGGCGGATCGTTGCCGCCGCGCGTCCGCGAATGTGCCGTGGACAGCCGGAAACCGCGGCCGCCAGCCGCAACCAGTCGGACAAGAGTTCGATTAGAAGTCCGTGGTCACCGCAGACAAGGTTGCCGCACGGTCGTGCTCTGACCTGCGAAAACGCCCCGCCGATCCGGCTCGGATCGGCGGGGCGCGGTGGTGCCCCCGGCAGGACTCGAACCTGCGGCCAAGTGCTTAGAAGGCACCTGCTCTATCCGCTGAGCTACGGGGGCGGGGCGGGCGTTGGCCCGGGGTGGGGCTGGTGGGCGTTCGGTGCCTAATCCCTGGGTGGGGTTGGTGGCGCCCTGCCCTGTCGGGGACAGGATAAGGGGGTAAGGCTGCCTTGCTTGGCTTTCCACCGAGGGGGTGGGTTGTGTCGGCCTTGCGAGAGCGGTCTGATAATCGCAGGTAGCGGGGCGGGGTGCAGCATTGCGGGGTGGGTTCCCGTCGGACGTTGTGCAGTCGTTACGGCGATGTCTCCTCACCCGTTATGGACCTGCCGTGCTGGTAGCGGGGTGTGCCGGGAACGTGACGGTTCAGGAAGGGTGGGGCGGGGGTGGGATTTCGGTTCGTCCGGTCGGATGACGTGGACAGAGCGTCCCTGCTGCCACTCGTTCAGGGGGCATGGGGCGCAGGTGAGCCGCCCTCTTGTCATGCACGCAGAATGTAATGACTATCGGCCGTGAATATGGGATGGCCAAACCCTGGCAAAGTTATCCACAGGGGCTGGTTATCCACAGAAATATCCCACCGTGGGCCGATGTCCATGAAACGGGACATCATCGTCATCAGCCGACCGATTCTCCGGTACGGGAGAAATACGAGAAATGCGGAGGGTGTGTCGTGAACGAGACTCTGGTGACGATGATCGGAAATGTCGCCTCGGCGGTGAACTACGGGCAGACGGCCGCCGGGGTGCCGACGGCCAACTTCCGGCTCGCGGCCACCGAGCGGCGCTACGACCGGGCGCGCGGTGAGTGGGTCGACGGCGAGACCAACTGGGTCAGCGTGACGGCCTGGCGCTGGTTGGCGACGAATGTGGTCAGTTCGCTCAGCAAGGGTGATCCGGTGGTGGTGTGCGGGCGGCTGCGGATCAGGGAATGGGAGGACGACGGCAAGCGGCGGAGCGTTGTGGACATCGACGCCCGGGCGGTGGGGCACGATCTCGGCCGGGGTACGTCGGCGTTCCGCTGGGCGGTTCGTGGTCGTTCGGAGGTGACGTCGGCAGGAGAGGCGGTGCCGGAGTGGATCGTGAAGGCGATCCGCGAGCACCGCGCCACGCGGGCGGCGGAGGCGGATGGCACGGGTGGTGCCGGAGGCGCTGCTGGGGCTGGCGAGTTGATGGCCGCTGCGGTGGCCGGCGAGGCTCCCGGGGTGCGCGAGGTGGCGGTCGGGTCGCCTCGGCGGCCGATGGCGATCGAGGCGGGTGCAGCGGCGGGTGACGTCGGGGGAGAGGGGGTGCCTGGCTCCCCGGCGGCGCGCGCCACGCGGGCGCCCCGAGCAGCGCGGGGTGCGGTGGCGCCGCGGTCGACCAGGGGAGGGTGCGCGGCAGGCGGAGCGTCAGCCGGAGCGGAGGCTCCGTCGGTCGGGGCGGAGGGCGAGGTGGTGACGGTGTGACCGAGCTGGGCGCGCGGCCGTGGGCGGAGCGGGGCGCGTGGCCTGACCTGGCGTCGGGTCGGGCGCCCCGGCGGCCGGAGATGGTCGAAGCTGGTCGAAGGGGCAGTCGCTGGCGGTCACCGGCTGGGCGCTGGTCGGGGGCCGGTCGGGGGTTGGCATCGTGACAGTACGGGCCTGCTCAGGACACAGGCGTGGCCGTAGGCGTGGGCGTGGAAAGGGCCTGCGGGGTATGGGAATCGGGAGTAGTGGAGTCGGGCAAAGGGGTCTCGCCCGCTGACCGTTAGTTGAGCCTTCGCCAACTCTTCGCCGACACTTCGGTGACACTTCTCGTCACCGACTGTGCAATGGGAGACCGACGGCGGCAGGTCAGAGAGTCGATAAAGTGACGAAATAGCTGGCACCGCGTCAGGATGACGCGTTGGCAACCGGCTTGATAACAATTCCGATACAGAAGCGACTTCTGTAGGTCCTGTGGTTTGCACGCCTGCGGTTCTCAATATGATGCGTCTGGTTCAGACAAGTGCGGCAGCGCCACAAGCGCGGCAATGCGCGGCGGGCCGTCATGGGCGCGGCCCTGCCCGGAGGGGTCATTCATGTACCACATGCAACGGCGGGGTATCTCCCGCTTCGCTTCTGTCATGCTCGCGTCGAGCATGCTGGTCGGCGGCGGGTTCGCACTGGCGGGGGCGGCTGTCGCGGACGGCGGCACCGGCGGTTCGGGGGCCGTCGCCACGCTTCAGGACGGCCTGAAGGCCGGCGGCCACATCAAGATCAACGACAGCGACTGGATCGCCGGCGGTGGCCTGATCGTCCTCAAGGCGGCCGACGGTACCGAGTTCGACACCTACTGCATCGACATCCACAACGAGACGCAGCAGAGCGCCAAGTACCAGGAGAGCGACTGGTCCGGCATCTCGCTCGGGACCAACCCCGACGCCGGCAAGGTCAACTGGATCCTGCAGAACTCCTACCCGCAGGTGAGCGACCTCGCCACGCTGAGCAAGGACGTCGGCGGCGCGACGCTCTCGGCGGACCAGGCCGCGGCCGGCACCCAGGCTGCCATCTGGACCTACTCGGACCACCTCAAGGCGGTCCCGACCGACGCCACGGCCGCGGCGCTGGCGACCTACCTCATCAGCCACGCGACCGACGTGCAGCAGCCGACCCCGTCGCTCACCCTGAGCCCGGCGGCTGTCAACGGTGCGCCCGGTGCGCTGCTCGGGCCGATCACGGTCGCGAGCACGGGTGACTCCGTCGCCGCCCAGCTCGACTCCGCCTCCAGCGCGGCCGGCGTGGTCATCACGGACGCCACCGGCAACGTCCTGTCGGACAAGACCGGCAAGCTGACCAAGCCTGCGAAGAACGGCGACAAGCTCTTCGTGAAGGCTCCGGCCGGTGCGGCCGCCGGTTCGGCGACCATCACCGCCTCCACCTCGGCCCAGGTGCAGAGCGGTCGGGCGTTCCGCAGCCTCAACTACACCCCCGATCACCACAGCCAGACCCTGATCCTCGCCGGCAGCCAGACCGACACGGTCAGCGCCGCCGCCAAGGCCGGCTGGACCGTGACCACCCCGTCCTCGTCCCCGAGCACGTCGGCCACTCCCACCGCCCCGGCGACCCCGAGTGCCAAGCCGAGCAGCTCCGCCGCCCCGGTGGTGCCGAGTGTCTCGGCCAGCCCGAGCAGCACGGGTGGCAAGAGCCTGGCGTTCACCGGTGGTGGCGGCTCGACCCCGCTGATCGCGAGCATCGCCGGTGCGCTGGTGCTGCTCGGTGGTGGCTCGGTGTTCATGATGCGTCGCCGTGGTCGCCACAGCCGCACCGCTGCCTGATCGGGCAGCCTGGGGCCCGACCGGGTGACCAGGAAAGCCTGACGCAGCTGTAGAAGGCTGTTGAGCGGCTGTGAGAAGAAGACGAAGTGGCCTGGCCCCGACCCCGGGGCCGGGCCACTGGCGTTCGCCCGCCCTCCCGCCGTGCGGCTGCGCTCGTCCCCGGCCCTGCCCTCGTCCCCGTCCCCGGCCTTGTCCCCGGCCTTGTCCTTGGCCTCGTCCTCGGCCCCGTCCCCGGCCTGCCCGGGCCCCCGCAGGTTCGGGATGGGAGCCGGGGTGCGGCACAATGGAACGCTGACAGCCTGAAACACTCCTCGACGACGCCGGAGCGATCTCACGTGGCGGAATACATCTACACCATGCGCAAGGTGCGCAAGGCGCACGGCGACAAGGTCATCCTTGACGACGTGACGCTCAGCTTCCTCCCCGGAGCGAAGATCGGCGTCGTCGGCCCCAACGGCGCCGGCAAGTCCACCGTGCTGAAGATGATGGCCGGCCTGGAGCAGCCCTCCAATGGTGACGCGTTCCTGTCGCCCGGATTCAGCGTGGGCATGCTGCTGCAGGAGCCGCCGCTGGACGAGTCCAAGACGGTCCTGGAGAACGTCGAGGACGGCGTCAAGGAGGTCAAGGGCAAGCTCGACCGGTTCAACGAGATCGCCGAGCTGATGGCGACCGACTACTCGGACGCGCTGCTGGACGAGATGGGCAAGCTCCAGGAGGAGCTCGACCACGCCAACGCCTGGGACCTCGAAGCGCAGCTGGAGCAGGCCATGGACGCGCTGGGCTGCCCGCCCGGCGACTGGCCGGTCACCAGCCTCTCCGGTGGTGAGCGCCGCCGCGTCGCGCTCTGCAAGCTGCTGCTCGAGGCGCCCGACCTGCTGCTCCTCGACGAGCCCACCAACCACCTGGACGCCGAGTCGGTGAACTGGCTGGAGCAGCACCTGGCCAAGTACGCCGGCACCGTCGTCGCGGTCACCCACGACCGGTACTTCCTCGACCACGTCGCCCAGTGGATCCTGGAGCTCGACCGCGGCCGCGCCTACCCGTACGAGGGCAACTACTCCACCTACCTGGAGACCAAGCAGTCGCGTCTCAAGGTCGAGGGCCAGAAGGACGCCAAGCGCGCCAAGCGGCTCAAGGAAGAGCTGGAGTGGGTCCGCTCCAACGCCAAGGGCCGCCAGGCCAAGTCCAAGGCCCGCCTCGCCCGGTACGAGGAGATGGCGGCCGAGGCCGACAAGATGCGGAAGCTGGACTTCGAGGAGATCCAGATCCCGCCGGGCCCGCGTCTGGGCAGCATCGTGGTCGAGGTGGACAAGCTCAACAAGGCCTTCGGCGAGAAGGTGCTGATCGACGACCTCAGCTTCACCCTGCCGCGCAACGGCATCGTCGGCGTGATCGGCCCCAACGGTGCCGGCAAGACCACGCTCTTCAAGATGCTGCAGGGCCTGGAGAACCCGGACTCCGGCAGCGTCAAGGTCGGCGAGACCGTCAAGATCAGCTACGTCGACCAGAGCCGCGCCAACATCGACCCGAAGAAGACCCTGTGGGAGGTCGTCTCCGACGGTCTCGACTGGATCAACGTCGGCCAGGTCGAGATGCCGTCCCGCGCCTACGTCTCGGCGTTCGGCTTCAAGGGCCCGGACCAGCAGAAGCCGGCCGGGGTGCTCTCCGGTGGTGAGCGCAACCGCCTGAACCTGGCGCTCACCCTCAAGCAGGGCGGCAACCTGCTGCTCCTCGACGAGCCCACCAACGACCTCGACGTCGAGACCCTCTCCTCGCTGGAGAACGCGCTGCTGGAGTTCCCGGGCGCCGCTGTGGTCATCTCCCACGACCGCTGGTTCCTGGACCGAGTGGCCACCCACATCCTCGCCTACGAGGGTGACAGCAAGTGGTTCTGGTTCGAGGGCAACTTCGAGTCCTACGAGAAGAACAAGATCGAACGCCTGGGTGCCGATGCGGCCCGCCCGCACCGCGCGACCTACAAGAAGCTGACGCGCGGCTGACGATCCGTCAGCGCCCGCTGGTCCGTCAACACGCGGCCCACGGCTGACCGGGCCCGGCGGCCCAGCGGCCCGGCCGGGTGCCCCTGCGGCATCCGGCCGGGCCGATCGAATGAGTGGAAGAAGGAGAGACGTTCGTGGCTCGCCACATCTACGCCTGCCCGCTGCGGTGGTCCGACATGGACGCCTTCGGCCATGTCAACAACGTGGTCTTCCTGCGCTACCTGGAGGAGGCCCGGATCGACTTCATGTTCACCCAGGCCGCCGAGGCCGGGGCGGGCGAGTTCGCGGGCGGCTCCGTGGTGGCGCGGCACGAGATCGACTACAAGCTCCCGCTGGTGCACCGCCCGACGCCGGTGACCATCGAGACCTGGGTGACCCGGATCGGCGGGGCCTCGCTCACCGTCCGCTACGAGGTGAAGGACATCGCGGAGGACGGCACCGAGACGGTGTACGTCCGGGCCTCCACGGTCGTGGTCCCGTACGACCTGAAGAACGCCCGCCCGCGCCGGATCAGCCCGGTGGAGCGGGAGTTCCTCAGCCGCTTCATGGACGAGTCGGACGTCGTCGAGCGGAGCACGGCGAAGCGGGCCGAGAAGGTGCCCGCGGCGGCCTGACCACCTCGAGCGAACGACGAACCCCGACGACGAACGAAGTGTGAGCGCACCCGTGATCAGTACCGCCCGGTTCGTGCTGGCCGACCCCCGCGAGGCGGCCGACCTCGGCGCGTTCCTGGCCCGGCTGCTGCGGTTCGACCGCGCGGCGGCGGTCCGGCTGCAGGCGACCCCGGACGAGACGGGAGCGGGCGCGGGCACGGGAACGGGCGAGGGCTCGGGCGCCGGTGTGCTGGCCGTGTACGGGCGGTTGCCGCTCGGCAGCGCGGGGGTCCTGGCGCTGCGCACCGCACGTCTGGTTCGGTCCGCCGATCCGTCCGCCGATCCGTTCGTCGGCCCGGCCGTCGACCTCACGGTCTCGGCGGGTCAGCTGCTGGACGGCGTGGACGAGGAGCACGGCGCGCTCGCCGTGCCGCCGCCGGTGACCGGGCCCGCCTGGGCGGGTCTGCTGCCGCCGCGCGGCGGCTGGCGGCCGCTCGGCGCGGTCGGCGCGGACCAGGTGCTCCCGCAACTGCTGGCCGCGGTCGGCGAGTTCAAGGAGCGCACGGCCCAGGTGCCGGAGCACCACCGCACCCGCGCGGTGCTGGACGGCATCGCCGACGAGATCTGGGCCCGCCCGCTGACCGCGCTCCCGGCGCTGCCGCTGCGCGCGGCCCACGCCGCCTACCGGATCGGCTTCCTGCACCCGGGCGCACCGCTGACGGCGCACCGCGCGGGTGGCTGGTTGCGGCTGACCGCCCCGCACGGCACCGTCGCCCTGCGGGCCGCCGCCGCCCCGGGTGCGGGCCTGGGGCTCACCCCGCTGGCCTGACGCACCACACCGGCCGCGCCTGACGCACCCCAGCACGGGCCCGGCCGCTCAGCCGGCCTCCCGGTCGTCCGGCCGCACCGCGATGTGGTCGGCGGCCAGGTCGACCGCGACCCGGTGCTCCATCCCCAGCGCGGCCAGGAACTCGCGCGGCAGCTGGACCCGCCCGGTGCGGTCCAGCATCACGTACTCCCGCTCGCTGACCGTCTCGCGTCCCTCCTCGTCGGTGAGCGTCTGCCGCAGCACCTCGGAGCTGGTCCGCCCGTCCCGGATCGCGACGGTGCGCCGGACCTCGCCGGCCACCATCGGGTCGTGCGTCACGATCACCACGGTGGCGCCGAGTTCGCGGTTGACCGTGCGGAACGCCTCGAAGATCCCGGCGGCGGTCTCCGAGTCCAGCTCGCCGGTCGGCTCGTCGGCGAGTACCACCGAGGGGTTGTTGGCCATCGCGACGGCGATGGCCACCCGCTGCTGCTCGCCACCGGAGAGCTGGGCGGGTCGCCGGTCGGCCAACCGGCCGATGCCGAGCGCGTCGAGCAGTTCGCGCGCCCGGGCGGAGCGGCGTCCGGCCAGGCCCGCCTTCCAGCGCTCGCCGTTCAACTGCATGGGCAGCGCGACGTTCTGGGCGGCGGTCAGGAACGGCAGCAGGTTGCGTGCGGTCTGCTGCCAGACGAAGCCGACCACCTCGCGGCGGTAGCGCAGGCGCTCCTTGGCCGTCATGTTCAGCAGGTCGCAGCCGGCCACGCTGGCCGAACCGGCCGACGGGACGTCGAGTCCGGCCAGGATGTTGAGCAGGGTGGACTTGCCGCTGCCGGAGGCGCCGACCAGCGCGACCAGGTCGCCCTTGCCCACCAGCAGGTCCAGGCCCTGCAACGCCTGCACCTCGACCCGTTCGGCGGTGAAGATCCGCACCAGCCGGTCGCAGGCGATCACGGAGTCGTGCCCGTAGCCGGGGGCGGCCTTGGCGGTCCGCACCCGCCGTTGCAACTCCTCGAAGCTGACCTCGGCTTCGGCACCGCCGGCCACCCGCTTCGTCCCATCGCTCACCGCTGGTCACCCGCTCTCAACTCGGTATTGATCTGCCGCCGCCCGGCGAGCAGCGTCTCCGCGACCACCACCGCGCAGGACAGCGCTGCCAGGATCAGCGCCTGCCAGGCCACCGGGGCCAGTGCCGGCCGCAGGCCGCCGGGCACGCTGGTGCCGACCATGGCCGTCAGGTTCACCGCCGAGCCGAGCAGCGGCACGGTCAGCCAGCTCACCGCGGCCCCGGCGATCGCGGCGAGCAGGGTCTGCGGCAGCGATTCGATCAGGATCAGCGCCAGCCCCTGGCCCGGGCGCAGGCCCATGGTGCGCAACCGGGCGAGCAGCGCGGCCCGTTCGGGTGCCGCGCGGAGCAGGGTGAGCAGCAGCGCGAGCGCGCTGTACCCGGCGGCGGCGAACACGGCTGTCCAGAAGAGCCGCGCGGCCGCGTGCTGCAACGGGCTGTCGCTCAGCCCGTTGGCGTAGTCCTGCGCGGTGGCGACGCTGAACAGCTGGTTGGCCTGGTTCAGCCGGCCCGCCTGGCCGGCGTCGATCCCGGCCGCCGGCAGCTCGCCGGCCAGCAGCCCGCGCAGCGCGGCGCCGCTGATCCCGCCGCCGCTGCCGAACCACTCGGTGGGTGCCGCCAGCAGCGGTGCCGACCTGGGCAGTTGACGCACGACGGCCGCGCTGGAGACGACGATCACCGCGCGCTCGGCGGGGTCCGGCATCGCGGGGGTGCGGTGGAAGGCACCGACCGGCTTGATCCGCAGTTCCCCGTACGGCGACGGGAGTTCGATGCCGCCGCTGCCACCGTGCAGCGCGCTCGCGACGTTGTCGCTGATCAGCGCCGGGACCAGGCCGTCCGAGCCGTCCGACGAGTCCCCCGACGACGCGCCTGACCCGCCCGACGACGCGCCTGACCCACCCGAGGCCCCACCTGACGACCCGTCCAGCACCGCCGGATCGAACTGCCCGTAGCCCACCTGCCTCGACAGCGCGGCGTACCCCTGCGGATCGACCATGACCAGCATCGCCCCCGCCATGTCGTCGCCGCTGCTGGTGGTGAGCGCGGCGGTCTGGTCGACCACCACCGAGGTGCCGGCCCGCACCCCGGGCAGCTTGGCCGCGGCCGCCGGGAAGCCCGCCGGCAGGGTGCCGAGATCGCTCGCCATCACCCGGGCGTCGCCCCCGACCAGCTGACGGACCGCCAGCTGGCGCGCCGCGGAGCTGGAGTCCAGCACGGTGACCCCGAAGCCGGCGGTGGTGACCGCGAGTAGCAGCGCCATCAGCGGCAGCACGGTGGGGGCCTGCCGCTGCCGTGTTCCGGAGCCGCCGAGGGAGCCGCCGAGGCCGCCGCCCGTGCCACCACCGCGGGTGGCCCTGGCCAGTCCGAGGAAGCCGACGGCCCCGCGCCCCCGGGCCGCCAGCCGCGCCCCGGGCGCGAGAAGCAGCGGGAAGAGCCGGGCCAGCAGCACCGTCGCGGCGACCGCCAGCAGCACCGGCGCCGCGCTCAGCAGCAGGTCGAGCGAGCTGCCGGGCGGGGCCACCCCGCGCCGTCGCACCGCCAGCACCGCGCCGGCGGCCAGCGCCAGCGCGGCCAACTCCGCCACCAGTCGCCCCGGTTCGCCAAGCGGCCGGGCGAACCGGGAACGCCGACCGGTCCTGGCCGGCGCGGGCGTCCGACGGTCCTTGGCCCGTGGCCCGGTGGCCCGCAGCAGCGCCACCGCCCGTACCGGGAACGGCAGCAGTCCGGCCAGGCCGGTCAGCACGCCGAGCAGCACCGCGGCCGTCCAGCGGGGCGTGGGCAGCAGCACCAGCGCCAGGGCGGTGCCGAGCAGGGTGGCGGGCAGCACCGGCACCGCCGTCTCGGCGAGCAGTCGCCCACCGATCGCCGGCAGCGAGCCGCCCCGGGCACGCAGCAGCGCCAACTCGGCCTGCCGGCGGTCCACCGCGAGCCCGGCCGCCAGCAGCAGCACCACCACCGCGACCCCGGCCGCGCCGAGCGGGCCGATCGCGTAGAGCGGGGCGGCTGCGGCGCGCTCCTGCTGGGCCTGCTCCAGCAGGGTGGGCAGGCTGGACTCCGGCCGCAGGCCGGGGACGCCGGCGGCCGCGTCCAGTTGCGTGACCAGCGGGCCGTCCAGCATCGAGCCGACCAGGCGCTGCGCCTGGCCGAGCTGGTAGCCGTGCAGGTGACGCGGATCGATCGGCAGTTGCCAGAAGAGCTCGGCCCGGCCGCCCCAGACCGGCAGTTGTGGCAGTGCGCCGGCGCCGACCAGCGCGTTGACCTGCCAGTAGTGGGCGGGCGGCATGGTCGGGGTGCTGGCCAGGCAGGGACCGGTCAGGCAGGGCAGCGGGGACCAGAACGCCTCGTTCGGATCGTTCGCCTCGAAGACGCCGACCACCACGGCCTGGCGCTGCGACCGTGGGCCGTTGATCACCGGCGACCCCGTGAAACTGGTGGTGCGACCGGTGTCCAGGACGCTGCCGACACCGACGTGCAGCAGGTCGGCGGTCGGCTTGGCCAGCGCGATCTCGAAGCGGAGGTTGCCGTCGGCTCCGGCGTCGACCGTGTCCGGCAGCCGGCCGGCCAGCAGCCGGACATGGGCACTCTGGTCGTGCGGGGTGACCAGGTTCATCGACGGCGGGACGGCGTCGGGGCTGGGCAACCCGGGGTCGGTCAGGTCGCGCGGGACGGTGGTGCGCGCACCGTAGGTCTGCTCGCCGGGGGAGGGGGCCAGCGGCTGGGTGATCTCGTCGTGCAGCTCGTGCGCGACCAGGTCCAGCACGCGTTGGGTGTAGCCGGAGACGCCGCCCGGGTTGCCGAGGCCGCCACTGGTCTGGTCGCTGCCGACCGTGGCCGTCAGGCTGCGGGCGGTCGGCGCGGCGTCGGTCAGCAACTTGCTGACCGCACGGTCGGAGTCCCGGTCCAGCGTGCGCGGGAGCGCCGCGGCCAGGAAGGTGCTGCCGAGCACCAGCACGGTCAGCAGCAGCGCGGCGGCGCGGCTGGTCCGCAGCCGGGTCCGCACCCAAGGGGCCAGCGGTCGGGCGCTCACATCTCCTCCGAGAGGCGCAGGCAGGCGACGGTGTCGGCGCCTCGGGCCGGCCGCAGCACCCGTTGGACGGTAAGCAGGACGGGCAGCGCGGCGACCGCCGCCAGCAGCACCAAGGCCTGCCCGAGCGGCAGCACCACCAGCACCGGCGGCATCGGGCGGTGCGCGGCCGGGGTGAGCACCGTGTGCGGCACCACCAGGTGGACCAGCACCGTGCCGAGCAGTGCGCCCACCCCGAGCCCGAGCGCGATCAGGATCCCCTGCTCGGCGGCGGCGGTTCTGGCCAACTGCCGGTGCCGGGCGCCGAGCGCGCGCAGCACGGCGAACTCGCCGGCCCGCTCGCCGGCGGCACCCACCGCGGCCGCCGCGAACCCGATCGCGGCCAGTACGGCGGCGGCGACGGTCAGCGCCAGCAGCGCGCTCTGCGGGGCGGCGCTCAGCGGGTCGTCGCGCATCGTGGCCAACTGCTGATCGTCCAGATCCAGTTGCGCCGGGACGGTGCCGGCCCGCAGCTTGGCGGCGGCCTGGGCGGGCACCGGGTCGCCGGGGCCGGTACTCGGCAGCCACCACTCGTTCGGGCCGACCGGCTGGCCGCCGGCGCCGGCCAACGCCCGGTCCATGGTGGCCAGGTCGACCATCAGCGCGGTGGTCGGGCCGCCGCTGTCGCTGCCGACGGTGGGCAGCGCGGGGACCACCTCGGTGATCCTGACGTCCAGGCTCGCGGTGCCGGCCTGCACCGGGACGTGCTGGCCGAGCTTGGCGCCGGTGGCGTCCATGAAGTCCTTGGTCGCGGCGGCGGCGATGGTGCCGGGGAACGAACCGCCCGGCCCGTCCACGGTGACCTGCTGGGTGTCGCCGGCGCCCTTCGAGGTGTACGTCAGACCGAGCAGGTCCTGGCCGTTGTCCGGGGCCAGGGTCGGTTGGCCGGGCGGCGCGCCCGCGGTGGTGTCGTAGTCCGTCACCCGCCAGTGCAGTCCGCCGAGGCGGGGCGCCGGTACGCCGGCCGCGCCGGGGGCGTCCACGGATCTGAGCTGATGGATCGTCAACTGCTGTTCGGCGCCGGTCGATACGCTGTTGGTCAGCTGGAAGCCGGTCAGCGTGAGCGGGTAGGCGGGGCGGCCCACCGGTGCGGCGAAGAGGGCGCCGAGGTCGGCCGAGACGGTTCCGTCGCCCTGGTAGGGCAGGTTGGGGACGATCGCCTCGAAGGCGACCCCGAACCGGTCGCGCAGTTCCAGCCGCAGCGTGGGGGTGGCTGTGGTCGCGTCGACGGGCGGCACGAACAGGCCCGGCGGCGCGCCGGGCGGCGGGGTCCAGTGAGCGTCGCCGGTCCGTACCGACACGTCGAGGTCGAGCCGGGTCGGCTCGCCCGGCAGCGTGATCCCGGCGCCCGGTCCGGTGCTCTGTCCGCTGCTCGGGTCGGCGCCCGATCCGGTGCTCGGACTGGCGCCCGGTCCGGTCTTCGGGTCGGCGGAGGTCAGCGGGCCGAACAGCTGGGCCGGCGTCCGCCCGCCGGTCAGGTCCTGGCGCAGCCGGACCGAGGTGGCCGCGTCCTTGCTGTCGACGGCCAGCAACTGGCCGATCCGGCCGCTCTGCAGCGGCAGCGGCTGCCGGTTGACGGGCAGGAACCGGCTGCCGCCGGGCAGCGCCGCGAGCACCCCGCCCTGGCCGACGGCCGGTACCGCGAGATCCGTCACCTTCAGGCCGTCGACGGTGGTGAAGTCGGCCTGGTCACGCTGCGAGGCGGTGAGCGAGGCGGCCTGGCCGAGCGCGAGCAGGCCCATCGAGACCGTGAAGACCAGCAGCAGCACCGGGCCGGCGTTGCGCCGCGGCCGGCGGGCGAACTGCCAGCCGGCCAGCGCGCCCGGCAGCCCGCGGCCCCGGCTCGCCCAGCGCTCGCCGAGCCGGGCGGCCAGTGGCAGCAGCCGCAGCGCCAGCACCGTGCCGGCGCACAGCGCCAGGGTGGGTGCGGTGACCAGGATCGGGTCCAGGCCGAGCCGGCCGGTGGCGTCCGCCGACAGCGCCCCGCCGCCGGTGGTCGCGGCGCCGGCGGCGGTGGCCGAGACGCCGGTGCCGGCCGCCGAGCCGTAGTGCGCGAGTTGCAGGTAGGCGAGCACGGCCAGCACGAGCAGCGCGAGGTCCACACCGGACCTGGCCAGGCCCGAGACGAGCTGCCGGCGTCGCCCGGCCCGCCGCTGCAGCACCGGGCCGGCCGCCCGCAGCGCGGTGGGCACCAGCACCACCAGCACCGCGCCGCCGGCGACCGCGAGCGCGATCAGCCAGGAGTCGAGTGACAGCCCGCCGCTCGGCCGCACGCCGGTGCGGGCGAGCGCGCCGTAGCGGCCGAGCAGGCGCAGCAGCGGCGGCGTGAGCAGCGGGGCGAGCGCGGCGGCGGGCAGCGCGAGCAAGGCCGCCTCCAGCGCGGTCAGCCGGGCGATCCGGTGCCAGGCGGCGCCGCGCGCGGTGAGCAGCGCGTCCTCGGCGGCCTGCCGCTCGGTCAGCAGCCGGGTCACCAGGACCAGGGCGGCGATCGCCAGCACGGTCAGCTGCAGCGCGCCGATCACCAGGGTGGAGGTGGCCACCAGCAGGTCGTTGTGCAGCGCGTCCAGGGCGTTCGGCAGCCCGCTGCTGCTGGTGAGGCCGGTGCGCTGCTGAAAGTCAGTCAGCTGACTGCTCGTCCGGTCCCGCAGGGCGTCCAGCTGGCTCGCCTGGGCCTGTGAGAAGTCGGCGCTGATCAGCCAGTTGACGCCCTGCTCGGTGATCCGACCGCTGCTGAAGGCGGAGTCGGCGACCAGCAGCGGGCCGTAGGTGGTGAAGCCGTTGACCTTCAGGCCACGTCCGGCGAGCGGGTCCAGCTGCCAGTACGGGGTGGTCGCGTCGGTGGCGTGGTAGCTGCCGGTGACCAGCACGTCCAGCGCGGAGCCGTCGAACCGGTCGACCAGCCGCAGCGTGGCCGGCAGGTTCGCCGGACGCAGGCCGAGCCGGCTGAGCGCGAGGTCGGGCACGGCCACCTGAACCGGAGCGCCGGCGTCGGCGACGGGCTGCGGCAGGCGGCCCGCGCTGACCGTGACCTCGGTCGGGTCCAGCGTGGCGAGCAGCGTCAGATCGGGGTCGGCTCCGGTCGAGGTGCTGCCCGAGCCGGTGCTGCCTGGGCTGGTGCTGCCCGGGCCGGTGGTGCTGCCGCCGGCCGGCAGCGCGTAGGCGTGGCTGCGGGCCACCTCGCGGACGGTGCTGGGCAGCGGGCCGAAGATCCGCCCCGCCAGCGCCCGGACCTGCTGGTCGGCAGCCGTCCGCTTGCTCGCGTCGATGCTGTCGGAGCCGACCTGGACGGTGGTGGCGCTCTGATCCTGGACGCTCAGCGCCCGGCGGACCCCGGCGTCCCCGATCCCGGCCTCGAAGGCGTTCAGCGCGCAGAGCACGGTGGCGGTCAGCAGCACGGTCAGCGCTGCGGCCGTGGCCAGCGCCCAGCGGCTGCGCAGCCTGCGTAGGACAAAGCCCATGGACGCCGACCCTCCCCCGAACCGTCCGAATACCGGGCGATGCTGTCAGACCACGAAGTCCATGGGAAGGGTGTTGCTGGAACGAACGTCCGAATCCCGGTAGGTCTGCCCGAGAGGGCAGCGGGCTGTCAGTGGGCGTCGATGGGACGTCAGTGCGCGTTGACCATCGAGGCGGCCGCGTAGGTCAGGTAGTCCCACAACTGCTGCTCGGCGGCCGGCTGGAGATCGAGTTCGTCCACCGCCGCCCGCATGTGCCGCAACCAGGCGTCGTGCGCGGCCTGGTCGACCTTGAACGGGGCGTGCCGCATCCGCAGCCGCGGGTGGCCGCGCTGCTCGCTGTAGGTGCGCGGGCCACCCCAGTACTGCATCAGGAAGAGCACCAGGCGCTCCTCGGCGCCGGCCAGGTCCGCCTCGGGGTACATCGGACGCAGCACCTCGTCCCCGGCCACCCCCTGGTAGAAGTGGTGCACCAGCCGGCGGAAGGCGGCCTCGCCGCCGACCGCCTCGAAGAAGCTCTCCTCGCGAGTCTCGTCCCGCCCGATCTCAGTCACCTGACCATGGTCGCAGACTGCCACCGGGGCCGGGAAGCAGACCTTCGTCCTAGG
Organism: Kitasatospora sp. GAS1066B; assembly: GCF_041262605.1. Taxonomy (NCBI): domain Bacteria; kingdom Bacillati; phylum Actinomycetota; class Actinomycetes; order Kitasatosporales; family Streptomycetaceae; genus Kitasatospora; species Kitasatospora sp. GAS1066B. The sequence continues at coordinate 57,704 of NZ_JBGCCO010000046.1, forward strand.
GCCTGTCGTCGAACCCCCTTCGTCGCCCGCAGGGCGCCGCCGAGCAGAAGGGGGTTTGACGACAGGCCCTAGCTTGATCTTTAACCTGTGCGGCGGGGGCGAGGGGTGTTGGACTTCTTCGTCTTCTTCGCTGCTGGCTTCGTCGTGC
>NZ_JBGCCO010000047.1:0-56248 GCF_041262605.1 Kitasatospora sp. GAS1066B
CCGACGGTACCGTGTGGGGCGTCAACGCGGCCGGCAACATCTTCCGGTACACCGGTGACCAGGGTTCCTCGAACCCCTGGCTCGGGATCACCGGCAGCCTGACCCGGATCTCGGCCGGGTCCAGGACCAACGTCTGGGGCGTCAACGGGGCCAGCGCCATCTTCAGGTACTCCGGGTACGACGCCAACCCGTTCGTCGGCATTCCCGGCGCCCTGTCCGACATCGGTGCGGGCGTTGACGGCACCGTGTGGGGCGTCAACGGGGCCGGCGCGATCTTCCGCTACACCGGGGACCAGCCCAGCTGAGCCCTGCCGGTGACGACATGAGAGTTCCCGGTCCGCGACGGACCGGGAACTCTCGTGGTTTGTCACGATTCGCCTCGGACGGCCGATCAGTATCCGTGTGTCCCGCAGTGGGGCCCGCCGAGTCCAGCCACACCGTTCCGCTGGTCACGCTCCGCTGTGAGGCATTGCCGAGAATGCCTCGATGCACTCACCGATGGCGCCGCAGGTGGCGCAGGTGGCGCACGCGTCGGGACCGAGTCGGGGCGGCTTCGATGTGAGCCGTCGATGGTGGGGTCGTCGAGTTCCGGGGGTGCGGCATGGGCGCCGGCTTGCGGGTGGCTATTCGGCCCAGGGGGAGTCCAGGATCGTGTCGACGAAGTCGCCGCGCTCGAAGCCGGGCACGTAGTGCGCGAGTACATCAGCGTTGACGGTGCCGAACGTGCTCTCCGGCCTGGACCGCATCCCGTCGGTGAATGCCTCCAGGATGCGCTGCTTGAAGCTGGGGCGCGGGTGCGCGGCGACAATCGCCGCGCGGTCTGCCTCGTCGACGTCGTGGTAGCCGATGCCGAGGACGTCGTAGTCGACGCCCGCGGTCACCAGTGCCACCTCCGGCTCGATGAACTCCGGGGCGCTGGGGGTGGTGTGCAGGGCGATCGCGGTCCACACGCGTCGGATGCTGTCACCTGATCCGCTCGGTCCGCCGGCTCCTCGGACGGCACCTCCAGTCTCCGAACCACCAGATCGCTGCGCCACGGCGACGGGGCTGTACAGCCCGGCGGACGAACCGCTGACGTCACCACTGGACTTGCTCCGATCAGCAGCGATGAGTCTCCGAACGGCACAGGGCGACCGGGGCCGCTCATACTCGTCAGCAGGTGCGAGTCCGATCACGCGGGGTTGGCGAACTGCTCTGTCCGGCGGCAGGGGTTCGTCCACGTATGCCGGATGTGGACGACGCTGGTCACCAGGAAGCCCTTGACCCACCTGCGCGCGCTGGCGGACGCACGGCGTGACCTGGGCCATGCCCTGGCGAGGACTTGGCCCACCGGTCGAACTCAGCGGTCGATGGGCCGTCGGGCCTCGGCGATCACGTAGCCGAGCTTCTCCGTGTAGATGGACACCCCGGTGGGGAGCAGCTCGTCCATCTGGGCGGTGAAGTCCGGTCCGTAGTGGGCGGTCAGGTCGTCGCGTTGGTCGGTGTAGCGGGATTCGATCCAGCGGATGTTCGGCCTCGCCTGGTTGGTGACGTCGTGGATCTGGACGGCCTCGAAACCGGCCTGGGTGAGGACGTCGGTGTAGGTGTCGGTATTCAGGAGGGAGGAGAAGGCGAAGCCCTGGGTGAGGAGGGTCCAGTCGTCGTCGGTGAGGTGGGCGGTCTGGACGAAGTCGGCGAGGACGAGGCGTCCGCCGGGTTTGAGGCTGCGGTGGATCTCGCGTAGGACCTGAATGCGGTCGGGGACGTGGAAGAGCATTTCGATGGCCCAGGCGGCGTCGAAGGTTTCGGGCTCGCAGGGCAGGTGCATGGCGTCGGCCCGGATGAACTCGAGTTGCGTGGCGAGGCCGGCGGTCTTGGCCTTCTCGGTGGCCTTGGCCACCTGGGTGGGGCTGATGCTGACGCCGAGGACCCGGGCGCGGGTGCGTTGGGCCAGTCGGATGGCCGGGTGGCCGGTGCCGCAGCCGACGTCGAGGAGGTACTCGTCGTCCTGGAGGTTCAGGGTGTCGATCATGCGGTTGGTGAGGCGGTTCTGCGCTTCGGGCATGGACGGGTTCGGGTCATCGTCCCAGAGCCCGAAGTGGATGTTCTCGCCGTAGAGGGCGTCGAAGAACGCCCCCATGTGGTCGTAGAAGTCTCCCACCGACTCGCTGGTGAGTGCAGGCGTGGTGCTTGGGTGCTCGGGCATGGTGGCCCTTTCCGGTCTGGTGTTCGCTCGGTTCGGCGGGCGGACTTCTGTTGGCTTGTCGTCACCCTGCCGGCTGTTCCTGCGTCACGGGGCTGAGGCGGTGGGTGAGGTGGCCGAGGGCGAGGAGGGTGAAGATGTCGGCGAGCGCGGGGACGTGGAAGCCGAAGGGGCGGGGTCCGATGGAGTCCGGGATGCTGGTGATGGAACCGTTGGGGCGTTGCTGGGTGAGCAGGTAGGCGGTGCCTCGGGCGGCGGGGGCGTGGGCGGGGTGTCCGGTGAGGGTGATGAGGGCGTAGGCGGTGCTGAGTGCGTCGCTCGGGTCGCCGTCCTGGTGACCCCATCCTCCGTCGGGGTTCTGGGAGTTGAGGACCAGGTGGGTTGCTCGGCGGGTGATGAGGCGGGCGGGGCTGTGGGGTGGGCCGGGTCGGTGGGCGGCGGCGAGGACGGCCCGAAAGAGGGTGTGGTGGCGGCTGCTGCTCCAGTCGGGTGCGAAGGAGCCGTCAGGTCGCTGATGGGAGGCGAGGTGGTCGAGTGCGGCGTCCAGGGCGGTGTGTTGGGCCGGGCCCTGGGTGCTGAGCGCGTTGGCGGCGGCGGCCGTCATGCAGGCTTCGGAGGGGGCGCCGGCCAGGTAGGTCGGGAAGCCGCCGTCCGGGGCGCGCAGGGCCGTCAGGTGGTCGAGGGCGCGGCGGATCGGGGCGCGGTGGGTGGCGGGTCCGGCGAGGTGGAGGGCTTCGAGCGCGGCGGAGGTGCAGTCGACGTCGGTGAGTTGGGCGCCTTCGGTGTAGGACCAGCCGCCGCCGGGGTCCTGGAGGTGCAGCAGGCGCTGGGTGATGCTGTCCAGGGCGGCCGGTGGGGCGCCTGCCGTGTGCAGGGCGACTGCGGCGGTGGCGGTGACCCAGGTGTCCTCGTCGGCGATGAACGGCATTCCGCCGTCCGGGCGCTGGTACGTGAGTGCGGTGCGGATGCCGTCGGCGACGAGGTCGTGCTGGCCGGGTACGGGGGTCAGGGCGTGCAGGACGGACAGGTGGATGAGGAGGTTGCCCTCCCAGAGGGTGCCCGGACGCTGGGTGGAGCGCAGCAGGGCCACCTCTCCCACGGAGATGAGCGCGTTCTGCCCGTGGGCGTGGGCGAGGATGGCCTTGACCGCGGTGACCTGCACTTGTGCCCACGGGTGCAGTCCGTGCAGGGCGAAGGCGTCGGGGCCCGGGAGCCTGGCGGGCCGGGCGGCAGCGCCGAGCAGCAGGAGGACCGCGTCGAGTAGGGCGTGTTTGCGTGCGCTGGTGAAGTCCGGTGCGTGGGTGAGGAAGTCCTCGACGTCCAGCGGAGCGGTGGTGGTCAGGTCGCCCAGGGCGGTCCGGGCCAGTAGGCGGTCCAGCGGTCGGGTCGAGTCGCGGTGCGCCGCGAGGTAGTCGATGAGCCGGGCGCCCGCCGCGGGCTCCGTGCCTGTGCGATCCAGTAGGGCTTTGAGCAGCGAGGATTCCAGGACGCGGCTGTGGCACGGGGAGCGGAGGGCTCCGTCCGCCTCGATTCGTCCCGCCAGGTGGCCGCGCAGTCGGTCGGTGGCCGTGGCGAGGTCGGTGGGGAAGGCGTCGCGCGGCCAGCGGGGCAGGCTCGCGGTGACCGCTGCCGGTCTCATGCGAGCCCGTCCGCACCGCCACCCTCGCGCAGCCGCCGGGCCGCGTCGGCACGGAGGGTGTCCGGCGGGGCCGGATCTTGGATGCCGGGCGGTGGCTCGGGGTCGGTGGCGAACCGGCCGGTGCTCGCCAGCCAGTGCAGGGTCGCGGCCATGAAGGTCTCCACCAGGTCGACGTACGCGTGCAGTTCGCGCAGGGTGTGGGTCGGCAGGTCGGAGGTCGTGCGCAGCGCTGTCGCGGTGGCGTGGAAGTCGGCTCGGCGCTGGTCGATCATCGCGGCCACCCGCATCTGGGCCTCGGCGGTGGGGCAGTTGTCCCGGCGGGCGATCAGGGAGACCAGGTTGTGCTGGCTGGCGGCGCTGTCCTGCTCGTGCGAGGCGAGGTCGTTGGCCCAGCCCGCGATGTCGGCCAACGCCCGGCGCAGGTCGCGCAGGTCGGTGTCCACCCTCGGGTCCTCCACGAGGTGGGCGTGGCCGGTGCGTTCCAGGACGTTGAGCATGGGCAGCAGAGTGATCGTGCGGCGCCGCAGTTCGACGTAGTCCGTCGGCGGCAGCCTCGCTCCGGCCCGGCGCAGGGCGGCCTCCTGCTCGCTGGCGTCCAGGAAGTCCCCGTAATCGGTGGCGAAACGTTTCTGCCACCGCTCGGGCATGCCTGGGGCTGTCCGCTCCCACAGCCCCGCCAGGAGCACCGCCTGCGGGGCCTTTGCCGCAGGAGCGCCTGGCACGAGCACCTGGCGCAGCGGGGCGGTGAAGCGTTCCAGCTCGCCCGGCGCCGAGCCAAGACCCCGGCGGTCGATCCGGTCGTCGACCCAGCAGATGAACGCCGCCCACTGCGCCGTCAGCTCCACGTCCGCCGTGCTGCCGTCCGGGAGTGCGCCGGCGGCGAGCACCGGCAGGCGCATCGCTTCCAGGCGCCGCTCGTCCCGGGCGTCGGCCACCAGACCCGTCCCGCGTGCCCAGCGCAGCAGCGCCGCCGGCTCACATGCGCCGGCGGCTGATGATCTGTCAGCCATGCGCCGATCTTGTCAGGCCATCATCAAGTTTGGGAAGGTCGCATCACGCCACTCCCGACCGTGCCGAGCAGGCACTCCGCGGGTTCCGGCCAGAGCTCGCGCAAGGTGATGATTCACCGTCAACGTCCGGTCTACGGTGAGGCCGGCCACGACAGACGGAGGACCCGATGGCTCGGAGCGGCTGCTGATCGACCCGGCGGCCGATACCGTCGCCCTCGCCGCCCACCCGCGCGCAGGCGACGGGCCGGACGGCGAGGAACTGCTCGTCCGCGCGGACCTCGTGGTCGATGCCGCCGGGCGCGGAAGCCGGCTCCCCCACTGGCTCACCCAGGCCGGCTACCGGCTCCCCGCCACGCTGACGGTCGACGGACCGGTTACGGCACCCCGGCGGGGCAGGGGCACCGTCCGGTCTCACGCCCCTGCCGCTACGGCAGCGTTGGGAAGCTCGGTGCGTTGGTGATCTCCGCGTGACCGTCGAAGGTGAACATCGTGTCGCCGGCCGCCACCGGGCTGGAGCCGAACGTGTTGGTGAAGGCCGTTGCCGCGGGCGCGCTCAGGCTGAGCGGGATGTTCCTGGTGTCGACGGCGGTCGGTGTGAAGGTGACCAGGCTGGGGGAGACCGGGAACTTGAACAGGGTGATGTTCGTGGCGGGCGCGCCGTCCTGGGAGAGGTCCGCGCTGGTGTAGCCTTCGCCGAGGCGGGTGTGGATGACCATGTTGGTCAGTTCGAGGGTGTGGCCCGCGCCGGTGAAGCGCACGCCGCCCCGGATCGGGATCTCGCCGCCCGTGAGGTTCGGTGAGACGGTGCCGGAGCCGGGGTAGCTGAGGCAGCCGCCGGTGACTGTCGCGGGTGCGATGGGCTCCATGGTCACTTGCTGGTCTGTCAGGGCCTGTGCCGCGGCTGGCACCAGGCATTCCTTGCCGTTGCCGCGCACGGGAAGGTCGATGCTGATGGCACCGGCCTGGACGGCGCCGGCGCCGACGACGGCCACCGCGGCGAAGGAGAGCGCGACCACGCGCTTCTTGCTGTTGAAGATCTTCATGCCCCCGGCAACGACCGGCGGTCCGCACGGGAACGCCGTCCGGGCGGTGATCACCCGGATGGCCCCCGGCGCTCGGGGCACGGTGCCCAGGGTGCGCAGCGCCGGACGGTGTGGGCGAGAGCGTCCAGCACGTCGGCGCGGCTCGGTTGGGCCGGCAGGTAGCGGAGCAGATCGGTGGGAAGTGCGGGCTCCTCGGGTGGCAGGAGGCCGAGTTGGGCGATCCGGGCCATGCCGTGCGAGCGGCCGCGGGCCGTCGCGGGATCGGCCAGCAGTCGTCCCTTCGGCGGGCGGCCCGCCTCCCGGAGGTGGTCGAGGCAGGCTCGTTCCAGGTCGGCTGCCGTCAGGCGGGCGGGGCCGGCGGTGGTCCAGTGGAGACCGGGTGCGGCCCTGTCGCCGCGCAGCATCGCCGCGGTGAGTGCGGTGAGGTAGTCGACGAGGGATTCCATCGGGAGGATGTCGGCCCAGTGCTCGGGGTGGACGGGCAGGCCGCCGGGCCGGTCCTGGAGCAGCGCGGTGAGCAGGGCGTGGGGGAACTGCTGGCGTGGTGCCGTGACGGCGTCGCGGGCGGCGAAGAGCAGGGCCGCGCGTACGACGGCGACCGGTTGGCTGGTGCGGGTGGCGAGTTCCTCGGCGCGGCGTTTGGAGTGGCTGTAGGCGCGCAGGGAGCGGGCGACCAGGTCCTCGCCGGGGATGTCGAAGGCGGCTGCGGCGGAGGAGAGCAGGATGACGGGGACGTGTGCGGCTTCGGCGAGTTCCAGGATGCGGCGGGTGCCCTCGGCGTTGACCTGGTCGAAGCTGGCGAGGTCGGGCGGGGCGAAGTCGGTCAGGCCCGCGCAGTGCACGACGGCGTCGATTCCGGCGGCGAACTCCCTGTACTGACTGGCGGTCAGGCCCAGGCGGTGGGAGGTGAGGTCGGCCTTCAGGCAGGTGGTGGCGCCCTCGGGTCGGCGTCGGTGGACCAGTGCGGTGACCTCGTAGTGGGCGGTGAGCGAGGTGAGGAGGCTGGTCCCGATCACGCCGGTCGCGCCGGTGAGCACAACGGTGGGACGGGAGGCGGCGGTCATGGTGTCCTCGCAGGTTACGGGTGGGTGGTGGCGGCCAGTTCGCGGACCTCGCGCGCCCACAGGCCGGGTAGGTCGCGGACGTGCTGGTGCCGGGTCTGCGCGGTGGCGCAGAAGGTGGCGTGGCCGCCGTGCAGGAACAGAACGGTGGAGAACAGGTGGCCGTCGGCGAGCGGGGGCAGTGCGAGGCCGCCGGTGACCGGCGAGTTGTCGAAGGCGAGCGGGGTGGGGATGCCCAGCAGGGTGGCGCTGGCGAGGGCGTCGCCGGGAGAGACGACGGTCGAGGTGTGCTCCCACATCAGCTCAGGTGGCATGCGCTCCAGCAGCCGTCGGGTGCGGTCCCGGGGCAGGCAGTTGGTCTGTTCGGCGACGCGCGCCAGCCGCCGCTCGGCAGCGGGGTCGTCCACCGGCAGCAGCACCCGCGTGTAGCCGATCCGGTTGCCCCGGTCCTGGCGCTCGTGGCGCAGACGCAGGCTGAAGGGGACTCGCACGGGAACGGGTTGGTCCCGCTGCGCGGGTGCCAGCCAGTTGCGCAGGGCCCCGGCGAGGGCGGCGAGGTAGACGTCGTTGAGGGAGGCCCCCGACGCCCGGCTGACCGCACGCAGCGCGTCGGCGGGAACGCCGGCCGCCGCCAGCAGGCGGCTGTCGCTGCGGGGCGGTGTGCTCGCCCCACGGCCGCTGGTGGGTGAGTCGCCGGCCGGGACGGCCGGGGCCCGTGCGTCGAGCAGGCGGCTGATCGTGTGGGCGACGGCCGCGCCGTCCTGGGCGGCGTGGTGGACCCGGTAGGCGAGCAGGTACTCGTCGTGGCGTCCGGTGTCGATCAGCCACAGGCCCCACCGGGGCCGGTCGGCCGGGACCGGCTGGTTGGCCATCAGCTCGGCGCAGTGGGCCGGATCGGCGGGGCCGTCGATGCGGTGCACGTGCTGGGCGGCGTCGAAGGCGTCGGCGCGGCGCCAGTGCTCCCGGCGGGCCGGGCCGTCCAGGTGCTCGGCGAGTACGGGCAGTTGGGGCAGGCGAGCGCGGACCAGGGCCGCGACCCGTCCGGGCGTGGGGGCGGGGCCGCGCAGCCGTAGGACGGCGCCGATGACGAAGCCGTCGTGCGGGCGCAGCCGTGCCCACTCCAGCATGCCCCGGTCCTGGCCGGCGTCGGGTTCCGCCGCCGGGTCGCTCTCCGCCATGTGCCGCACCGGGCTTCGGGCGTCGCTCACCGGGGCGGGCGCCTGCGCCTGGTTCACCGCTGCTTCGCCTCCTGGGCCCTTCGGCAGACTCCGCCGCACCGCCGCGCGACGCAGGCTCTCTGTCAACCGAACGGTCCCGCGCCCGGTTTGGTTACGCCACGCCGGCTGACCACGCGTCGGCGCGCCAGTCAACTCCCCATCGCTCGAACGAGGGAAAGACCGCCCCGAATACACCCCTCGCCGCTCGCGCGGTTGCGCTGGGCTTCGGCGTTGCGATCAGCTTGCCCCGCAGCCGCGCACCTTGCCCCAGCCGGCCGCCCACCTCACCTCGGCTGCCCGGCGAAAGGGGCCCTCGGCATGCGCGACCGGTCCGCTCGCGGCCTCGCTGCCCCGCCGCCGGGCGGGCAGTGGGAGTGGGAGCCGCTGCCTGCGGTGCTGACCGGCCACGCGGCACGGTGCCCGGACCGCCCGGCGCTCAGCTTCGTGGACTACAGCCGCGATCCGGACGGTACCTGGCGGACACTCACCTTCGCCGAGGTGGACCAGCGCGCGCGGGCGCTCGCCGCCGCCCTCGAATCCCGCTTTGTGCGCGGAGCGCGCGTCGCCCTGCTCTGTCCCCAGGGGCTGGAGTACGGCCTGGGGTTCCTGGCCTGCCTGTACGCCGGGATGATCGCGGTGCCGCTCTTCCCGCCGGAGGACTCCCGGCGCATCGCCCAGCTGACGGCCGTGCTCGCGGACGCCGACCCGGTGTGCCTGCTGACCGACAGCCGCCATGCCGACAGCTGCCAGGACCTGACTCACCGACCGGTCGAGGTGTGGCCGGTCGACGAAGCCGAACCCCACCTCGCACCGCACTGGTCGCAGTACCGGGCCGACCCCGCGGAACCGGCCTACCTGCAGTACACCTCCGGCTCCACCGGCCACCCTCGGGGCGCCGTCATCACCCACCAGAACCTGGTTGCCAGCACCCGGCAGGTCATCGACGGCTGCGGCCTGTCCTCCGACACCCCCGTCGCGAGCTGGCTGCCGCTCTTCCACGACATGGGCCTGTCCATCGGCGTGCTCGCACCGATCCTCGCCGGCGCGCACCTCGCCCTCATGTCCCCCCTGGCCTTCGCCCAGCGTCCGCTGCGATGGCTGCGACTGCTCGACGCGCACCGCGCCCACTTCAGCGGCGCACCGAACTTCGCCTACGACCTGTGCGTACGCCGGATCCCGGAAACAGACCGCGACGGCCTGGACCTCAGCAGCGTCCGCGTGCTGACCAACGGCGCCGAACCGGTGCGCACCGGCACACTGCACCGCTTCACCGAGGCGTTCGCCGCCGGCGGGCTGGCCCCCGACACCCTCAAGCCCAGCTACGGTCTGGCCGAAGCCACCGTGCTGGTGGCGTGCAACCGTATCGGGCAACGCTGGACCGAACTGCGCCTGGACACCGAGGCGCTGGCCGCCGGCCACGTGCGTGTCCTGAACGACCACCAGGCGCCGCCACGGCTTACCACGGTGGTGGGTTGCGGCAGGCCCGTCGGCCAGGACGTGCGGGTAGCGGACCCCGAGACCCGCGTCGAGCAGCCACCGGGAACCGTCGGCGAACTCTGGGTACGCGGCCCCAACACCGCGAACGGCTACTGGCGCCAACCCCAGGACTGCGCCCAGCTGTTCGACCAAGTCCTGAAGACCTCCGACGGCTTCGAGAACGGCTGGCTGCGCACCGGTGACCTGGGGTTCCTGCACGACGGCGAGCTCTTCGTCCTCGGCCGGATCAAAGACGTGATCATCATCAACGGCGCCAACCACACCCCCGGCGACATCGAGGACACCGTCGGCCGCGCGATCCCCGAAGCCGTTCCGGGCGCGGTGGCCGCCTTCGCGGTACCGGGCGGCGACGGCGAGGGTGACCGGCTGGTCGTGCTGGTGGAGCTGGCCGCCGGCCCCCGCCATGCCCAGGACATCGGACTGCGTCGCCGGGTCATGGCCGCTGTCGGCGAGCACCACGGTGTCCGCCCTCACGACATCCTCGCACTGCGGCGCGGCAGCCTGCCGCGCACCACCAGCGGCAAACTCAGGCGCGGTGACTGCCGCGACCGCTACCTCACCGACCGGTTCGCCCCGGCCGCGCCCACAGACACCAGGACGACCCCGTGACCCGAGCCCCCGCCCCTGCGGACGTCGCCGGCTGGCTGACCCTGCGCCTGGCCGCCCTGCTGGAGATCCCCGCCGAGGAGATCGAGCCGACCGTGCCCCTGGACGCCCTCGGCGTGTCCTCCCTGGAGGAGCAGATGCTCACCGCTGACCTGGAAGCCCGGTACGGACTGGCGCTTCCCCTCACGGACATGCGGCGCCACCCCACCATCGCCGCGCTCTCGGCCCACCTCGCCGACCTGGCCGCCGCACACGACCGCAACGCCGAGGACTCCGTACCGCGCCCGTGACCACAACCACCGCAGGCCCGGCCGCACCCCGGCCGGGCCGCGCCCACCCCGACGGACCGGAGAACCCCCGTGTACGACAGGATCGTTGAGCTGCTGTTCGAGATCGGGATCGACACCTCGCACGCCAGCCCGCAGACCACCTTCCGCGAGCTGGCGATGGACTCCCTCTCGATGACCGAGCTGACCGTCATGCTCGCCGACGACACCAGCCCACTGCCCACCGGCTGGACCCTGGACACCACCCTGGCCGATGCCGCCGCACACCTCACCCCCTGCCCGACGACACCCCGGTGACGACGACGCCATGACCGGCCTGCCGGCACTCGAAACCCGGATCCACCCCCAGCACCCACGAGGCAGGACCGGAACGCGATGAGCCGACCCGACATCGCCGTCACCGGACTCGGCATGCTCACCCCCGCAGGCATCGACGCGGCAGCCACCTGGCGAGGCGTCTGCGCCGGCGAGACGACCGCCGCCACCTGCGACCAACTCGCAGGACTGCCCGTCGACTTCTGCTGCAGAGTGCCCGCCTTCGACGTGGCGCAGGCCCTCGGTCGGCGCATCGCGCACCGCCTGGACCGCTCCACCCACCTCGCCCTGCTGGCCGCCCAGGAGGCACTGCGTGACGCCGCGCTCGACCCACTCGCCTGGGACGCCGCCCGGGTCGGAGTCGTCATCGGCAGTGGCCTGGGCGCCTCCCACACCTGGGAGAGCCAAGGCCGCGAACTCCACGAGCGCGGCCCAGGGCGGATCTCCCCACTGCTGATCTCGATGATCGGACCCAGCACCCCGGCCAGCGAGATCGCCATGGCCTGCGGCGCCCACGGCCCCGCCCTGGCCACCGGCACCGCCTGCGCCTCCGGAGCGACCGCGATCGCCGTCGCCCGCGACCTGCTCACCACCGGCCAGTGCGACATCGTGCTGGCCGGCGGCACCGAAGCATGCACCACACCCCTGATCACCACCGGCTTCGCCCAACTCGGCGCACTGTCGACCCGACGCGACGACCCCGCCACCGCCTCCCGGCCCTTCGACCAGACCAGGGACGGCTTCGTACTGGCCGAAGCCGCCGCCGTCCTCGTGCTGGAGCGCGCCGACCACGCCGCAGCCCGCCGACACCCGCCCCGGGCGCTGCTCGCCGGATGCGGCTCCGCCACCGACGCCCACCACCCCACCAGCCCCCACCCGCAGGGCCGCGGCATCAAGCAGGCCATCCGCACCGCACTGGCCGACGCCGACCTCAACCCGCACGACGTGCGCTACGTCAACGCCCACGGCACCGCCACCATCCAAGGCGACGCAGTCGAAGCCGACGCGATCAACGCCCTACTGCCGCACGGCCCGTCCGTCACCTCCACCAAAGGAGCCCTCGGCCACTCGCTGGGAGCGGCCGGCGCCGTCGAGGCCGCCCTGACCATCCTCAGCGTGCAGCACTCCCTGATCCCGCCCACCGCCAACCTCGACACCCCCGACCCGGCCTTCGACCTGAACCTGGTCACCAAGACCGCCACCCACGAACGCGTCAGCGCGGCACTCAGCACCTCCGTCGGCTTCGGCGGCCACAACGTGGTCCTGGCGTTCCGCAGTGCCTGATCAGGCGGCCGAACCCGCTACAAGCAGAGCCGGACCATCCCTGGAAGACGTCAACAGCCATCGGCACGGAGGGCGCCGGCGCGGCCTTCAAACGCCGAGCCGGCACCCCGTGGGCACCTACCCGTCTTGCCCGGCGGAGGTGCCGCCCTCCAAGCGCCGGCGGATGCTGGCGTACTTCTCGGGCCCCCACTCGGGAGAGGCAGCCAGTTCGGCCTCCACTGCTCTCACGCCCGGGGCAAGAACCATGCGCCCACTGAGTGCAGCTGCTGGCCACCGGCAGTGGGCGGCATACCGGATACTCAGCGCCGCCGTGGACATCGGTTCGACTGGGACGACTCGGTCGGGTGATCTCCGGCGGGTGCGGCATGAAGGCAGGGCCTCTTGGCCAGCTCAGGGTTGGTGAGACCGAACGAGCTGCTCAGGAGGCCCTTGTGTCGCAGTCTTGCGTTGCCGTGCCCGTGTCGTCCAACTCGGTTGCCCGGTCGTGTGACCGCCTCGCGCACCGGTTCGGGAATGCGGACGCCCGTGCGGACCGCGAGCCGCGGTATCCGTCGGACATGACGGACGCGGAGTGGGCACTGAGCGCTACCACCGTGAATGGGCCAGAGCCGTTCTTTTCAGAGCTCTGCCGCTTGCCGGGCCTTGGTGCGGATGGCGGTGGCGCGCGACCACGCCATCCCGACGCGTCCACCTGCCGACCCACCGGAAAGGCCCAGTTCAGCATCCCTGCAGGGCGAAGGACGCCCGTTGCCGCCAGATCCTGCCGTCGTGCACCATGAGGTCGACCGTCGAGACGCGCGCCGTAATCGGGAGGGAATCGGCGAGGGCGGCCTCGATGTCGTCCAGGACTCCGGGTTCTTGATGCTGGGCGATGGTCAGGTGCGGTACGAGGTCGGTGAACTGGCCTTCGAATGGTGGGGCTTCCGGCCACCGATCAGCGATCGCCTGGGTGAGTTGCCGAAGCTGAGTGTCGGGCTCGGGGACGAGATACAGGATGCCGGGGAATCGTCCGCACGTCTCGAATCGCACGTCGAAGGCTTGGTGGCCGGCCAAGGCGTCAGCGATGGCAGCGCAGACGTGAGTGTCTATCCGGACCTCCTGGAGGAACGGGAACAGCACGGTCACATGGGCTGGAACACCGGCTCGGGCGGCGGGATCGAGCTGTTCCCGCTACACGCGGACGGCCGGCTCCGCCTCCGGGAACCTGACGATGAGTCCGGTCTGTCCTGTCTGGAACGTGCTGGAACTGTCGTCTGCCATGGAACCGCATGGTGTCACCTACAGGAGACCCGCGCGTTCAGATTTCAAGGCGTCTTGAACTGCCCGGCCATCGGCCGCAGCGGAGTACAGGGAAGCAGCCGCCTACGGGGATCACGCTGTCATTTCTCGGGCGCTGGCACGAGTTCCGTGATCGACGCTCTGAAGTTGCGCAGGTCGGCGCGACCGTAGGGCATGCTGTTCCGGTGAGTGATCGTCAGACAGCATGGCAAGCGTGGCTGAGCAGCCTGGATGCGCCGCGACAGGCCGTTGCGCTGTCACTATGTGCCCAATTCGAGGCCCTTGGGGCGCTTGACGGTGCGGACTGGGCCAGGTCCGAGATCAGCGAAGACCTGCCGCACCTCGCCCGCTTCCGGCTGCTCCGAAGCTTGTGGCGCAGTCCGATCGACTGCTGGGCCGACCCGGGCGCGCTCGATCAACTCCCGGCTGCCCAGCGGCTCGTCGCTGCCGGAGCGGACAGGGCTGACCTGGTTCTCCTGGCCCGCGCTGTGGCCTATGAAGCGGTGTTCACGACGCTCGAGGAGCTTGACGCCGGTGGCGACGTGAACGTTTCGGAGGTGGGTGTCGGCTGGGTGGTCATGGAGGCCAGAGAAGACGGTTCATCGACCGGGCGATGCCTCTCGGGACTGCACGAGGAACTCCTCACCATGGATCCGAGCGGACGGGATGGGGTTGACCTCTGGAGATAGGGCTGATCCACTCGACCTCCTTCCCAACCTGGTTGACCTGGGCAAGGTCGTGAGCAAGGCGGAGACCGCGGAGCGCGCGCTGCAAGTCGTGTCAGTTGGGTGGCTAGGTCGGGGCCGTGGCAGAGTTCAGGGAATTTCCCAGGCGAGGGTGTTCACGAACCTGGCCGAGTCCGGAAGCTCTGCAGTCCTCAAAGCCTGGGTGAACCAGGCCTGCCGGGCCGCCCCCACCTCGACAACGCGGGCCCCTCAGAGATCGATGACGGGACAGGCCTTGGTGCTGCTCCGCGTTGGTTCGTGGAGGGGTGTTGGCCAGGCTGGCTCGTCGCCGAGGTAGAGGTAGCAGGCACGCCCCGGCCTCACGGCATTGTGGCGGTGTCGATCTCCTGAATCTGGTTCGAGTCGTGGTCCGAGACGAGCAGGCTCTTCCCGTCCGGGCTGAGAGCGAACTCGCGGGGGAAGGCGCCGGTGGGGATGCGTCCGAGGACGGCCGGCTTCCCTGCGAGCGCGGCCTGGGTGTCCACCACGGTCAGGCCGGTGGTGGCGCCTGCGGTGTGGAACCGGTCGGAGTCCGCGGTGATGACGCGGCTGCCGCCCTGGACCAGGGCGAGGCCGACCGGGGCGGTGCCGACCTGGATGGAGGCCAGCAGGGCGTGTTGTGGGTCGCCGGTGAGCCTGCCGGCGTCGAAGGTCAGCAGGGCGTTGCTGCCCCGCGCGGTGACCCACACAGTGCGCCCGTCCGGTGCGGCGACAACCCGCACCGGCTGGCAGCCCACGGCGACGCTGGTCAGCAGGGCCTTGTCCGGAGTGGACTCCAGGGTGGAGAGGTCGATGACGCTGAGCTCACCGTGCTTGGAGTCCACCGACCCCGTCTGGTCCGGGGCGACCTCGCTGGTGGCGTACAGCCGCCGCCCGTCGGGGGAGATTGCGGTGCCGACCACGGCGTCGCCGAGCGGAAGGTCACCGATGTCCGAGGCCTGGCCGAACCCGGTGCGAACCGCCGTGCGCAGATCGAAGACCTCGATGTCGCCGTGGTGGCCGGTCCCGGCGTCTCCGTACTCCTGGCTGACGAAGGCATAGCGGTCGTCGGGTGAGACAGTGACCTCGATCGCGCTGGTGCCCGCCGTCCCGGTGAGCGTTCCCAGCACGGCCCCCGCTGTGCTGGCCGCGGCCTTGGCCGCATCCACCACGATCGCTCCGCTGCCCGCAGCAATGAGCAGTTCTCTTCCGTCGTGGGTGAGCGCGATCCCGGTGGCTCCCTCCTTACCCAGGCTGGCGGCCGGAAGCGGGACCGTCCGCACGAGTCGGGGCGTGCCGCTGTCGGTGGACAGCACTCCCAGCGCCGACTGCAACACGGTGAAGGCGACGTTTCCCTTCGGGGCGTAGACCAGCCCGAACGGCTGGGCCGGGACGGTCAGACTTGCGCTGTGGACGCCGTTGAGCTGCGGCTGCGCCGGCGCGGGCCCGGACTGGCAGGTCGGTGGTGACACCGACGGCAGCGCCGAACCGGGTGTGGGCGATCGTGAGCTGACGATCCGCTGGCACGCCGAGCCGGTCAGGCCCACGGCCAGCGTCAGCAGGAGTGAGCACAGCCGCTTCCCCGCGAAGTCCATCCTTCTCCTTCCGCCGTTTTCCCGAGCTGCGGTGATCGTGCCGGAGGACCTTGTGGATTCCTTGTGAGCGTGGCCGCATCCGGGCCGGGCGGGGCGACCGGAGCCGAGATCAGGTTCCCGTTCGGCGTCACGGGCGGCGGTGTCACGGCCGCCAGGTTCGTCGGTGTGGCCGCGTCGGCGGCTACCGTCGAGCTGGCGACAGCGGCGGTGGCAGGGCCGGCGGTCACCACCAGCTTCGCCGCCAACTGCGAGACCACGGCTTCCGCTTGGGCTCTGCGGCGCCGTGCTGGTCCGGACCGTGCTACTGGTTCCAGATCTGGAACTCGGAGATCTGACCGGCGGGCCAACCGGTGTTCGCGGTGATGGTGGCCCGCCAGTACTGCTGCGAGGTGGCGGGGAAGGTGATCGTGACGGTGTTGTTGGCCGACGGGGTGAACGTGTAGGCGGCCGACGCCTTCACGGTGTTGAAGGTCACCCCGTCCGTCGAGCCGAGCAGGGACAGCGTCTCGTCGCGCGCGCCCCAGGTGGCGGGCAGTTGGAGCACCACCCGGCTCACCGACTGGGCCGAGCCCAGATCGACCTGGACCCACTGCGGGAGCAGGTTGTTCGCGCTCTCCCAGTACGAGTTCTGGTTGCCGTCGGTCACGTTCGACGACGGATACACGTCCGTGTGCGAGGACTCGGACGTCGGCTTGCTCGCGGCGAGGTTGGTGCTGGTGGTTCCAGTGCCGGACAGCGTCACGGTGGTCGGGGTGTTCGATGCGTTGCCGGTGATCGTCAGGGAGCCGCTCCGGGTGCCCGAGGCGCTGGGCGTGAAGCTGACGTCGACCGTGCAGGAGGCGTTCACGGCGATCGAGCTGCCGCAGGTGTTCGTCTGGCTGAAGTCACCGGACGCGGTGACCGAGGAGACCGATGCGGCTGCCGTCCCGGTGTTGGTCACCGTCACCGCCTGCGAGGCGCTGGTGGTGGCCACGGCCTGGCTGCCGAAGGTCAGCGAGGACGGGCTCGTCGTCAGCGTGCCGGTT
Source organism: Kitasatospora sp. GAS1066B (assembly GCF_041262605.1). Classification (NCBI taxonomy): domain Bacteria; kingdom Bacillati; phylum Actinomycetota; class Actinomycetes; order Kitasatosporales; family Streptomycetaceae; genus Kitasatospora; species Kitasatospora sp. GAS1066B. Next base: position 16,744 of record NZ_JBGCCO010000047.1, read on the forward strand.
CCTCCGCCACCGACGGCCGCGAACTGCAGGCTGTTGACGTTCCAGCCGCCGCTGTCCTGGTTGAGGGTCAGCACCTGTTGTCCGGCGGGCAGCGCCACCTGGGTGGTGACGGTGGTCCAGGTCTGCCAGCCGCCGGTGGCGGGGATGTCGACGTTGCCGCTGAGGTTGGTTCCCGACGCGTCGGACAGGTGCAGGGCGCCGGTCACGGCGGCGGGAGCGGCGACCCGCAGGCTGACCGTGTACGTCCCGGCGGTGGCGACGTCGACGGTGTAGCGGAACCACTGGCCGCTCGTGGTCCAGCCGACGTCGTAGCCGCCGCCGGTGTCCGAGGTCGTCTCCAGGTCGACGCCGTCGGCCCGGTAGCTGTTGGCGTTGCCGTTGACGGACGTGGCGTTGTAGCCGAGGCCCTGGCCGCCGGTGTCGTAGTTCTCCGCCTGGACGAGGCCGGGGACGGCGGCGGCGCTGCCGCCGTACGGTCCCTCCGGGCTGCCACCCTGCCAGCTGTTGCCGCTCGCTGTCGCGGTGAAACCGCTGGAGTTGCTGAGGAACGGCGACATCCCCGAGCCCAGGCCGGTGACGGTGTTGCCGGTGATGGCGGCCGATCCGGTGGGCGCGGGGTAGAACGGCGGTGCGATCACGATGCCGTTGCGCCAGGGCGAGGTGACGGTGTTGTTCTGCAGGATCGTGTTCGTGGACGTGGAGAAGCCGACGCCGTCGTACAGCGCGTTGACGACCGTGTTGTTGGTGGCGGTGACGTGGTCGACGACACCGACGTTCTGACCGTCGCCGCCGTTGCCGATCTGTAGGGCCGGCTGGCCCTGGCCGTAGCCGTTGCCGCCGGATCGGACGATGACGTTGCCGTTGACCGTGGCGGTGAGCAGGTCGTTGCCGTTGACGCCGAAGCGCCCGGCGCCCAGGCCGATGTAGCGGGCGGTGTCGGCGATGTAGTTGAACTCGACGTCCTGGTTGCTTCCGCCGTAGATGCCGATGCCCTTGCCGCCCCACGGCGCGATGACGGTGTTGTGCGTCATCGTGATGTGCGACATGGGTGTGTAGTAGGTCTTGTTGCCGCTTGAGTCGGTGTTGTAGTTGACCGAGTTGATGGCCATTCCGTCGTCGCCGGTGCTTCGGACGAAGTTGTTCGTCGCGGTCAGGTTGTTGCCGACGGAGTTGTTCAGCGACACGTTGTTGAGGTTGATGCCGTCGGCCCAGATCGCGGTGAGGCGGCTGTTCTCGACCGTGCCGCCGGTGCCCGACGCCCAGAAGCCGGACTCGGTGTGCTGGCTCCAGATGTCGTTGGCGACCCAGTTGGTGCCGGAGGTGTCCATCGCTCCGCCGCCGCCGTCGACCGTGGCCCGACTGGTGGCGTCGGAGTCCAGGTGGAAGTCCTGGACGGTGCACGAGGTCAGCTCGAAGAGTGCTGCCAGGGCGACGTTGTTGGGCAGCGGGACGTCCCGGTAGATCGTGCTGTACCACGGGCCCGCGCCGGCGATGGTGATGCCCTGGGCGCGCAGACCCGTCGTGCCCTTCAGGTAGAAGGTGCCGGCGGGGATCCAGAGGACCTTGTTCTGTGACTGGGCCTGGTTGATGCAGTTCTGGATGGCCGCGGTGCTGTCGACGGCACCGCTGTCGGCGGAACCGTTCGTCGGGGTGTTGTCCGCCACCGCGCCGCAGCTGGTGATGGAGATCGAGTTGGCCGGTTGTGCCAGCGGCGGCGGCGGGTTCTCCACGTCGATGACGTCGACGTAGTAGAACGCGGCGGTGTTCGCGGCGTCCTTCTGCAACGTCAGGGTGCTGCCGGGGGCGATCGGTGCGCCGGTGAGGAAGGTGTGGGACTCGTCGAAGTACTGCCGCGGGTTGCCGTCGGCCGGATTCTGGCTGCTGCCGTTGTAGTTGCCGCTGTTCTCGTAGAACCAGCTCTGCTTCGAGTTGAGGTTCAGCGCCTGCCGGAACGTGCCGTCGACGTAGAGGTCGAGCGTCGCGGTGCTGCCACCGCCGGTCGGGGAGTCCGGGATGCTCACGCGGAGGTTGACCGCGCTGATCGGCGCGCCGGTGGTGTTCGTCCACTGGACGCTCTGCCCGGTGCCGGTGAGCTGAACGTACGCGTGGCCGGAGGCCTCCACGGCCGCGCTCGAGTACTGCGTGGTCGGCGCCGAGGTCAACGACACGACGCTGGCACCCCCGGCGAGCGTGCCCGCCTCGCCCTCGAAGCTGGTGAACGGCACCGTCGCCCCGACGCCGGCGGCCGCTGCGGTCGGCGCCGTCGCCCCAACGCCGGCGGCCGCCGTGGTCGGCGTTGTGCCGAACGCGGCAAGCGTGCAGCCGGTGAGCACCGCCGCGACGGCCGCACTCATCCAGCGGCGTGGGGCGAGGTGCGGTGTGCGTCTCATCGAGGGTCCTCCCTGGTCGGGCACACTCGGGCGGCACTCAGCGTGCTGGGAGGAACGTAACCTGACGGATACTCATGAGCAATAGGTCGATGCAGCTCTGCAAATTCACGACTCAAACGCAAAACTCTGCGATGGCGAGGTGCGGCGAGCTGTACGAGGCCGCCGAACTGGACGGCGCGGGCGTGCTGCGCAGGATCTGGCACGTCACCATTCCGCGGCGGCACGACCGGGCCCTGGCTTGCCCCGTGGGAACCGCCCGACACCATCACCTGCAACGACCGCCCGCCCGTCGTACCCCCGGCCGCCCCCACTCCCTGGCCGTAGCCTCGCCCCGGGCCCGACGCGGGGCCAAGAGATTTCGTAGCAAGGAAGGGATCTTGCAGTCTTTGTTAGATGTCTTGCGACACCTGGTCGGAAACCATACGCTCCGCACGGACTAGGGGTGTCTGCCCCGTCGGCCGGTCGCCCCTGGCCGCCTCACCGCTCAGCTCCCACCCCCCACCCGTGAGGGAGACCATGTCGTCCACCACACGTTCGACAGCGAGAGGCCGCGCAGCCTCGATGGCTCTGCTCGCCCTGCTGCTGGCGCTGCTGCCGCTGCTCCAGCCGGACCGTGCCAGCGCGGCCGGCACCAACCTGGCGCTGGGCAAGACCATGAGCGAGTCCAGCCACACCCAGAACTACGTCGCGTCCAATGCCAACGACGGTGACGCGAACAGCTACTGGGAGTCCGCCAACAACGCCTTCCCGCAGTGGCTGCAGGTCGACCTCGGCGCCTCGGTCGCGGTGAACCAGGTGGTGCTCAAGCTGCCGCCGTCCACCGCGTGGAACGCCCGCACCCAGACTCTGGCCGTTCAAGGCAGCACCGACGGCAGCGCGTTCACCGACCTGGTGGCCTCGGCCGGCTACACCTTCGATCCGGCCACCGGGAACACCGTCACCATCAACTTCGGCCAGGCCACCACCCGTTACGTCCGGCTGAACGTCACCGCCAACACCGGCTGGCCGGCCGCCCAGGTCTCCGAGTTCGAGGTCTACGGCCCGACCGGTGGCGCCCAGCCGCCGGCGGCGCCCACCAACCTCGCCTACACCCAGAGCTCCAGCGGCGCGGTCACCCTGACGTGGACCGCCTCCACCAGCACGGGTGTGGCCGGCTACGACATCTACGCCAACAACGCGCTGCTCACCTCGGTGCCGGCAAGTGCGACCAGTTACACCGACAACCCGGCCACCACCGCCACCGTGACCTACTTCGTCCGGGCCAAGGACGCGGCGGGCAACCAGTCGGCCAACAGCAACAGCGTCACCCGCACCGGCTCGCAGGCCACCGCGCCGACCGCGCCGAGCAACCTCGCCTACACCCAGCCGGCCTCCGGCCAGGTCGCGCTGACCTGGTCGGCCTCCTCCGACGCGGTCGGGGTGACCGGCTACAACGTCTACCGCAACAACACCAAGACCGCCTCGGTCAGCGGCAGCACGCTGAGCTACACCGACTCGGTCGCGGACAACCTGACGGTCTCCTACTACGTGACCGCGACCAACGCGGCGGGCCTGGAGTCCACGCAGTCCAACACCGTCACCCGCACCGGCTCGGGCGGCTCCGCGACCAACCTGGCGCTGCACAAGCCGATCGACGGCACCGCCTACACCTACGTCTACGCGCCGGCCAACGCGAACGACGGGGACACCACCACCTACTTCGAAGGCTCCTCCTACCCCTCGCAGTTGACCGTCCACCTGGGCGCCAACGCCGACCTCAGCTCGATCAAGGTCAAGCTGAACCCGGCTTCGGTCTGGTCGGCGCGGACCCAGACCATCGCGGTGCTCGGCCGTGAGCAGAGTTCCTCGTCCTTCACCACCCTGGTCGCGGCCCAGTCCTACTCCTTCGACCCGAGCGCCAACCAGAACACCGTCACCATCCCGGTGGCCGGCCGGGTGGCCGACGTCGAACTCTCCATCACCAGCAACAGCGGTGCGCCCGGCGGCCAGGCCGCCGAGTTCGAGGTCTACGGCACTCCGGCGCCCAACCCCGATCTGACCGTCACCTCCAGTTCCTGGAGCCCGGCCTCCCCGGTGGAGACCGACTCGATCACCACCTCGGCCGTGGTGAAGAACGGCGGTACCGCGGCCTCGGTCGCCACCGACGTCAACTTCTACCTGGGCACCGCCAAGGTCGGCTCCACCACCGTCGGCGCGCTGGCCCCCGGGGCCACCCAGACGGTCTCCGCCACGATCGGCACCCAGACCGCCGGCAGCTACCAACTCACCACCAAGGTCGACGAGTCGAAGAAGAACATCAACCTGACCGCCGACCAGAGCTACACCAACCCGACCAGCCTGCAGGTCGCCCCGGTGCAGTCCGCCGACCTGGTCGGCACCCTGAACTGGACCCCGAGCACCCCGGCGGCCGGCAACTCCGTCAACTTCACCGTCACGGTGAAGAACCAGGGCACCATCGCCACCACCGCGGGCAGCCACGGCATCACGCTGACGCTGCTCGACTCCTCCGGTGCCACGGTCAGCACGCTCACCGGCTCGGTCAGCGGGGCGATCGCGGCCGGCGCCACCGCGGCCCCGGTCGGCCTCGGCTCCTGGACGGCGGTCAACGGCAAGTTCACCGCGCACCTGGTGCTCGCCGCCGACCCCAACGAGCTGCCGGTCAAGCAGCCGCACCTGACCAGCGACACCGCGGTGTTCGTCGGCCAGGGCGCCAACATGCCCTACGACTCCTACAAGTCCACCGACGGCACGCTCGGCGGCTCGGCCGGCGTCGTGGGCCCCAACCGCACCATCGGCGACATCGCCGGCGAGGCCACCCAGCGCATGGCCGTGACCCTGAACAACTCGGGTGACTCGGTCAGTTGGACCTCGCGGGAGGCCAGCAACACCTTCGTGCTGCGCTACTCGATCCCGGACGCGGCGGGCGGTGGTGGCATCAACGCCACCCTGGACCTGTACGCCAACGGGCAGTTGGTGCAGCCGCTCAACCTGAGCTCGCACTACGCCTGGCTGTACGGCGCGGAGACCAGCCCCGGCAAGAGCCCCAGCGCCGGCGGGCCCCGGCACATCTACGACGAGTCCAGCTTCCTGCTGAACCAGTCGTACCCGCAGGGCACCGTCTTCACCCTGAAGAAGGACGCCGCCAACACCTCGCAGTACGCGATCGACTTCATGAACCTGGAGCAGGCCACCCAGGTGGCCAACCCGGACCCGGCCCACCTGGTCGTCCCGGGCGGCTTCACCCAGCAGGACGTGCAGGCCGCGCTGGACAAGGTGCGGATGGACACCACCGGCACCTGGACCGGGGTCTACCTCCCGGCCGGCCAGTACCCGGTCTCCGGCCGCCTGCTGGTCTACGGCAAGGCGGTCAAGGTGGTCGGCGCCGGCGTCTGGTACGCCCAGTTCGTCGCGCCGCAGAACCAGACCGACACCGACACCGGCTGGGACCTGCAGAGCGGCGCCTCCGGCTCGACCTTCACCGGCTTCGCCTGGTTCGGCAACTACAACACCCGCCAGGACGGACCCGGCCACACCTGGGACCTGCGCAACCAGTCCAACATCACCATCGACAACGTGTGGATCGAGCACAACGTGGTCGGTGTCTGGGGTTCGTCGAACGTGCAGAACTCCACGTTCACGAACATGCGCATCCGCGACACCATGGCCGACGGGATCAACCTCACCAACGGCAGCCAGGGCAACCTGATCTCCAACGACGAGGCCCGCAGCACCGGTGACGACAGCTTCGCGCTGTTCGCCGCACAGGACCAGAACGCGGGCGCCAAGGAGGAGAACAACACCATCCAGAACGTCACCGCGATGACCCCGTGGCGGGCGGCCGGCGTGGCGGTCTACGGCGGCGGCGGCAACACCGTGCAGAACTTCACCGTCTCCGACACGCTCTGCTACTCGGGTCTGACCATCTCCTCGCTGAACTTCGGCTACGCCTTCGAGGGCTTCGAGTCCACCCCGCAGACCGTCATCCGCAACTTCACCCTGGCCCGGGACGGCGGCCACTTCTGGGGCAGCCAGGTGTTCGGCGCGATCTGGGCCTTCTCGGCCACCCAGCCGTTCCAGGGCATCAGGGTCAGCGACGCGACCATCACCGACCCCACCTACAGCGGCATCATGTTCCAGACCGACTACTCCGGCGGCACCGCCCTCAACCCGGTGACGGACACCGTCTTCACCAACACCACCATCACCGGAGCGCACGCGTACAACGACGCCTACGGCACCGGGAAGTCCGGCTTCGGCATCTGGGCCAACCCGCTGCCCGAGCCGGGCCAGGGCCCGGCGGTCGGCTCGGTCACCTTCAACCACCTGGTGGAGAACAACGACGACGTGAACATCCAGAACACCACGTCCACGTTCGCCATCACCGTCAACCCGTAGCCTGACAGTACGTCACATCGCCGGCGCGGACCCCGACACGCACCCTGGGGCCCGCGCCGGCTCGTCGGGGCGCTGGCTCGGTGTTTAATCCCGGCGATCATGGTGGAACGCCGCGTATGGTCGTGAACCTCCCGATGGCGAAAGGAGGTTCACCGTCCATGGGGCTGTTCAAGGACACGCCGCCCAGCGAGCATCCGGACTTCACGCAACTGCGGTTCATGGCGGCCGGGTCACCGTCGTGGTGGAAGCAGAACCGGCACAGGGTCCTCGCGATCGCAGGTCTCCTCGGCGGGTTCTGGCTCGCCGGACACCATGACGCCACCCCCAAGACGTGCGCTCCAGCCAGCATCTCCAGCAGCGCTCACTGATCCCGAAGGAGGCCCGGTCCCGCGAAGCACCGCGTGACCGGGCTGGGGTAGAGCCGCAAGTCCGCGCGGCACAGCGGCGGCTGATCGGCGGGCAGGAGTCGAGCGCCCACTGCCGCGCACCGCGCCGCGCCGCCGCCGACCTGGCTTCGCAGGACTGCCATGCGTCTGTAACGTCCAGCCATTGACCGAGTGGCGTCGCCTTGCCACGATCTGCGCATGACCTCCGCGACCTGTCCTCGCCGCCGGTAGCCCCACAGTGGGCCGCCGTCACCGACGCCACTGAACCGTCCCCGGCTCCGCCCCGGGGTTCCCTGGAGCGAGGACCTCCGATGCCTCTCGCGCTCGTCGCCGAGCCCACGCCGCCCCCTGCCGCCGACAAGCCCGACGGAGCGACCGCCGTGCTCAAAGTGGCCTTGGACCACGGTCCGGTGGCCCGCGCCGAGATCAGCCGGGCGACCGGGCTCAGTCCGGCCGCCGTCTCCCGGCACACCACCGACCTGCTCGCGCTGGGGCTGGTCCGCGAGCCGCCGCTGCCGAAGGCCGCGCCCCGGCCCGGCCGCCCGCGGATCCCGCTGGACATCGACACCGGACAGCATCTCGCCGCCGGGGTCCACATCGCGGTTCGCCACCTGACCTTCTCCCTCACCGACCTGCGCGGGCGGGTGGTCGCACAGGAGCAGGTCGCTCGCAGCACCTCGTGCGGCCCGTCCTCCGACGGGCTCCAGGACCTGCGGGCCGTCGCCGGTCGGCTGCCCGACTTCCTGCGCCGGCACGTCGGCGGGCGCTCGGTGCTCGGCCTGGGCGCGGTCACCGGCGGCTGGGTCGACCCGGACCTGGGGACCGTGGTGGAGAACACCGCCCTCGGGTGGCGGGACGTCCCGCTGCGCCGGGCGTTGCAGCAGGCCACCCGGCTGCCGGTGCACGTGGAGAGCCACGCCCGAGCCCTGGCTCGCGCCGAGGTGCTGTTCGGGGCCGCGCGCAGCGACGACCTGGTCCACCTCTTCGTGGGCAACGTCGTCGACGCGGCCATCGTGGCGGGCGCCACGCTGCTGCGCGGTCGCCGCAACGGTGCCGGCGGCATCGCCCACCTGCCGGTGCCGGGGTCCGAGTTGCGCTGCCCGTGCGGTGCGGTGGGGTGCCTCCAGGCCACGGTCTCCGATCGCGCGTTCGCGGTGCGGGCTGTCTCCGAAGGCGTCATCGCGCGCCCGGACATCACGCTGCTGCTCGACGCGGCCCGGGCCGGCGACACGCGAGCGCTGGAACTCTGCCGGACCCGGCTGCGCCTGGTCGCCACTGCCGTGACCCTGCTGCTGGACATGATGGGCCCGCAGGTCCTGGTGGTCACGGAGGCCGTCACCGTGCACCTTCCGGAGCTCTTCCCCGTCCTGCGCGAGGAGGTCGCCGCCCGCGGCCCACGGGCGGGCGGGGAGTTGGTCCGCCCCGGCTCGTTCGGCAAGGACGTGTTGGCGGTCGCGGCCGGCGCGCCGGTGCTGGCGGCCGTCTACCAGGACCCGCTCGGGCTGCGCACCGCGGGGAGCTCGCGGTGACGGACATTACTTCCGGACCGTCACAAATCATTGCCCAGCGGAAGCCGCCCCGACAGACTGATCGCATGGACGCACAGCGCAAGGCGACGATCCGGGGAGCCGCCGACCGGCACCCCGTGAACGCCTTCCGCGTGCACCACTTCGCCGGGCTGGGCTGTTAGGCCACAGTTCGTTCCGCGACCTCCCGGACGCGGCTTCCCGTGACCACACCGGGGCGCTGAAGCCAGTTCGCCTTCACCTGGTTTCACTGGCCTCCACCCGCCTCCACCCGCCGCGACCGGCGCGAGCGCTTCGGCGCTGCCGACCCGCCGCGGGTCGCCCCCCTGCCCTGGCGCGCCTGCCGGCCCGCTGCCCCGCGCCGTGTCCGCGGCGATCGCCATGCCCGTCGCACCCCTCCCGAGGAGCCGCATGAGACCCCGAGCAATCCGCAGCGTCGTCCGCGCGCCGGCCCTGGCCGCCCTGCTGTCGTTGGTGGCCGCCTGCGCCACCGGCGCAGGCGCCGATACGTCCTCGGGCGCCGCCGGATCAGGGCAGATCACCTTGCACGTAGGCGATCAGGGCAAGTACCTGCAGACCCTGCTGGAGACCTCCGGTCAACTTCAGGGCCTGGGTTACCACGTGGTCTTCGACCAGTTCAACAGCGGTCCGTTGGTCAACCAGGCCTTCGTCGCCGGAGCGGTCGACTTCGGCGTGATGGGCGACACCCCGGCCATCTACGCGGCGGCCGCGGGCGTCCCGGTGGATGTGGTCGCCGCCAGCCACACCGTGGGACCCGGCTACACCCTGGTCGCCCGACCCGGCTCCGGAGTCCGCAGCCTCGCCGACCTCAAGGGACACAAGGTCGCCTACTCCAAGGGCACCGCCAACCAGGGCTTCCTGATCCAGGCGCTGGCCACAGTGGACCTCGAACAGCAGGACGTCACCCCGGTGGACGTGCCGCTGCAGAACATCGGCGAGGTGCTGGAGTCCGGCACCGTGGACGCCGCCACGGCCTCGCCCCAGGACCTGATCACCTACACCCGGGCGCATTCCGGTGCGGTCTCGCTGATCAACGGTCAGAACGTCTCCTCCGGCTACACCTTCTGGTTGGCGACCCGCAAGGCACTGGGCGACCCGGCGCGCCGCACGGCGCTGCTGGACTTCGTCGGCCGGATCGTCAAGGCCAACAGCTGGAACGTCGCCCACCCGGACGCGTGGATCGACGCCTACTACGTCAAGGTCAACAAGCAGACGCCCGACGTCGGCAAGCTCATCTGGCAGGCCTCCGGGGAGACGAGGTTCGCCCCGGTGGACGGACAGGTCGTCAGTGCCCAGCAGCGCCAGGCGAGCCTCTTCCTGGCCAACGGCCAGCTGCCCAAGAACGTAGACGTCTCCGGCGAGTTCCCCGCCGACGTGCAGGGTGCCTTCAACGCCGTGGTCGCCGCCGAGCAGAAGTGACGCTCCGTCAATCTCTCTGCAGCATCAGCCCATTCGTACCGTCAGCCATAGTGAAGGGAATCATCATGAGCACCCCCACCCTCTCCGTGCGCCAGGTCGCCGGACACATCGGCGCCGACATCGACGGCGTCGACCTGTCCCGGCCGCTGTCCACCGACGCCGTGCAGCAGATCAAGGAGGCGCTGCACCGGCACAAGGTGGTCTTCTTCCGGGGCCAGAGCCTGGACCACACCGCGCAGATCGCCTTCGCCCGCCAGTTCGGCGAGCTCACCTACGCCCACCCGCACGACGACACCCCGCCGGAGGACCACCCGGAGATCTTCACCGTCGACCCGCGCCGCTTCGAGGAACGCTACGGTGCCGGCTTCATCGATGAGTACCGCAAGCGCCAGTACAGCTACTTCGACGGCTGGCACACCGACGTCACGGCCGCGGTGAACCCGCCCGCGGGATCGATCCTGCGCGCCGAGACCGCCCCCGAGATCGGCGGGGACACCCAGTGGACCAACCTGGTGGCGGCCTACCAGGGCCTGTCCGCCCCGCTCCGGGCCTTCGTGGACACGCTGCGGGCCGAGCACCGCTACGGCGGCGGCCGCGCCGTCGAGCGCGGCACCGAGTACGCCAGGCGCATCGACGGCAACCTGCTGGTCGCCGTCCATCCCGTGGTGCGGGTGCACCCGGAGACCGGTGAGCGGGCCCTGTTCGTCAACCCCGGCTTCACCAGCCACATCGTCGACGTAACGGCGACCGAGAGCCGGCGGATCCTGGAACTGCTCTACGCGGAGATCACCCGGCCCGAGTACACCGTCCGTTTCCGCTGGGAGGCCGGGCACGTCGCCTTCTGGGACAACCGGGCCACCGCCCACCTGGCCCCGCGCGACCTGGCGCACCTGGACGTGGCGCGCACGCTGCACCGGGTCACCCTGATCGGCGAGGTGCCGGTGGGCCCGGACGGGCGGGAGTCCGAACTGGTCCACGGCCGCCCGTTCACCGCCGACCGCGCGGTCAGCGCGGTCTGACCCGCTCGCCCGGTGGTCCGCCCGCCCGCTCGCACCGTCTCCCTCCGGGGGGCGGGTGGACCACCAGCAGAGGAGAGGATGCCGCCCATGGCGAGCACCGACGCGATCGCCGGCACGGCGCGCACCATCGAGAAACCCCCCGGTGGCCCGGCGCGGACAGCCGTGGACCGCCAGCCCGTGGACCGCCGGCCCGTGGACCCGTTGCCGTCCCCGCCGCCGTCCCCCCTGGTGGACGCTGCGGCAGTGAGCCGTTCGCGCCGGCCGCGGATCCCGCTGCCGCGCCCGCTGCGGCGGTTGGCCGGACCGCTGTTGCTCCTGTTGATCTGGCAACTGCTCGGTAGCCTCGGCGAGATCGACCCGCGGATCCTGGCCACACCCGGTCAGGTGCTGGCTGCGGGCTGGGAGTTGACCCGCAACGGGGAGCTGGCGAGCAACCTGTTCGCCTCGCTGCAACGGGTCGCGGAGGGACTGCTGTTCGGGGTGACCGCCGGCGTCGTCCTGGCGGTGGCCGCAGGGCTGTTCCGGCTGGGTGAGGAACTCGTCGACTCCACCATGCAGGTCCTGCGGGCGCTGCCGGCCCTGGGACTGCTGCCGCTGGTGATCATCTGGTTCGGCGTCGGCGAGGAGCCCAAGGTCGCGCTGGTCGTCTTCGCCACCGTCTTCCCCGTCTACATCAACACCTACGCCGGCATCAGGGGGGTGGAGAGCCGCCTGGTGGAGTCCGCCCGAGTGCTCGGCCTCGGCCGGGCGGGCCTGATCCGCCACGTCATCCTGCCCGGCGCCGTCCCCGGCTTCCTGGTCGGCCTGCGGTTCGCCCTGACCAGCGCCTGGCTGGTGATCATCATCGCGGAGCAGCTCAACGCCACCAGCGGCATCGGGTACCTGATGAACCAGGCCCAGGCCTGGTACCGCACCGACATCATCGTGCTCGGTCTGCTGATCTACGGCCTGCTGGGCCTCGGCGCCGATGCCCTGGTCCGCCTGCTGGAACGCCGCCTGCTCCGTTGGCGGCGCGGATTCGACGGCACCTGAAGGGAGCCGGACCCATGACCACCACCATCGCCAAGTCCACCGCCGCCATCGGTGCGGCGGCCGCTGAGGCGGCTGCCGAGGCCGCTGCTGCGGGGGCCGCCGCGGCCGCCGGCGGGGCCGGCATCCCGCCCGACACCGCCGTCCTGGCCACGGGCCTGCACCGGTTCTTCGAGGGCCGCGAGGTGCTTGCGGGAGTGGACCTGCGGATCCGCCGCGGCGAGTTCCTGGCCCTGCTGGGGCGCAGCGGCTCCGGCAAGAGCACGCTGCTGCGCGCCATGGCCGGGCTCGACCCGGACTACCAGGGGCGGTTGCTGGTGCCACAGCGCCGGTCCGTCGTCTTCCAGGACCCGAGGCTTCAGCCCTGGAAGCGGGTGCTGGACAACGTCGTGCTGGGCCTGCCCGGCCCGCGCGCCGGTGCTCGGGCCCGGGGGCTCGCGGCGCTGGAGGAGGTCGGTCTGGGTCAGCGCGCCGGTGCCTGGCCGGTCACCCTGTCCGGCGGCGAGGCGCAGCGCGCGGCGCTCGCGCGAGCGCTCGTCCGTGCACCCGAACTGCTGTTGCTGGACGAGCCGTTCGGCGCGCTGGATGCGCTCACCCGGATCCGGATGCACAGCCTGCTGCGGGAGCTGTGCCACCGGCACCGGCCCGCCGTGCTGCTGGTGACCCACGACGTCGACGAGGCCATCCTGCTCGCCGACCGCGTCGTGGTCCTCACCGACGGGCGGCTGGGCCCCGGCCGTGAGGTCCGGCTGCCCGAGCCCCGGCCCCGCAACCACCCGGATTTCGCCGCACTGCGCACCGCCCTGCTGACCGAGCTGGGTGTGGCGCACGACCCCGACGAGGTGGACACCCCGTGACCGACGTCCTGCCCGCACAGAGCGCCCGAATCTCACCCGACCGGTTCAGACAGGCCTTTCGCCGGCATCCGGCGGGCGTCGTCGTGGTCACGGTGGACGCCGGGCGCGGTCCGGTCGGCTTCACCGCGACCTCGCTCAGCTCGCTCTCCCTCGATCCGCCGCTGGTCTCCTTCGGCATCGCGGTGACCTCGTCGTGCTGGCCGCACGTCCGCGACGCCGGGACGGCGGTGATCAACCTCCTCGGAGCTGAACAGGAGGCACTGGCAAGGCGGTTCGCCACCAGCGGGATCAACCGTTTCGCCGAGCCGACCTGCTGGCACCGGCTGGCCGGTGGCGAGCCTGCCCTCGACGGGACGGCCGGCCTGCTCACGATCCGCATCGAGCGGCTGGTGGCCGCCGGCGACCACCGCCTGGTCCTCGCCCGGGTCGAGGAGGCCTGGCTGCCGGACGGCCACCGGCCGCTGGTCCACCACGACGGCCGCTACCACTCGATCTAGTGCCGCGTCAGGCACTAGCAGAACCACCATCAGCGACGCGATTCGGAGCAGAACCATGACCACGGCCGACCGCCGGCTTCACTTCAACCTGTTCATCCTCGACACGGGTCACCACGAGGCGTCCTGGCGCCTGCCGCAGTCCGACCCGCTGGCTCACATCGATCTCGCGTACCACCAGAAGCTGGCCCGGATCGCCGAAGCGGCGACCTTCGACTCGGTCTTCCTCGCCGACAGTCCGGCGCTCTGGGGAGACCCGGGTCAGCGGCCCAGCGGCCGGCTCGAGCCGACCCTGCTGCTGGCGGCGCTGGCCGGCGCGACCAGCCGGATCGGCTTGATCGCCACCGCTTCCACCAGCTACAACGAGCCCTACAACCTCGCCCGCAGATTCGCCTCGCTGGACCACATCTCGGGCGGCCGGGCCGGTTGGAACATCGTCACCACGGCCGGCGACGTCGCCGCCCGCAACTTCGGGCTCGACGCACAGCCGGCGCACGCCGAACGCTACGAGCGTGCGGCGGAGTTCATCGAGGTGTCGACCCGGCTGTGGGACAGCTGGCAGGACGACGCGGTCGTGGCCGACAAGGAGCGCGGCGTGCACGCCGAGGCGGACCGGGTCCGCCCGATCGGCCACGCGGGCCCGTACTTCCGGGTGGACGGCGCGCTGAACGTTCCCCGCTCGCCGCAGGGCTACCCGCTCCTGGTGCAGGCGGGGTCGAGCGAGGACGGCAAGGACTTCGCCGCGCGCTATGCCGAGGCGGTCTTCACCGCGCAGCCGACCCTGGAGGAGGGGCAGGCGTTCTACGCGGACGTGAAGCGCCGCGCCGCCGCGGTCGGCCGTGACCCGGACCATCTGAAGATCCTGCCCGGCATCGTGCCGGTGATCGGGGACACCGCTGCCGAGGCAAGGGAGTTGGAGGAGGAACTGGACCGCCTGATCCGGCCTGAGTTCGCGCAGCGCCAGCTCGCCGGGCTGCTGGGGATCGAGCCCGAGCGGCTCGCCCTGGACGAGCAACTGCCCGCGGACCTGCCCGAGGAGGATGTGATCGAGGGCGCCAAGAGCCGCTACACGTTGATCGTCGAGCTGGCCCGGCGTGAGCGGCTGACCGCCCGTCAGCTGATCGGACGGCTCGGCGGCGGTCGTGGGCACCGTACTTTCGCCGGCACGGCCGTGCAGGTGGCGGACACCATCGAGCAGTGGTTCCGGCAGGGCGCGGCGGACGGGTTCAACATCATGCCCGCCGTCCTGCCCGACGGGTTGGAGGTGTTCGCGGACCGGGTGGTCCCGATCCTGCGTGAACGCGGCCTGTTCCGCACCGCCTACACCGGTACCACGTTGCGCGAGCACTACGGTCTGCCCCGCCCGGTCAACCAGTTCGGCGTCCCCACGGCCGTGCGCGACCTGGTGGCGACGCGCTGAGGCCGCCGCACCGCGGCGTTCCAGGGCGCTACGGGTCGTGGGTCAGGGCGTCGGCGACGGCGTGTCGACTGGTGACGCCGAGCTTCTTCAGGACGCTGGCCACATGGTGTTCCGCCGTACGGGGGGAGAGGAAGAGGGCTTGGGCGATGTCGCGGTTGGTGGCACCCGAGGCGAGGAGGTCGGCGACTTCCTGCTCGCGGGGGGAGAGCTGCTCGCCGTATCCGCGGCGTCCGACCTGGGGGCGGGCTTGGCCGAGGTCGCGCAGCGTGCGCTGGCAGCGGGCGGCGTCGGACGTGGCACCCAGGCGCCGGTAGACGTCGTCGATCTCCGTCAGGTCCAGCGCGGCACGGTGCGGCGTGCCGGGGATCCGGGTGCGCGCGGCGTGCTCGGCGGCCTGGGCTGCGGGGTAGGGGCGGCCGATGCCTTGGAAGGTGGCGCGAGCACGGCCGAAGTGCTCGCAAGCCCGGGCCGGGTCGTCGTCGCGCAGGAGCAGTCCGCGGCAGAGGTGAAGGTGAGCGGTGGCAGCGGGCGCGTCGTGGTCCTCGACCGCGTGCTCGAAGTCCCTGGTCAGCTGTGTGGCCGACGCGGGCCGCCCGGTGGCCAGGGCGGCCTCGACGGCGACCGGAACCAGGGCTGAGGCTCTGAGCCAGGGCCCGTCGCGTCGCAGGCGGTCCGTTGCCGGGGCGCTGATCGCCCACGCCGTCTCGGGCTCACCCTGGGCAAGCCTGACCCGGCCCAGACCTGCGGCGGCATCAGCGGTCCACACCGCGTAGTTGCTCGCGTCTCTTGCGGTGGTGTACCTCTTCAGGGCCTGGCTCCACTGTCCGCGGGCCTCGGCGAGCGCACCCAGAACCAGCGATCCCTCGACCTCCAGCATCTGGATGTCCGGGACTTGGGCGAACAGGGACGCGTAGGCGGTCTCCAGGTCGCCCCAGGTGCCCTCGTACCAGGCGAGTTCCTGGCGCAGAATGCGGCACACGGCGTCAAGATGCGGGACGCCGGTGCGGTGGGCGAGCTCCCGGCTCTGTTCGAGCAGGGCGCCCACCCGTCGGTCGTGGCCCAGATCCAGCGCGGCGTCAGCCGCGTTGTACAGCGCTCTGGCGGTCTGCCGCAGAACACCCGGGTCGCTGCCTTCCCGGGGCAGGCGGTCGACCAGCTCCCACACCTCCGGATGCCCGAGCTGGGCCAGCACCGCGATCTTGTCGGCGCGCACCGTGGCCCGGGCCGCCTCATCGGTGCTGGCCTGCACGGTGCGCTCGGCGTGCTCGATCCAGGCCGTCGCCTCCGCGGCGGGCCGCCCTCTGAACGTCGCGTACAGGGCTATGTGACTCATCGCGTGCGCAGCCGTCTCAGGCCGCTGCTGGTCCAGCTCCTCGATGGCCCTTTCGAGCTCCCGAATGCCTGCCGGGTCGCCGGCCTGACTGGTGAGGATGAGGCCGAGTCCGACGCGGATCTCACCGCGGGTGGTGGCGGGCAGCTGGGGGTCGGCCAGGATTCGTCGCAGGACGGCCACCGACGCCGTGTACTCGACGCTGTAGGTGGCGGTGCGGCTGAGGGCCAGGGCCACTCGGGTGCGCACGTCCTCGTCCAGCCCGGGTTCGGCGAGGATGGCGTGCAGAAGGGCGGCGGCGGTGCCCTGGTCACCCAGCGCGAGCGCCTGAGCGGCGGCCGCCTCGGCCTGCGTGAGCCAGCCCTCCCGGTCGCCGAGGGCGCGGAAGTGATGGGCGATCTGCACCAGCGGGGGGTTGCCCACGGTGCGCAGGGCCGCGATCGCCCGTTCGTGCAGGCGGCGACGCTGAGGGCCGGGAATGGTCTGGTAGACGGCTTGCTGGGCGAGGGTGTGGCGGAACCCGTACCGCATCGGCCGGCTCTCGCGCAGTACCGCAGCCCCCAGCACCTCCATCAAGGCCGCCATGCCTTGCTCGGGGTCGAGATCTGCGACACGAGTCAGCACGAGTTCGTCGGCGGGCACCGCCAGCACCGCGGCGGCCTCCACCATCGCCACCGCCGGCGGGGCCAGGCCTCGCACCCGCGTGGTCACCGCCTCCCGCAGTCCGCGAGGCACCATCGCTTGGCCGAACCCGGTCGCCGGATCGACCACCTCGATGCTCAGGTGTCCCCGGCTTCCCTGCTCACTCAAGGTGATCAGGTCCTCCTCTACCACCAAGGGCAGGCCCGCACTGCGCTCGAACAGGACGCTGCCCAACGCGTGAGAGGCGCGCGGGCCCAGGGCGGCAGCGGTCAGGTTGTGGATGTCGGCTTCGGTCAGCGGAGCCAGATGGACCTCCGCGCCGCTGGTGCCCGGCGGGCGGCGATAGGCCGCACCGAGGACAGGCTCACCTACCGGCAGCTCCTCGTGCCGGTAGGTGAGCACCAGGCCGAGCTGCGGTGGCAGGTCGCGGGCCAGGAGCAGCAGCAGCTCGCGGGTGGCTTCGTCCACCCAGTGCAGATCCTCGATGACCAGGACCGCGGTGCCGCAGGCCTCCAGGACCGCGCGCGCCGCCCGTACCAGCTGGTAGCGCTCGGCCCCGGCCGCCTGCACGTCGGCGGGAGCGGGAGGCAGGTGGTCGGCCAGCTCCGGCAGCAGCGGCGCCAGGGCGCCGGCCAGTGGGGTGATCTCGGCGGCCGGCGGCAGGTAGGGGCCGGCCTGGCGCAGGGCATCGATGACCGGCCCGTAGGGGAAAGGTTCGCGCAGCGGGTGGCAGCATCCGTACAGCACCCGCCCGCCCCGGTCGATCAGGTCCGCGGTCACCTCGCTGACCAGGCGGGACTTGCCGACCCCGGCTTCCCCCTCGATCAGCACGACTGCGGGTGGATGCTCCAGGGCCCCCCGCAGGAGACCGGACTCCCGTCGACGGCCCACGAAGGCGAAACCGCCGCCGCCTGCGGGGCGGGGACCGGGATCGAAACCAACCACCATGACGCACCCAGCCGTTCACCACGGCCACGGGTGGCGGCTGCCGTCACGCCCCGCGTCACACCCCGCAACCTCGTCACCACCACGCTAACGCGCGAAGCGCGAACGGGACGCCCGGCAGAGCGACAGTCGCCCTGTCGCCCCCCACCCGCCTACCGCTGTGCGGTACCCATCGTTCTTCTCGCTCTATGGGTGTGCTTACGCGTTGATCTCACAGTGACCGCCGGCGTTCCCTTGAAACAGATGTCCAGGACATCCGGACGCTGAAATCCCGTGCAGTCCAGCTGCCCCTGCCATCGCTTCCGCACTCTCCCGCCATCAGGGACCTCTCAGGACAGGGGGCAGCGTCATGACGATCGGTGAAGCGGACGGCCCGCCGATCCTGCGGCGCCCGCCGCTCGCGAACACCCCGGCGCTGCTCGTCCCGCCCATGCGCCGAGGACCGCGTCGCCGCACGACTCCCCGCCGGGAAGTCCCCTCCTCCCTGCGCGGGCGCCTGGCCTGCTTCCTGCTCCAACTCACCCGCCCGATTCCCCAGCCGCACCGAGATGAGACCAGATCTCAACGGTTCGATCGCCACCCCACATCCGTGGCCGCCGCGCGGAGATTCACCCGCGACTGCCTGGTCGGACAGCCCCTTGAGGAATCGGAAACCGCCGAGCTGCTCGTCAGTGAACTGGTGACCAACGCCGTGCGCTACGGAGCCGGCCCGATCCTGCTCACCGTGACCGTCCTCGGCAGGTCGCTGCGGTGCGAAGTCACCGATGCCCATCCGGCAGCCCCCTGTTTCAAGGAGGCCGCCGCCGACGACGAATCCGGTCGGGGCATGCAACTGCTCCATGAGCTGTCCCATCGCTGTGGCGTCCGTCCGGCTCACCCGGGAAAGACGGTCTGGTTCGAACTGCGGTGTGCGGGCTCGACCGACGCTTCCGTGCACTGCCTCGACCGCTTCGCCGACCCGTAGCGGCCGGCTCAGGAGCAGGTGGCGTCGGCTCTGGGCCGGTCCGGCTGCTCCGGTGGCCACGCGGCGATGTGGTCGCAGTCGTCGCGGGCCGGGACGGGGCTGGCGACCAGGCCCTTGCCGGGCAGCTCGAGGTAGTCGCAGTCGATGTCGGCCACGACGAATTCCGGTTGTCCACCGGTCAGTTGGGCCACGATGAACGCGGCGCTCGCCCGCGTGACGTCACGGGTGTGTCCGAGTGGCAGAAGTGACCGCGTTTCGGCGATGGCCTCGTTCTCCCCGGCCCGCAGCACCACACGGACACCAGGTGCCGCGCCGTGCGCGGCGACGGCCACGGCGATGTTGTCCAACTCGTCCGATCCCATGGCAGCCAGCGCCCGCGCGCGGTGCAGTCCGAGTCGCTGGAGTACGTGGCGGTCCTCGCCGTGGGCGAGTACGACGGGTATGCCCAGTGAGCGGGCCAGTCGGAGGTGGGCGGCGGTCGGGTCGCGTTCGATGGCGACCACGGGGATGCGCAGTTGGTGCAGTGCCTGGCACAAGCGGATGCCCACGTGTCCCAGTCCTACGACCAGGACGTGGCCGGACCGGGGTAGTGCGCGCGGGCCGAGGATGCCGACGAGGCGCGGGCCGCTCATGCGGTTGACGAGGCCGGCCGTGAGCAGCGCGGTGAAGCCGAGCGTCGCCAGCATCATGGCGCCGGAGACCGCTTGGTAGGCGGTGTGCCCGGGGTGCGTGACGGCGGGTCCGACGGCTGTGACGACCCGCGCGGCCTCGACGAACGCCGTCCCGACCGGTTCGTGGAAGGCCGTGCACAGCCAGGCCCAGTCCAGACCCAGCACGGCCGTGATGCCGGCGAGTCCGCCGAGGAACATGCGGGTGTCCGCGTCGTGGGGCCGCAGTTGTCCGCTGAGCCGCCCGAGCAGGGATCGCCACCGCGCGGTCGCGGAGTTCTGCCATGCCGTGTGTGTCGGGCGGCCGTCCTGCCGTCGCACCGCGTGTCCCGTCCGGGACAGCGCCAGGAGGTCGGGGGCCGCACAGAGCCCGGCAAGAGTGGGGGCCAGCAGTTCGGCCGGGGAGAGGGTTGTGCAGTGCGGCAGGAGGGCCTGGAGCTGTTGCGCGATGGTGCGGTCGAAGACGGTGACGACGACGGGTGCGGCAGGGCTGAGGTGCCGGACGGCGAGGGCGTAGCGGAGTGCGGTGACGTCGTCGCGTGTCAGGACGGCTACTCCCGCCGGTCTGCCCGCCAGGGCTCGTCCGAGCTCCTGGTCGTCGGGTGCCGGGAGGTGGTGTACCTGCCGGCGCTGTTGGCGCAGAGCGGCGCAGACACGTCGGGTGAGGTTGGTCGTCCCGATCACGACGAAGCCGCCCGTGTCGGGCTCGCGGTCCGAAGTGGCGGGGCCGGCGGAGGTGTTGTGCACAGCGAGGCTTCCTCTGGCTGTGGTGGGCGGACGTGGCGGGGCCGGGGGAGTGGGTGGCGTGCGTGATCGACGCACGCCACCGGTGGCGGGGCTGCTGGCTGTTGGTCAGGGGGCGTGGCTCCGGGCGGCCGGTGGGGGAGGTGTCCGGAGCCACGCCCGGTCAGCGGGGCCTGACGCGGCCCTAGCAGGCGCCGCCGGCGCCGGGTCCGCCGAGCTGGAACGAAGTGGCGGTGGCGCTGCCGAAGTTGTAGTCAGCGGGATCGGTCGCCCGCACCGCGAAGTTCGGTTGGTCGTTGGACCCGTAGAGCTGGTAGTTCGAGATGGAGGAGGAGGAGTTGGACCGGCTGCCGCAGGAGCCGTCGCCCATCCAGCTCTGGCTGACCTGGTCGGGGTCGGCGACTTCACCGAAGGCGCTGACGAGTTGCGCGCTGGTGAACGTGTCGGCCTGGGTGGTGGGGTCCTGCCAGAGCGAGTCGGGGAAGTCGCCGACGGCGTGACCGTTGTAGTAGATCCACCAGGCCTGGGTGTTGGCGTCGTGGTCGATCTGGTAGGTGGCGGTGACGCCCGAGGTGACGGGCATACCGGGCCAGGCGCCGGTGCCGGTGGCGGGGACGAAGCCGCAGCCGTTGTAGCACGAGACCTGGCCGTTGACCCAGTGGAAGACGAACAGGTGCGGCAGGTAGTCGCCGTTGACCTGCGGGTCGACGGTCCAGCCCACCTCGATGGTGGACTGCTGGTTCGCGTCCTGCACGGACAGTTCCTGCAGTGAGTGGCCTTGTGCGCTCGCCACGTAGGGGGTGGCCTGCATCATGGTGACGCCGGCGCCGGTGGCGTTGGTGTTCTGCTGACCGGAGACGTAGCTGAACCACGCGCCGTTTCGGTAGGTCGCGGCGTCCGCGCTCTGCACGGGCAGCAGGAGCGAGAGCCCCAGCGCCGCCGCGCCGAGCGTGGTGAGTGTTCTTCGGATGGACATGACTGACCCTTTTTCTGTGGGGGTTCGTCCCGGGGACGGGCTGGTCCCGGGAGGTTGGGGGCCTGGCGCCGACAGTTCGCGCTGTCGGCGATCGCCACCTCGGGTCCGTTCGTGAACGCCGAGGTGGTGCCCACGCGTTGACGTATCCCGCCGGAGCGGTGGCGCGGGTGGTCGCGGGCCCGGCCGGGTGGCTCGGGGAGGCGACGGCAACGTGGGGGCGCGTGCGAGGCCATCGGGCGGTGCGGCGAGCGTGGCGCAGGCAGCGGGTACGGCCGCCCCGTGCCGGCCCATCCCCAGCGCCCGGGCGACCTTCACGGCCTTCCGCTCCCGCAGAGATCTCACGACAGCGCAGCACCGCGGCCGGCTGACCGAGCCCAAGGGCGAGCACTGATACTCGTGAGATAACTTCAGTTACATGGCTGGTTAAGTTAGGGGTAACCGACGGAGCCCCGCAACCCCTACCGCCAAGTCGCTTTCGAGCGGCAGGAAACGGCGGCCGCCGCGGCGGTCTCAGCCGTGTCGCTCGGGTGGCACGACGGGGACGGCCGGTGCCGGGCCGAGCGTCGTGGTGCCGGGGTGGGCGGCGCGCAGCAGGCCCTGGCGGTAGGCCGCCACGGCCTCATCGGTGCGCTCGAGACGGTGCAGCAGGTCTCCGAGCATGCGGCAGGCGTCGGCCAGGTCGCCGGACGCGCCGGCCTCCTCCAGCAGGGCGACGGCGGCGCGGTAGTGCCGCTCGGCCGCGTCGGTGTCGGCGTGCTCCTCTCGGATCGAGCCGAGCAGGCGGTGCGCGGCGGCGGCGTGCACGGAACCGTGGCCGAGGCCCAGGTCGCCGAGCATCCCGGTGAGCAAGTCCGCAGCCTCCTCGCCACGGCCGCGCCGCCACCACACGTCGGCGAGTTCCACCTCCACCTGGAGGGCGTAGAACTCCGCCCCGGCGGCGCGCAACATGTCCCGCGCGGACTCCAGCTCGGCCTCCGCCGCAGGCAGTCGACCGTGCTGGGTGTGCAGGTAGCCGCGCATCCAGTGGCAGTGCGCCAGGTCGGTGCGGATCTCCCACTGCTGGTACACCGTCTGTGCCTTGACCAGGTAGGCCTCCGCGTCCTCGAAGCGGCCCTGGGCCGCGAGTGTGCGGGCCACGCCCCGGTGCAGGTTGGCGACGGATACGGGATCGTGCACGCGTGGCGCCAGCTCCAGGGCGTGGTTCGCCGCCTGTCCGGCTCGCTCGTAGGCGCCCATGTCCAGGTAGAGGGTGAGTACCGTGGTGTAGAGCAGCAGCAGCGCGTCGGGGTCGGCCAGGCCCTGGTCGTTGAGCTCGTCGAGGGTGTTCTCCAGCAGGTAGCAGGCATAACGGAGTTCGCCGGCAAGCCGCAGTGTTCGCGCCCGCCCGCGGATCGCGGCGACTCGGCGTGGCAGCGGCTCCTCCGCGAGCAACTGCTCGGCCTCTTCGAACCGGTCCCGAGCGGTCGTGAGGTCGCCGCGTTCCAGCGCGCAGTCGCCGAGCGCGACGAGAACCTCGGACCGCAGGTCGGTCAGGTCGAGTTGGACGGTCTGCTCCAGCAGATCGCCCAACAGGTCTGCGGCGGCGCCCTCGCCGGTGCCGAGCAGGCGGCGGGCCTCGCTCAGCCCAAGCCGCAGTCGGGCGCGCAGGCCGGTGGGAATACCGGTGGCCAGCTGCTCGTAGCTGGTGCCGAGCTTCTCCGCGAGGTAGCGCAGCGCGGTCTCGGAGGGACGCCCCTTGCCCGCCTCCAGGGTGGAGACGTAGGCAGCGGTGTACTGGGGCTCCGCGAGCTGCCGCTGGGTCAAGCCGAGTTCGGTGCGCAGCCGTTGGATGCGCTCGCCGACCTGCTTCGGCTCGCCGGTACCCTCCCCGGCCATGGGGCATCCTTCCTGGTCCTGGTTGCGGCGATCTGATCGCCCGTCATGGTCCGCTCATGGCCAGGCTCCCTCAGCGGGAGCACGGCCGAACACTCCTATCACAGCGCCGCCGCGGCCGTTCCCTCCCGTTGCGCCTGCTTCCTCCCGTGCTGCCCCTTCTCTCCAGGCTCCGTGACCGAATCGCAACCGTGGCGGCGGGACTACTCGTCGGTCGGGGATTGCCCAGGCCATCCGTCCGACCTAGGTTAACCAGCTAAATAACCAGAGTTACACAGCCATTTATGTTCCCCGTGTGTCGCTGACTCCGCCATCGCGCTGCTCAACTCACGCGTCCCCGCGGATGAGCTCCCATCCCCGCTCCTCCGCTCCCATCGTCCGCTTCCGCGCCCGCCAGGACGCGACCGCCCTCCGGAGGCCCCTGTGATCACCCACCACATGATCAAGTCCGTCCCGACCGGCCTCGGCCCGCTCCGACTCACCAGCACCGTCCGTGAGCTGCCCGGCTAGTACGGGCCGGGCCCGATACCTGCTGCGCGCGCGGGTCCAGCGACACCCCGCGCCACAGCGGCTGCGTGCGGGTGGGAAGTTGCGAAGCCGCCGCAACGGCGCCGGTTCGTCGAACACCTGGCCGGCCGCTGACCTGGCACGGGAGGACGACGCCGCCGACCGCATCGGCCCCAGGATGTAAACCCGTGGGCCGATGCCGGCGCGAGTGATCGATCGGTGGGCTGATGTCGCACGCAAGGGGCACGTGACAACGTTCCCCCCGTGCCCACGGACTGGCCGTCGCGGCATGATTGACGATCCGTCACCCCAGGGGGAGCCGTGACCACCACGCCGTTCACCGGCCGCAAGGACCTGACGCGCCGCCGCATGCTGGGAGCCGCGCTGACCGCTGGAGCCGCCGTGCCGCTTGCCGCCATCGCCGGGCCCGCGTGGGCGGCGCCGGGCGCCCCGGCCGCTCCGCCCGCCCCCGGCCCGACGCGGCTCACGCTGCCCGTGCCCACCGGGCCGCACCCGGTGGGCACGGTCCAGCTGCACCTCGTCGACCGGTCGCGCCCGGACGACATCGCGGGCCCCGGGCACTTCCGCGAGCTGATGGCCACCGTCTGGTACCCCGCCCGGGACGTCGAGCGGTACCCGCTGGCGCCCTGGATGCCGGCCGGCGCCCTTCAGGCGTTCCTTGCCGACGTGGGATTCAGCGCCCTCGCCCCCCTGGCGCCGCTCACCGCCGGCCACGTGGGCGCTCCGGTGCGGCGGTCGGGCCGGCGGCTGCCCGTCCTCGTGTACTCGCACGGCGCGCACAGTCACCAGGGCGACCACACGATCATGGTCCAGGAGCTGGCCAGCCACGGATACGCGGTTGTGACGATCGCTCACCAGTACGACACGTACACCGAGTTCCCGGACGGCCGGATCGCCGTCCCCAGCGACAACCGGAACGCCCCCACCTACCCGGGGGACTTCGCCGCGGACCTCCGCTTCGTCCTCGACTGCGTCGAGCAGCTGGCCGCCGGGTGCAATCCGGACGTCGACCGGCGGGAGCTGCCGGCCGGGCTGCTCGGCTCCCTCGACCCCCACCGCATGGGCGCGTTCGGCTGGTCGAAGGGCGGGACGGCCACCGCCTGCGCCACGCTCGCGGACGAGCGCATCCGAGCCGGGCTGAGCCTCGACGGCCCGATGCAGATGAACCCGCCGCTGACCGGCGACCTGGACCGGCCGTTCATGATGATGACCGCCGTGTTCACCCGGGCCACCGATCCCCAGGCCGCCGCGTTCTGGTCGCACCTGCGGGGCTGGCGGCTGAACATCCAGGCCCAGGGCGCCGTTCACGTGTCGTACGGCGACAACGAGGCGCTGTTCCCCCAGGTGGCGAAGCTGCTCGGATGGAGCGGGCAGCAGCTCCAGGGCACGATCGGCACCCTCGATCCCGACCAGGGGGTGAAGATCCAGCAGGCGTACCCGCTGGCGTTCTTCGACGAGCACCTGCGCCATCGTCCAGGGCGCCTGCTCGACGGGCCGTCTCCGGCCTTCCCGGCGGTGACGTTCCTCCCGTGAGTACCGGCTGGGGGTGCGGGCTGGTGTCGCACGGGCGGGTGCACACGGGGTTAGAGGTTCCTACAATCCCGCAGGGCCCGTAGCTGGCTGCTGTTGTGTGGATCTTCAGCGTTTGCGTGTGAACTGGCTTTCGAGCTGGGTATCCGTAAGGATCGACGGTTGGGTGCGGGGCGCCCGAGTGCGCTCGGCCGACCGGCCCTACCTGCACCCGAGGTCTACCCTCCCGAAGTCAGAGAGCCCCGTTCATGCGCTTCTTGAACCCCCAGACCGGCACGATCGACGACCGTTATTCGGGACCGTACGACCTGACGTACGACGACGTCTTCATGGTCCCCAGCCGCTCCGCAGTGGGCTCCCGGCAGGGCGTCGACCTCTCCTCGAACGACGGGACCGGCACCACCATCCCGCTGGTCGTGGCCAACATGACGGCGGTCGCCGGCCGGCGGATGGCCGAGACGGTGGCGCGGCGGGGTGGGCTGGTGGCCATTCCGCAGGACATCCCGACCGAGGTGATCGCCGAGGTGATCGACTGGGTGAAGCAGCGGCACCTGGTGTTCGACACTCCGGTCACGCTCGCGCCCGGCGCCACGGTGGCCGACGCGCTGGCGCTGCTGCCGAAGCGGGCGCACGGGGCGCTGGTGGTGGTCGAGGGTGGCAAGCCGGTCGGTGTGGTGGCGGAGAGCGACTGCCAGGGGGTCGACCGGTTCACCAGTGTCTCCCAGGTGATGTCGCGCGATCTGCTGCTGCTCGACGAGGGCATCGACCCGCGCGCCGCCTTCGAGCGGCTCAACGAGGGGCACCGCAAGGTCGCGCCCGTGGTGGACGCGGCGGGGATGCTGGTCGGCATCCTGACCCGCAAGGGCGCGCTGCGCGCCACGCTCTACACCCCGGCGGTGGACGCCGCCGGCAAGCTGCGGATCGCGGCGACCGTGGGGATCAACGGGGACGTCGCCGGCAAGGCCAAGGCGCTGCTCGAGGCCGGTGCGGACGTGCTGGTGGTGGACACCGCGCACGGTCACCAGGAGTCGATGATCAGCGCGCTGCGCGCCGTGCGCGGGCTGGACCCGAAGGTGCCGATCGTGGCCGGCAACGTGGTCTCCGCGGTGGGCGTGCGTGACCTGGTCGAGGCGGGCGCGGACATCCTCAAGGTCGGGGTCGGCCCGGGCGCGATGTGCACCACCCGGATGATGACCGGCGTGGGGCGCCCGCAGTTCTCGGCGGTGCTGGAGTGCGCGGCCGAGGCGCGCCGGCTGGGCAAGCACGTCTGGGCGGACGGCGGCGTGCGGCACCCGCGCGACGTCGCGATGGCGTTGGCCGCCGGCGCGTCCAACGTGATGGTCGGCTCCTGGTTCGCCGGTACCTACGAGTCGCCGGGCGACCTGCAGACCGCCGCCGACGGCCGCCAGTACAAGGAGAGCTTCGGCATGGCCTCGGCCCGCGCGGTGCTGAACCGCACCGCTGAGGAGTCCGGCTACGACCGGGCCCGCAAGGCGCTCTTCGAGGAGGGCATCTCCACCTCGCGGATGTTCCTCGACCCGGCCCGCCCGGGTGTCGAGGACCTGATCGACTCGGTGATCGCGGGCGTCCGCAGCTCCTGCACCTACGCGGGCGCCAGCAGCCTGGAGGAGTTCCACGAGAAGGCGATCGTCGGGGTCCAGAGCGCGGCCGGCTTCGCCGAGGGCAAGCCGCTGCACTCCAGCTGGGCCTGATCGCCCGCGCGCCCGGCGCAACGCACGGCCGAGCCCCCGACCGCCTGGGAGAACCAGGTGGTCGGGGGCTCGGCCGTCTGCGTGCTCAGCCCTGGTAGCCGGCCCACATCTTGGAGAACTCGTACGGCGTCTGGGTGATGTTGGTGCACTTGTACAGGGCGCCCGTGCAGGCGTTGCCGTCCCGGGTGACCTCCCAGAAGGAGAGCTCGCCCAGGTGGTTCTGCTGGGCGAAGGTGAGCAGCTGCTGGGCGTCCGAGAGGCCGAACACCTCGTTGGTGTTGTCGTTCTGACCCAGCATCGGGGTGACGCCGACCATCGCCCAGGTCTGCGCGCTGGTCAGGTTCGGCCAGACCTGAGCGATCTGGGCCTGGGTGGACTGCGCCGACTGGATCGCGTACTTGCCCATCTGGCCGGACGGGTTGGGGGCCTCGCTGTCGCCGAAGT
Organism: Kitasatospora sp. GAS1066B; assembly: GCF_041262605.1. NCBI lineage: Bacteria > Bacillati > Actinomycetota > Actinomycetes > Kitasatosporales > Streptomycetaceae > Kitasatospora > Kitasatospora sp. GAS1066B. The sequence goes on from NZ_JBGCCO010000047.1 coordinate 44,055, forward strand.
CCATCGCCATCACGTTGACCATGTCGACCTTCACCCCCGCGGCCGCTGCCGACTGCAGGACGTAGACGCCGTCCGCGGTCAGGCCGCTTGGCAGCACCGGCAGGGTCAGGCTGACCAACAGGTCGCGACCCTTGGCCCGCTGGGCCGCCTGGACGGCGGCGATCGCGGCCGAGCGGCGGTCGATCGAGGCGTGGTCGGAGACCGCGGCGCCCTCGATGTCGAAGTCGATCCGGTCCAGGCCGTAGGCGTCGACCACCTTCTGGTACTGGGCGGTGAGGCTCGGCACGTCGGCGCAGGACTGCGCCAGCTCGGTGCCGTTCGCGCCGCCGAAGGAGGGGCGGACGTCGCCGCCGGCGGCCCGGACCGCGTCGAAGTCGGCCTTGTCCCAGCCGGTGCCGGGGTCGTAGGCGTTGAACCAGCTGGCGGTGCAGGCGCTGGTGCCGTTCACGATGAAGCCGAGCGAGAACTGCTTGAGCCCGGTGGTGGCGGTGATCTGCGGCAGGTTGGGGGTCGGGTAGGCACCCAGGTCGACGAACGGGGCGGCCACCCCGGCGGAGGTGCCGCTGCCGGCCACCCCGGTCACCGCGGCGGACTTCGCGGACTCGTTGCCGAGCGCGTCGAAGGCGGTGACGGTGAAGGTGTGGCTGCTGCCCGCCAGCAGGCCGCCGACCGTGACCGAGGTGGCCGTGGTGGTCGAGGCGACCACCGAGGAACCTTCGTAGACGTTGTAGCCGGCCACGCCCGAGCTGTCGGTGGAGGCGTTCCAGGAGAGCGAGACGGCGTCCGGACCGGTGCCGGCGACCGCCAGGCCGGTGGGGACGGTCGGCGGCGTGTTGGTGACCGGGACCCCGGCACACGGCAGGTTGTCGATCAGGCAGTTGGCCGGCAGCACCTGGCTGCTGCCGGTGGTGATGTCCATCCCGACCACCGGTGCGCTCGCTCCGGGGGCCAGCGCGGCGGCCCAGCTCGGCGAGGTGAGCGTGTAGTGCGTGCCGGTGCTGGTCGCGCTGCTGGTGAGGGTGCCGTTCCAGGAGCTGCTGACGCTCTCCCCGGCGGGCAGGTCGAAGGTGAGCGACCAGGAGTTGACGGTCGCCCTGGTGTCGTTGGTGATCGTGTAGTCGGCTTCGAGGCCGCCCTGCCAGCTCTGCGGCTCGGTGAGGGTGGCGACCAGGCCGGTGATACCACTGGCGGCCTGTGCGGTCGCCGGGAGCGAAAGGGGCAGGACGACACCGGTCAGCAGGGTGGTGGCGACCAGGGTGGGCAGGGTGACACGCCTCATGGGCGGGCCTCCTCGGCGTGGGGCGGCGCACGAGCACGCCGCCAGGACAATGTGGGGGTGTGCCGCGGCATCCCCACATTGGTAGAGACCAATAGCTGCGTCAAGAGAGCTGTGGTGAACCGGTCATGATTTAAGGTCAGCTCAAGGTCGGACCCTGATCCCGCCCGCCGCCACACCCTCGCTGCGCCGCCGCCGTCACGCCACCGGAGTGAGCAGGGCGCGGCTGACCATCCCGACCGTGCCGTCGAGCGCGGCGACCAGCGCCTGGTAGGCGAGCGGCGCGTCGCGCAGAGCGCGCAGCGCCAGCACGGTGGCCCAGGCGGCCTCCCGGGCCCGGTCGATGCTCCAGACGCCGATCACGTGCAGCAGCGGTTCGGCGGCCTGGACCGGCCCGGGCTCCGGCAGCAGCTCGGCGCGGATCTGGGCCTCCACCTGGGCCAGCAGGTCGTTGATCCGCTGGTAGTCGGCCTCGAAGGAGACCGGGTCGCGGCCGAGCCGCCGAGCGGTGTCCAGCACGGCGAGCGGCAGATCGTGCTCGATGTGCGTGTTCATCCCCGAGAGCGCGGCCTGCAGCGGGTGGATCCCGGGTCCTCGGCGCAGCTCGAAGAGCGGTCGCCAGCAGGCCTGCGGGGGACTGCCCACGGCGTCCGCGTCCACCGCGGCCAGGTACCGGCCGGCGAACAGCGCGTCCAGCACGGCCAGCGCGGCGGGGTCGGCGAAGTAGCCGGCGTCGAGCTTGGTGGCGACCAGCTCGGTCACCGTCAGGTACATCCGGTGGAAGACGCCGACGCCGTCGCCCGGCGGGAAGCCTGGCGTGAGATCGCGCATCCGGGCCAGCACCTGATCGACCGTCAGGGGCGTCGTACCAGTCGACGTATCAGTCGACGTATCGGTCATCGTCTCGGTCATGACCTCACCTCCATCGCCGAGGGGAGGTCCAGCCTGTCAAATCGGGCAGCTGTGCGAAATCGACCGAGCGGGTGATCGATCCACAGGGCTGACGGACCATCAGATCGTCCTGGAGCGGTTGACGGTGCGTGGGCCGTTCACCGCAGCAGCGGTTGCGGGGGCTGGGCCGTGTGCACAGACAATGGCCCGTGAGCGCTGAGACACCGTCAGACCGGCCCGACCGACCGAGCGAGCGGGCCGCCCCCAGCGGGTCGAGCGGGGAGGGCGGGGCGAGCGGGGCGGGTGAGGCCGCTGGGTCGGCCAGCACGCCACCCCCGCCGGTGCCGCCGCGCACCGTGGTCGGTGCCGCGGGCCAGGGGCCGAGGCCACCGTGGTGGCACCGGCGCCGCTCGCTGGCGGCGGCCGCCGTTCTGGTGGCCGTCGTGGCCGGGCTCGCGGTGATCCTGGTGGAGCGGCAGCCCGAGTCGAGCGGAGCCACCGGGTCCGCTGCGCCGGAGGTGACCCTTCAGGCGGCGGGCGACCCGGGTCGGGACCCGTACACGCCCTCCGTCGCCGTCCCGCCGTCCGGCAGCCCGAGCGCTTCACCCGCCCCTAGCGCTTCACCCGTCGCCGTCAGCGCCTCGGCCGGTCCGGGCGGTGTACGAACCGTGAACGGCGGGTCGGCCGGGCTCTACGGCGGCACCGAGCAGGCCGCCGGCTGTGATGTCGCCGAGCTCTCCGACTTCCTGACCAGCCACACGGACAGGGGGCACGCCTGGGCCGCCGCCGAGGGCATCGACATCGGCGGGATCCCCGAGTACCTGTCCACGCTCACCCCGGTCGTGCTGCGGGTCGACACCCGGGTGACCAACCACGGCTTCGTCGACGGCGCCGGGACCGGCTTCCAGTCCGTCCTGCAGGCCGGCAGCGCGGTGCTGGTGGACGACCGCGGCGTCCCCCGGGCCCGGTGCGCCTGCGGCAACCCGTTGCTGGCGCCGACCACGGACGCGGCGGCGCCGCAGTACGCCGGTGGCCCCTGGCCCGCCTTCGACGCCGGCGCGGTGGTGGTCGTCCAGCCCGCCCCGGCGCCGGTCGGCTCGCTGGTGCTGGTCGACCAGAACACCGGCCAACTGTTCACCCGCCCGGTCGGCGGCACCGGCACCGGCGACCGGCCGACCACTGCGCCGACCGCACCGGCCCCCTCGTCACCCTGAGCGCCTCAGTAGTGCCAGTGGTGGCCGCCGCTCTCGGTGACGCAGGTGATGCTGGTGCCGTGGCTGTCCACGGTGGACTCCCCGAGGTCGGCGGTGGGGCAGAACTCGCCGGCCCGGTAGAAGTTGCCGCTCGGCGAGAGGATCACCCCGGCGGTGGCGGGGCCGGCCGGGGCCGCAGGGGTGGTGGGGTCGGCCGGCTGCGGCTCGGTTGTCGCGGGCTGCGTCGCCGGCGGGGTGGGCTTGGGCGCCGGCGGGGTGGGCTTGGGCGCCGGCGGGGTCGGGGTCGGCCGGACCGTGCTGGGCCGCTCCGTGGGGGAGGGCGACGGGGCAGGTGTGGGAGGGGCGGGCGTGGGCGTCGGCGTGACCACCGGGGCGAGCGAGGACGCCGTCGCCGTCGCGGGCTTCGCGGTCGCCGGCTTCGCGGTGGCCGTCGTTGCGGTGGCCGTCGTCTTGGTCGGTCCGACCGCGGCCGCGACGGCGACGAGCAGCACCAGCAGCCCGACCGGTATGCCGCATCCGATGCCGGCTATCTTGAGGCCCTTGCGCGGCCGACGCGGCGCCGGCTGCTGCGGCCGGCCCCAACCGGGCTGTGCGGGAGAAGTGTTGGGCATGATGATCCTCTGCCTGACGCGCGAACAAGTGGTGGCGGCACAGCCTGTCAGCTCGTCCTGACCTACCGTCAGGTTGTGATCATGCTGTTATCGGAAGAGTCGAGAAGGCTGCTGATGGCGTGCTCGCCGGTCTGACGGCCGGGTCCGAACGTCCACGTCGCCGACATTCCCGGGCGCCGAGTGAAACAGAGCACAGCACCACCCCCTCCCGCCGCGCTCGCGGACCGTGGCAGAATGACGGCAATGCAGTAAGCAGTGACGTTCAGCGCACTCCGGGGTCGGTGAAAATCCGAACCGGCGGTTACAGTCCGCGACCCGTCCGCAGCCAGCGGCCGGTTGACCAGGTGAAATTCCTGGACCGACGGTTAAAGTCCGGATGGGAGGCGTGCGCGACGGATCAGGTGTGGTGCCGCGGTTCCCCTCCCGGGGGTACCGCGTTCGGCAGGTGGTGTTCGACGTTCGGCGTACGGTCCTCGCTCTCGGCGAGGCGGTGCGCGCTCGGTCGGCCCTCCGGCCCGTACACCCGACCCGTGTGGTCTTCCCATGATTCTTGCCGCCCCGGAGTCCGCGCCTCTAGCGCGAGGAGAACCCGGGTGTTCACCGGCATCATCGAAGAGCTCGGCGAGGTCGTCTCCATCGAGGAGTTCGGCGACTCCTCGCGGATCCGCCTGCGCGGCCCCCTGGTCTGTGCCGACGCCCGGCACGGCGACTCCATCGCGGTCAACGGCGTCTGCCTGACCGTGGTCGACACCCCTGAGGAACTGGCCGCCGACACCGGCGAGTTCAGCGCCGACGTGATGGCCGAGACGCTCGACCGGTCCAGCCTCGGCGCACTTGGCCCCGGCTCGCGGGTCAACCTGGAGCGCGCGATGGCGCTCGGTGCCCGGCTCGGCGGCCACCTGGTGCAGGGGCATGTCGACGCCACCGGCACCCTGCTCGGCCGGGCTCCCGGCGAACTGGACGAGGACGGGCTGCCGCGCTGGGAGGTGCTGCGTTTCTCGCTGCCGCAGAGCATCTCGCGCTACCTGGTCGACAAGGGCTCGATCACCGTGGACGGCATCAGCCTCACCGTGGTCGAGGCCGCCGCCGACACCTTCACGGTCAGCCTGATCCCGGCCACCCTCGCGCTCACCACGCTGGGCGGCAAGGCGGTCGGCGAGCCGGTCAACCTGGAGGTGGACGTGCTGGCCAAGTACGTCGAACGGCTGCTCGGCGCGGGCACCGTCCCGAGCGCCTCGGCCGTCTCCATCCTCGGCACCGCCCCGGCCGGCTCGAAGGACGCCTCGTGAACTGGCTCAACAGTGTCGCCTTCTCGATATTCGGCGAGCACGTGAAGTGGACCGACATGATCGGCAACCTGCTGGGCCTGGGCGCGCTGGCGCTCGGCTGGCGGCGCTCGATCTGGAGCTGGCCGGCCCAACTCCTCTCCGGGGTCGTGCTGTTCGGCGCCTTCGCGTCGGGTCACCTGTCCGGTCTCGCGGGCAAGCAGGTGATCGTGATCGTCACCGCGATCTGGGGCTGGTTCCAGTGGCAGCGCGGCCGCCGGGACACCGGTGAGGTCCAGGTGCGGTTCGCCGGCTGGACCGAGCGCGCGGTGCTGGTCGGCGCCACGGCGCTGGCCACGGTGGGCCTGGCGCTGCTCTTCACCCACTACTCCTGGATGTCCTGGAGCCCGTGGTCGGACGCCTACATCTTCACCGGCACCCTGGCGGCGATGGTCGCCCAGGCGCGCGGCTGGGTGGAGTTCTGGATCGCCTGGATCGCCGTCGACGTGGTCGGCGTCCCGCTCGCGTTCAACAACGGCTACGCGTTCTCCGGTCTGACCTACAGCATCTACTTCGTGCTGGTGCTGTTCGGCCTGCGCGCCTGGTGGCTGCGCGGCCGCACCCCTCGGACCACCGCCACCTCGACCCTGCAGGGAGCAACGGCATGAGCAGCACCGCTATCGACCTCACCCTCGACCCGGTCGAGCGCGCCATCGCCGACATCGCCGCCGGCCGCGCCGTGATCGTGGTGGACGACGAGAACCGCGAGAACGAGGGCGACCTGATCTTCGCGGCCACCGCCGCCACGCCCGAACTGCTCGCCTTCACCATCCGCTACAGCTCCGGCGTGATCTGCGTGCCGGTCACCCAGGCGGACGCCGACCGGCTGAACCTGCCGCCGATGACCCAGGTGAACGAGGACCGCAAGGGCACTGCCTACACTGTCTCGGTGGACGCCCGCGAGGTGGAGTCGACCGGCATCTCCGCCGTCGACCGCGCCCTGACGGTCCGTCTGCTGGGTGAAACGACCAGCACCGCAGCCGACTTCACCCGTCCGGGGCATGTCTTCCCGCTGCGCGCGGTGGACGGCGGGGTACTGGTCCGCCCGGGCCACACCGAGGCCGGCGTGGACCTGGCCCGGCTCGCGGGGCTGCCGCCGGCCGCCGCGATCTGCGAGGTGGTCAACGACGACGGCACCATGGCCCGGCTGCCCGAACTGGTCGCCTTCGCCCGCGAGCACGGCCTGGCGATCATCTCGATCGAGGACCTGATCGCCTACCGCCGCCGCACCGAGCTGCACGCGGAGCGCGTCGCGGTCACCAAACTCCCCACCGTGCACGGCGAGTTCACAGCGGTCGGCTACCGCGGCACGATCGACGGCACCGAGCACATCGCGCTGATCGCCGGTGGCCTGGATGCCGCCGGGCGGCTGCCGGACGGCGAGGACGTGCTGGTCCGGGTCCACTCCGAGTGCCTGACCGGCGACGTCCTCGGCTCGCTGCGCTGCGACTGCGGCCCGCAACTCCAGGCCTCGCTGGCCCGGGTGGCCGAGGCCGGCCACGGCGTCGTGCTCTACCTGCGCGGTCACGAGGGGCGCGGCATCGGCCTGGGCCACAAGCTGCGCGCCTACCAGCTGCAGGAGCAGGGCCGCGACACGGTGGACGCCAACCTGGAGCTGGGCCTGCCCGCCGACGCCCGGGAGTACAGCGTCGCCGCCCAGATGCTCACCGATCTCGGGGTGCGCTCGCTGAGCCTGCTGACCAACAACCCCGAGAAGCTGGCCGCGCTCAGCGAGCACGGTCTCAAGATCAAGGGCCGGGAGCCGATCCCGGTGCAGGCCGGCGAGCACAACCTGGCCTACCTGCTGACCAAGCGCGACCGGATGGGCCACGACCTGCCGTGGCTCGTCGGCTGACCCCACCAAGCCCCTACCCGACGTGAACTGCACGAGAGGAAACCGAACGTGAGCGGCCACGGAGCACCCGAGCTGACCGTCGAGAACGCCCAGGACCTGAAGGTCGCGGTGATCGCCGCCCAGTGGCACACCCAGGTGATGGACGGGCTGCTGGCCGGCGCTCAGCGCGCCCTGAAGGAGCTCGGCATCGCCGAGCCCACCGTCATCCGGGTGCCCGGCACCTTCGAACTGCCGGTCGCCGCCAAGCGTCTGGCCGAGCGCGGTTACGACGCGGTGGTCGCCCTCGGCGTGGTGATCCGCGGTGGCACCCCGCACTTCGACTACGTCTGCGAAGCGGCCACCCTCGGACTGACCCAGGTCAGCGTGGACACCGGCGTGCCGGTCGGGTTCGGCGTGCTGACCTGCGACAACGAGGAGCAGGCGATCGACCGGGCGGGCCTGCCCGGCTCGGCCGAGGACAAGGGCCACGAGGCGGTCACCGCGGCGGTGGCCACCGCCGCCACGCTGCGCGCGCTGGGCTGAGCGGCGCTGCTCGGGGGAGCGTCCCAGAACGGTGTCCACCGTCCGGGACGCTTCCCACCGGCCGCGCGATACCACGTATGGTGAGTCCCATCATGGCTTCCAAGACATTCGAGGAGCTCTTCGCCGAGCTCCAGCAGAAGGCCGCCACCGGCGACCCCGCGTCCTCCCGCACCGCCCAGCTCGTCGAGCAGGGCGTCCATGCCATCGGCAAGAAGGTGGTCGAGGAAGCCGCCGAGGTCTGGATGGCCGCGGAGTTCCAGACCAAGGAGCAGACCGCCGAGGAGATCTCGCAGCTGCTGTACCACCTTCAGGTGATGATGGTCGCCCGCGGCCTGACGCTCGACGACGTCTACGCCTACCTCTGACCCACCCGCACGTACCTCCTGTCACCGCACCGCTCCCACGCGAAGGATCTTCCCCTCATGCTGCGCATCGCCCTCCCCAACAAGGGTTCGCTCTCGGGTCCCGCGGCGGAGATGCTCCATGAGGCCGGGTACCGCCAGCGCAAGGACCCCAAGGAACTGGTCCTGGTCGACCCCGAGAACCAGGTGGAGTTCTTCTTCCTGCGCCCGCGCGACATCGCGGTCTACGTCGGTTCGGGGCGCCTCGACATCGGCATCACCGGGCGTGACCTGCTGCTGGACTCCGCTGCCGGCGCCGAGGAGGTCCTCGCGCTCGGCTTCGGCGGCTCGACCTTCCGGTTCGCCGGTCCGGCCGGTCCGGCCGAATCGCCCAAGGACGTGCTGGGTCTGCAGGGCCTGCGGATCGCCACCTCCTACACCGGTCTGGTCGAGCAGCACCTGGCCGAGCACGGCGTCACCGCGACCGTGACCAAGCTGGACGGCGCGGTGGAGACCGCGGTGCAGCTGGGTGTGGCCGACGTGATCGCCGACGTGGTGGAGACCGGCACCAGCCTGCGCAACGCCGGTCTGGAGGTCTTCGGCGAGCCGATCCTGGTCTCGGACGCCGTGGTGATCCGGCCCAAGGGCGCCGGCGATGACGCGGGGGTCGAGCAGTTCATGCGTCGGCTGCAGGGCGTCCTGGTGGCCCGCCGCTACGTGCTGATGGACTACGACATCCGGGCCGAGAAGGTCAACGAGGCGGTCGCGCTGACCCCCGGTCTGGAGTCGCCGACCGTCTCGCCGCTGCACACCGAAGGCTGGGTGGCGGTCCGCTCGATGGTGCTCCGCAAGGAGGCCCAGCGGATCATGGACGACCTGTGGAGCATCGGCGCCCGTGGCGTCCTGGTGACCAACATCCACGCCTGCCGCCTCTGATGAGCGCCTCCGGGAGTACCGCCGCCGTGCCTGCCGCCGCCACCGAACTGCCCGCCCTGCCGCTCAGCTGGGCGCCGCGCCGCAACCGCCTGGTGCTGCTGCCGGCCAGCGCGCTGCTGGTCGTGGTGTTCGTCGGCATGGCGCTGCTGCTCCCGGCCAGCTGGCAGCTGAACGACCGGATCCTGCTCACCATGCTGGGCCTGATCTTCGCCGGGGTGGGCCTGATGCTGGCCCGCCCCCGGGTGGACGCGGACGCGGACGGGGTGACCGTGGTCAACTTCGTCCGCACCCGGCGGCTGCAGTGGGCCGAGATCGTCCGGGTGAACCTCCGGCAGGGCGACCCGTGGGTGACCCTGGACCTGGCCGACGGGACCTTGCTGGCCGCCGTCGGCATCCAGCCCGGCGGCGGGCACGAGCAGGCGGTCCGGGCCGCCCGTGGTCTGCGCGACCTGGCCGAGGCGCACGGTGCGGCGGCCGAGCCGGCCGGCGCCTGAGCCCGGCCGAAGCCGGTCCGGACAGGTCCGGGGCATCCGAGGAACAGCTGTGCGGCCCCCTGCCAATGCATCGAACAGGTATCGTCTAACCTGGTAAAGACAGGGCAAAACGCCGCCCTGGCCCTGGGCCCGCGACCTTTGGAGTGACTCCCTCCCTCGATGGACGATCCGTCCGGTAGTACCCCCGCCGTCTGGCTCCCCGAGCTTCGAGAGCGGGCGGCGCTGTGACCACCGCCTGGCTCCTGCTGCTCGGCGCGTTCCTGCTGATCATCGCCAACGGCCTCTTCGTCGCCGCCGAGTTCTCCTTCGTGACCGTGGACCGCGGCGCGGTGCAGCGGGCCGCGCAGGCCGGCGACCGCCGCGCGGCGGGTCTGCACAAGGCGCTGCGTCGCCTCTCCTTCGAACTCTCCGGCGCCCAGCTCGGCATCACCGTCACCTCGCTGGTGGTCGGCATGCTCGCCGAGCCGGCCCTCTCCACGCTGCTCGGACCGGTGTTCACCGGGCTCGGCGTGCCGTCGGGCGCCGCCACCGGGCTGGCCGTCGTGGTGGGCATGCTGGCCGCCACCGTGCTGCAGATGGTGATCGGCGAGCTGGTCCCGAAGAACTGGGCGATCTCCCGCCCGCTCCAGGTGGCCCGCGCCGTCGCCGCGCCGCAGCGCGCCTTCTCGGCCGCCTGCCGGCCGCTGATCGCGGCGCTCAACGGTTGCGCCAACCGCCTGGTACGGGCGCTCGGGCTGGAGCCGATGGACGAGCTGGCGCACGCCCGCACCCCCGGTGAACTGGCCTTCCTGGCCCAGCACTCGGCCAAGGCGGGCGCGCTGGAGCCGGACGCGGCGCTGCTCTTCGTGCGCACCCTGGGCCTGGCCGAGCTGACCGCCGAGAGCGTGATGACGCCCCGGGTCGACGTCGCCGCGCTGCAGCAGGACGCCACCGCGGCCGACGTGGTCAACCTGACCCGGGCCACCGGCTTCTCGCGCTTCCCGGTCTACCAGGACAGCCTGGACGAGGTCACCGGGACGATCACCCTCAAGGACGCGCTCGCGGTGCCGGCCGAGCACCGCGCCGAGGCGCGGATCGCCGAGCTGGCCGGGCCCCCGCTGCTGGTGCCCGAGACGCTGCCGGCCGAGCGGCTGCTCGAACAGCTGCGCCACCGCCAGCCGATGGCGATCGTGATCGACGAGTACGGCGGCACGGCCGGCGTGGTCACCCTGGAGGACATCGTCGAGGAGATCGTCGGCGAGGTGCGCGACGAGCACGACCCGGGCACCATCCCCGAACTGCTCGCCGTCCCACCGGTGGCCGGGCAGCCGACCTGGCTGGCGGACGGCCGGGCCCGGCTCGACCAGCTGGCCGGGATAGGGCTGAACGCCCCGCACGGCCCGTACGAGACGCTGGCCGGGCTGCTGGCCGACCTGCTCGGCAAGATCCCGGCCCCCGGTGACCAGGTGTCGCTGCCCGGCTGGGAGTTGACCGTGCAGGCGGTGGACCGCCACCGCACCAGCCGGGTGCGGGTCGTCCGGCTGCCCGAGTCCGGGGAGGAGGGGCGATGATCTTCCTCCAGCTCTTCGCCGCGGTGCTGCTGCTGCTCGGCAACGCCTACTTCGTCGGCGCCGAGTTCGCGGTGATCTCGGTGCGCCGCAGCCAGGTCGAGCCGCTGGCCGAGGCCGGCGACCGGCGGGCCCGGCAGGTGCTGCACGGGCTCGGCAACGTCTCGGCGCTGCTGGCAGCCGCCCAACTGGGCATCACGGTCTGCTCGCTGCTGCTCGGCGCGCTCGCCGAGCCGACCATCGCCCACCTGCTGGAGGGGCCGTTCCAGGCCGTCGGCATCCCGGCGGGGCTGGTCCACCTGGTCTCCTACGCGCTGGCGCTGGCCCTGGTGGTCTTCCTGCACATGGTGATCGGCGAGATGGTGCCGAAGAACGTGGCACTCGCCTCGCCGGAGCGGGCCGCGCTCTGGCTCGGTCCGCCGCTGGTCCGCCTCGCCCGGCTGCTGGCGCCCGGGATCCGCTTCCTGAACGCCTTCGCCAACCGGGTGCTGCGGCTCTTCAAGGTCGAGCCCAAGGACGAGCTGGAGTCGGTCTTCACCGCCGAGCAACTGCTCTGGATCCTCGGCGAGTCGCGGGCCGCCGGGCTGCTCGCGGCCGGCGACCAGGAGCGTCTGGAGGACGCCCTGGAGCTGGGCCACCGCCCGGTCCGCGAGGTGCTGCTGCCGTTCGACCAGCTGGTCACCGTCGACCCCACGGTGACCGCGCGCCAGCTGGAGCAGCAGGCGCTGGCCACCGGCTTCTCCCGCTTCCCGGTGGTCGACGCGGACCGGGAGATCCTCGGGTACCTGCACCTCAAGGACATCCTGGAGATGGAGGACCTGGACACCCCCGTCCCGGTCCGCCTCTGGCGCGCGGTCACCGTGGTCGGCGAGCTGCTCCCGCTGGACGACGCCCTCACCGCGATGCGCCGCGCCGCCGCCCACGTCGCGGCGGTGACGAGCACGACGGGGGAGGCGCTGGGGCTGGTCACGCTGGAGGACGTGCTGGAGGAGCTGGTGGGGGAGATGCACGACCCGGACCACCGGCACGTCGCGGCCTGATCCCGGTCCGACGATCGGCGGCTGGGACAGGGCCGCGCGCCCGGCGGGAATTATGAAACACGCCCTAGCTTGATCTTTAAGCAATCGCCTCGAACGAGCCGTCGAACTTGATCACTCGTATCGGTAACCGCCGTACGCGGAA
>NZ_JBGCCO010000048.1:0-47891 GCF_041262605.1 Kitasatospora sp. GAS1066B
GGCGTGCCGCCGGCCGGGCCACCGAAGGTGGCGTCCCAACTACTCCAACCACCATTCGGCGCGTTCTGCCAGATGTGCGAGATGTTCGCGCCACCGGGGGCAAGAGCGAACACCTCCAGTCGGCCATCCGTGTTCTGACTGACCGTCAGACCACCAGCCGGACCGCCGAAGGAGCCGTTCCAGGCGCCCCAGCCGGCCGACGGCGCGACCTGCTCACGGACCGCGATCGAGTTTCCGTTGGGCCCCAGGACGAAGACAGCCATCCGGCCGTCCGCCTCATGGCCCACCACGGGCGTGCCGCCGGCCGGGCCACCGAAGGTGGCGTCCCAACTACTCCAACCACCATTCGGCGCGTTCTGCCAGATGTGCGAGATGTTCGCGCCACCAGGGGCGAGAGCGAACACCTCCAGTCGGCCATCGGCATTCTGACCAACCGTCAGGCCGGCGGCCGGACCGCCGAAGTTGGGGTCCCAACTGCTCCAGCCACCGCCCGGCGCCGTCTGCCAGATGTGCTGGATGCTGCTCTTGCCGGGGCCGAGGACGAACAGTTCCAAGCGTCCGTCGGGGTCCCTGCCGACGACCGGCAAGCCGCCGACCGCACCGCCGAGTTGCTGCCAGGTGCCCCAGCCGCCGTTCGGGGCCGACTGCTCGCGGTAGTACAGCCCCTGCTGGTCGGGTGAGACGGCAAAGGCGATCATCGCGCCGTTGGCCTCCCGACCGATCGCGGGGTTCTGGCGGCCGTCGCCGAAGTCGTCCCAGCCGCTGCCCGGGCCTGCCTGCTGGACATCGAGGTAGTCGGAGTCGATGCCGAGCGAGATGCCGCCGTAGGTCTCGGTGATGTCACCGGCGTACTGGTGGATCCGCTGGTGGTTCGCCCACTCGTTGTCCGGGATCGTCGGGTCCGAGGTGCTGGTACTGCCACTGCCCGGCCAGATGGCGAAGTCGATGAGGTCCGGCATGGTGGCGGAACCGTAGTTGGCGACGAGGTCGGAGATCACGCCGCTGCCGTTGCCGTAGACGCCCGACAGGTAGCCCCGGGCGTGCAACTGCGTGGTCCAGGCGGACAGGTAGCCCATCACCAGGCTCGAGTACGAGGCCGGGGAGTACGGCTCGATGTCCATGTAGACCGGGGAGCCGGCCGGGAAGCCGAGTGCCGAGAGCTGCGCGATCGCGTCGTCGGCGTCGGCGGTGCCCTGGGACGGCGACGGGATCGCGGTGCAGGTGTTCTGACAGGCGCCCGGGGCCTGGTAGCCGACGTACAGCGGGATGAAGTGCCAGCCGATCGAGGCTTGTTGGGCGACCCAGCCGGAGGTCAGGTTCGGCTGGTCGCAGGTGCGGTTGACGCCGCCGAGGTAGATGCCGATCGCGCCGTAGGGCGAGGAGGCCTTCCAGGTGCCCATGGTGGACGAGTCCGGCGCCTGGCACAGGTCGAAGCCCTTGCCGGTGTAGGAGGTCGTGCTCGCACTGACCGCGGCGGCCACCGCGGGGGCGGCCGGGGTGGCGCTCCTCGGCTGCGTCCGACGAACCCTCGGCAGCCCGGCGCTGTCCAGGACCGCCTGCACCGTCGCCCGGTCGGTGCCGTAGCTCGCGGTGACGGTCAACTCCGCCGTGCTGACGGTGATTTCGCGGGCCGAGGTGTTCTCCTGGGCCGCCGGGGCGGCGCCGTGGCCGGCCGGCTGGACCAGGATCGCCTCCGTTCGTCCCATCAGGTGGGCCGGGCAGTCCTGCCGGGCCCCGGAGCGGCCCAGGTAGACGGCGTGCCGGTCGAACCGCACGCAGGTGTTCGGCGCCCGGTCCAGGTCGACCACCGGCCAGGACGCCGGAACCCTGAACGTCGCGCCCTGGTAGTGGATCGTCCTGTCGGCGCCCGCGGTCGCCGCCGCGCTTGCCGGACTCGCCGCCGCGAGGCCGGCGGACAGGAACATCAGAACGCCGACCAGCGCGCTGGTGAGGATCCTTGGTTTCACGAGGACTCCCCTCCCTACGGGTTGATGCCGTCGAACTGGAGCACCCGGTAGGCGCCTTGCGGGGTCCACTGCGAGACGATCAGGGTCAGCGAGGTGGCGCTCGCGCTGCCGGGGTGGATGTATCCGCCGTACGGGCTGTCGACCTGCGGGCGGCCCCAGTGGTTCGGCGGCCAGGTGTTGTTGGCGACGATCTGCGGGGTCGGCGCGGACCAGGCGGCATCGGGCCGGGGCGCGGTGCGGGTGCAGATCGAACCGTCCGTCACGTCGAGGTAGCTCATGCAGTACGTGCCGTTGATCCGCTTGACGGAGAACTCGCCGATGTTGTTTCCGGGCGCGAACAGCAGTGACGGCGGGGTCCCGTCGGTGGCCCAGCGCCAGTTGCTGCCGTCGTAGATCCAGTTCTGCTGGGCACCGAAGTTGCCGGCGCGGAACTCGTCCGGGTTGATCCGGAACAGCTGGATCGCGCCCTGGTCCGCGGTGTTCTTGTGGCTGCCGTTCCAGCGCTTGGAGAAGATGTAGAGCCAGCCGTCGGGGTCGATGCCGGCGAAGGACCACATCCCGTACATCGACTGGTTCACTCCCCGGTACTGGCCGTCCCAGTGCCACGGGTAGTCGGTCCAGGTCACACCGAAGTCGTCGGACCAGGCCACGCCCGACATCAGCGAGCCGTCGTCGCCGGCCGGCAGCGGATCGCCGCCGATGCCGTGCACCACCGAGGTGTACTGGAGGTAGGTGCGGCCGCCGAACTCGATGCAGTCGTTCGGGATCCGGGTGCTCTCCACGCCGTAGCCGTTGTCGACGCCGTGCGCGTAGTTGAACAACTGCGCGGCGGTGCCGTTGGGCATGGCGTAGCTGAACGAGATCGGTGCCGCGCCGGAGCTGTCGAAGCTCGCCTGGTTCAGCATCACCGGGGAGCCGAGGTAGGTGTTCCCGGCGTTGAACGAGTCGCCGAAGACGTAGCCCCAGCTCCGGTCGTGCTCCCGGTAGTACGGGATGCCCAGGTCGCCACTGCCCAGCCCGTGTTGGCTCGCCGAGTCGCCGGGCAACTGGCAGAGCGGCGCGCCGGTCTGGCCGATGCCGTTGGTCGCGGCGGCCGGCGTGGCACGGAGCAGGCCGGAGCCCGCGGCGATGGTGGTGCCCAGGGCCACCCCCGTGCCGGTCCTGAGCAGCGATCGTCGGGTGAACTCGCGGCCCGGCAGCGGTGAATCGGACATGGTTGTCTCCATTCGACGTTCGGCATTCGACGTTCGACGTTCGACGTTCGACGTTCGACGTTCGACGTTCGACGTTCGAGTGCGTTGAGTTGAGGTGTGGAACTGGACGGCTGGTGCCGTGGGCGGGGCCGCCCGGCGGTGGCCGGACGGCCCCGCTCCCCCCTGGTCAGGCGGTCTCGGTCAGGCGGTCTCGGTCAGGCCGTCTCGGTCAGGCGGTCGCCGGGTACCAGACGATCCCGTTGGCGCCGTCCTTGCCGATGGTCTGCGTCATGATGTTGCCGTCCTTCCAGTACTGCGGGTGCTGCTGGAGGAAGCCGTTGAACGAGTCCAGCGACGTCGCGTCGCAGACGCCGTCGGTGTGGATGCAGAAGCGCTGGACCGGGACGCCGGGGAAGTCGACCGGCCCGGTGCCGGGGGACACCGCGACCAGCGGCAGCGGAACGCCCGCGGGGAGCAGGTGCCAGAGGCCGGTGCCGGGCTGCATCGGGTCGGAGTAGAGCAGCCCGTCGACCTGCGAGCGCGGGACGTCGGTGCCGTTGTTCGCGATCTTCTGGAGCGTCAGGTCGCCGACCCAGGCGCCCTGGGAGTAGCCGACGATCGTGAAGCGCGCCGTGGGGTCGGCGTGGTAGGTGTTCTCCAGCGTGGTGATGGTGTTCTGGTAGCCCTGGTTCACGCTGTCGCCGAAGCTCGGCGCGAACAGGGCCGGCACCTCGTTGTGCCCCCCGATGAACGGGCCGCCGCTGGCCGGGTAACAGACCGGAACCGGAATGCCGCCGTTCAGATGCTGGTTCGCGAAGCCGTAGCTCGTGGTGCAGGTGGGCGAGTCCGCCGCCGAGCCGGTGCCGCCGATCTCGATGTAGTAGTGGTGCGGCGCGGCGGCGTGGGCGGCGGTCGGCACGGCGGCCGCCGTGGCGGCGAGCGCCAGCGCGGCGGCGCCGAGGACGGCCTTGCAGCGACGGACGAAGGCGTTCGGGCTCGGGTTGGACATGTCGGCCATGCTTGTCGACTCCCTTGGGCGGAACGGGTGGGCCGAGCGGAGCGGGCGACCGTGTCGGCCGGTCGATCTCCGGTCTCGGTAACGCAGCCTGTTGCTCCGTCAGCTGCCGCGTCGGCATCGCCGCGCTGCCTGCTGCCGGTTGTGGCTGCTGCTGCCCATCCTGGTGTTCGGCCTGGTCACCGGGCCATGCCATGGACCGGCCAAATATGGCCGGTCATCCGGATACCGTGGTCCGCGCTGCATGGCGGTGCCCCGCGCAAGGCGTGCGGCACCGAGTTGACCGGTCAGGCCGGCGCAGCGCATGGGTC
Source organism: Kitasatospora sp. GAS1066B (assembly GCF_041262605.1). NCBI lineage: Bacteria > Bacillati > Actinomycetota > Actinomycetes > Kitasatosporales > Streptomycetaceae > Kitasatospora > Kitasatospora sp. GAS1066B. Next base: position 4,487 of record NZ_JBGCCO010000048.1, read on the forward strand.
AGCGCGTCACGGCTCGAGGTGCCGGAGTGCCGGCGCTCAACCGCGCTTGAAGAACTCCACCTCGGCCAAGGCGATGTCGCGTCCGGCTCCCGTGCCGGCCGCGGCGCGGACGGTGAGGGTCACTCGCACCACGTCGCTGACTCCGGTCAGCACCGTCTGCGGGCCCGGCTTGTCGTTCAGGGACACGGTCTGCTCGTGCACCTTTCCGTCCGACGCCGTGATCTGCAGATCCAGGGTCGTGGCGCGGGCCTCCTGCTGGAACTGCTGCGGATCGGTGGAGTCACCGGTGTGGATGATCAGGTCCACCAGGCGGAAGGGGGCGCGGAAGGTGAAGGTGATCGAGTCACCGAGCTTCGGCGCTGCCCAGTAGGTGTTCGTGAGGCCGTCGTCGGCGGCGGAGGCGGGATGGCCGGGGTCCGCGGCGCTCGCCGCGACCGCCGTGGGACTGATCGCCGAGGCGCTGCGGAGCTTGTCCAGCACGTCCTCGTAGGCGTTGCGGAGCGCCGGGTAGCAGATGATCCCCGCGACCACCAGTGCCACCACCACGAGCAGCGCGATGATCCGGCGCATGGCGTTGCCGGTGCCACCGATGCGCACCCGGCGCCGGAACGGCCAGCGGGTGCGCCACCACGGCAGGGCCGCCACGGGTTCGACGACGGTCAGCGGTGCCGCGCAGCGCCGGCAGAACCGCCGGTCGGGCCGGTTGGGCGTGCCGCACCGGGGGCACGGGGGGCCGTCCTGGGCGTCGTCGGCCACGGACTGCCGTACGACGGGGCGTTGCGCGATGGGCTTGGCAGGCTGCACGGCCACCGGGTCGGGCGCAGACGTTCGATCGGCCTCCACCTCTCGGCCGGCCTCGGGCTCGGGTTGTGCACGACGCGGGCGCGGGGGCGCCGCCTCGGTGGCAGGCGGACTCGGCGGCTCGGCGGCCGGCACGGGGTTCTGCGGCTCCGCCGGCGCGCCGCTCGGCGGAGCCGCAGGCGCGGCCCGCTCCTCGGTGGCGGCGGTCGCCCCTGCGGTGGACGTCGCCTGCCAGCCGAGGTACGCACCGCAGTTGCCGCAGAAGTCGTCCCCGTCCTCGTTGACCGTTCCGCACTCGGGGCATGCACGCATCCGTCAGCTCTCCGCTCTCCCGGGTGGGCCGGGCAGGATCTGCACCCGGCAGGTGAGGTGGACCGGGCAGGACGCCCTGACGACGGCCAGCACCTGGTCCATGTCCACCGGTGCGGTGCGCTCGGCCCAGACCAGGACCAGCAGCTCCCCGGAGGGCGCGGGCGGCAGGGCGGCGTCCGCGGCCGTGGACCAGGCCACGCCGCCGCCGTCGACGATCTGCGAACCGACCCCCAGGATCAGCCGCAGCCGGTCCTCGAGTCCCCGCCGGGTTCCGCGCCGCCGGTGCAGCTCCAGGGCGCGCTCGACCACGCTGCGGCGCACCTCCTCGGGCCAGGCCGGGTCCCACTCCACGGCGACCCAGGACGCCAGCCAGGCGAGGAAGTCCGGCGGCGCCAGGCGTGGTTCGAAGTAGGCGGGCAGGTTGTCGAGGGTGGCGAACACCGGGGCGAGGACGGTGTCCAGACCGGCGGTGAACCGCTGGGCGAAGTCGTCGTCGGCGTAGAGCGCCGGCAGCAGCTCGCCGATCGGATGGGGGCTGGGCAGGCCCGGAACAGCCGCCCTGCTCATGACGTACCACCCGGGGAGACCGCGACCTGGTGCTGGTGGGAGAAGACGAGGGCGTCCGGTGCGACGTCGACCCGTTCGGCGGGCGCGCCCCGGCGTCCGGTGACGGGGTCCGCCGGGAACAGGCGCAACTCCTCGACGGCCGCCACGCCGTCCACCCGCTGGAGCACGGCGAACATCTCCCCGTACTGCACCGCCCGGCCGAACGGCCAGCCCGATCCGTCGGGACCGCCGCGCAGCGGGTTGAGGTAGCCGAACAGCGCCGCCAGCGCCGCCTCCCGCACCCGCTCGGCGTCCGGGGACCGGGTGGTGAGCCGGGCCACCACCGTCACGCCCTGGTAGTCGGGGGGCTGCACGACCAGCCGGGTGCCGATCAGCCGCCGTTCGTCGAGGGCCGCCGCGATGGCGGCCAACATCCGCTCACCCGGGATCAGTTGCTCGAACCGCAGGCGGTCGCCCTCGTCCGCCACCGCGTCCGGTACCACCAGCACCCGCACCGCGCCCGCTTCCCCGGCGACGGCCGGCACGCACGCGACCCGGGCGGCGGCGGGGGCGGCCTGCCGGGCGATCAGCTCGAAGTCCTCGGCCGTGACGGCACGTTCCTGCAAGCGCAGCAGCTGGGGGGCGCGCAGTTTGGCGTTCTCCACCGTCTCGCCGTCGACCCCGCCCCTGGCCGCCTCGCGGTTGTCGACCCTGGCCAGGTACGGGACCGAGCTGCGCAGCACCGAGATCGTGCCGCGGGCGACGTTTCCCGCGCTCCCGCCGCCGGTGCGGTACCGCGCCACGCGCAGTTGCGCGCCCTTGGGCGGCACGGCGCCGAAGGCGCGCAGGCTCCCGTCGGGTTCCCGGACCGCGGGCGGGAAGGCGAACTCGCCCGTGGTCGCGTCGATCACCACGTGCCGGTCGGTCGGTGCCGAGTCCCCGAAGTGCTCGACGGCCGTCCACCGCTCCCAGCCCTCGCCCGCCGAGGCCTCGACCACGGGGGGCTCGCCGTCGAGCAGGACGGGCGGCCGCGCGAGGCGGAAGCGTTGGCCCGCGATCCCTTCCGAGGTGCCCAGCGGCGCGTCGGTCACGGTCTGCGCGTGGACGACGGTGGCGCTGGCGCCGACCGTGAACACCTCGGCCCGGCGGATCGTGGGGGACTCGGCGTAGAACGGCTGGCCCGGTTCCGGCTCGGTCGTCCGACAGCGCAGCCAGCCCGCCCGCCGTCCGGCGACCACCGAGGCGACGTGCCCGGCGGGGACGAACACCACCACCTCGCCCGGCCGGTTGAGGCCACCGGTGGTGTCGGAGCCGGTCTCGCAGGCGATCCACCGCGCCCCGTCCCACACCTCCCACACCAGGGGCGGCTGCCGCGGGTCGACGCCGACGCCCTCCACCCGGCTGTCCAGCCGGACGACCAGGATGCAGCGCGGGACGACGGCCGGCAGCGCGAACAGCATGGCGTCCCCGACCGCGGGCCGCGGTTGGAAGCACGGCACGTCCACGCCGTCGGCCAGTCGTGCCGTGCGGTCGGTCTGCTCCCCCGAGACGGAGACCGTGACCAGGAGTTCGAGCGAGCTGGGGACGACGGGGAGGTCCTCGACGGTGGAGAACACCACCGCCTCCTCGGTCTCGGTCCGCAGCGTGGAGACCTCGGTGCCCGCCCGCAGGACGACGGTCTCGGGCTGGGGAGCCGACAGCCAGAAGTCGACCGCCGCCCGCGCCGCGGCCGGCGGGAAGAGCCGGATGCCCAGCAGGTCGAGGAAGGCGGAGTAGTTCTTCTCCGGCACCCGGTTCAGCCGGTAGAGCAGCTGGTCCACCAGGTACGCGAAGGTCTCGATGAGGGTGACTCCCGGATCGGACACGTTGTGGTCGGTCCACTCCGGTGCGCGCTGCTGCACGTACCGCTTCGCCTCGTCGACGAGTTGCTGGAACCGGCGGTCGTCCAGGTTCGGGGAGGGCAGCGCCATCAGCTCGCGCCCCCGTCCGAGGCCGGCGGGGCGTCCGGGGAGTCCGGGATCGTGTAGAAGGGGAAGACGAGGTTGCGGCGGTCGTTGGTGGACCGCACCGTGTAGTGCACGTCGATGTAGAGGGTGCCCGCGTCCACGGTGTCGAAGGCGATCACCACGTCGTCGACCTCGATGCGGGGCTCCCAGCGTTCCAGCGCGGTGCGCACCTCGCGCTCGATGCGGCCGGCGGTGGTGTTGTCGCCCGGCGCGAAGACGTACTCGTGGATGCCGCAGCCGAACTCCGGGCGCATCGGCCGCTCTCCGGGCGCGGTGCCGAGGACGAGCCGGATGGCCTCCGCGATCTCCCGGTCCCGGTCGACCATGCCGATGCCGCCGGTGGCGTTCACCCGCAGCGGGAAGGCCCAGCCCCGGCCGATGAATCCGCCGCTCATACAGAGCCTCCGATCAGCACGTTGAACGCACCGGTCGAGATGGTGGCGCCGCAGGCCGTGTCGTCCCCCATCCGCGCCGCGGGCAACCCGCCGATCAGGACCTCTCCCCCGGCGGCCGCCCCGAGGTTGGGCAGCACGAGGTTGGCGGGCCCGAGTTCCACGTGGGGGACGCAGGCGTGCAGGCTGCCGGCGACCGCGGCCGGCCGGCCACCGATCAGCACGGTCTCCACCGCGACGGCGCCTGGCGGCGGGGTGGTGATCACGCCGCCGTGGTCGGTGGCATCGCCGGTCCGGGCTGCGGGGGGCATCTGCGGTCTCCAATCGGGTGGTTCGAACTCCGGTCGTTCAGTTGATCCGGACGAGGTCGGCCTTGAGCACCGCCGTCGCCCCGCCGTCCACGGTGACCGCCGCCGGGCTCTCGACGGTCACCGCCGTCTCGCCGTGGACGGTCACCGATCCCCCTTGCAACTTCACCTCTCCCGTACCGGCGTCGATGGTGATGCCGGACGAGGTGAGGCGTACCGAACTCGCCGCCGCACCGTCGGCGTCGAAGACGGTCAGCACGATCTCACCGCCCTCCCGCTCGTCCAGCCGAACCTCCAACTTCCGGTTGCCGCTGGCCAGCCGGACGCCGGACGGGCCGCCCGGCACGTCCAGCAGCTCCAGCCGGTTCCCCGAACGGGAGACCAGCGAACGGCGGTTGACCTTGCCGGCGGCCGCGTCGATCAGTGGCACATCGTGCGGCGAGGGTTGGTCGACACCGTTGTAGAGGCCGCCCAGCACGTAGGGGCTGTCCAGGCAGCCCTGCTCGAAGCCCACCAGTACCTCGTCATTGACCTCGGGGCTGAACACGCCGCCGCCGCCCTGCCCGCCCCACTGCACCGTGCGCACCCAGTCGGAGACATAAGTGTCGTCCAGCCACGGGAACTTCAGCCGCACCCAGCCGCGCTTCCCGTTCTCCGGTTCCCGCACATCGGTGACCACGGCGACGGCCAGCCCCGGCATCCGCGGCCCGCGCGGCGGCGCGTTGCCGCCGGTGACGAGCCCGGCCAGCGAGCGGTCCGCCGCCGCACTCACCACCACCGTGGTCCGGTAGCCGCGGTACGGCTCCAGGAGGTGGCGCACCGCGGTGGCGGTGTAGCGGCCGGAGAAGGCGGCACCGACGTTGCCCAGGGCGATGGGTGTGCCCGCTCGCAGCCGCGGGTCGCCCTCCACGACCGCCTCCAACTCGCCCAGTCCGGCGGCGATCTCGGCGGCGATCGACTGGGCGGCGGCGGTGGTCTCCGCCTGGGTGCGGTACGGGGTGTCGGCGACGGTCAGCCGGGTGCCGCGGTTGAAGGCATCGGCCACCGCCGAGGGACTCAGCCCCGGTCGCACGGTCTGACTGGCCACCGACGGTTCGGTGGCGACCAGCGCCGTCCTGGTGGTGACGTTCCAGCCGCGCACCTCGACCGTGTCCGCCCCGGCGGCGCCCGTCAGGACACCGCGCAGCTCCAGCAGGTTGCGCCCGTACTCCAGCACCATCGGGTTCTGCGGCGCGGGGGTGCTGGGGGCCGGGGCCGAGGCTGCCGGCTCGGGCTTGACGAACTCCAGCATCGCGTCCTGGTCCAGGCGCACCAGCGCGCCGCTCTCCCGCGCCAGGTACTGGAGGAACTCCCAGTCCGAGACGTTGGCCTGCGAGAGCTGCTGGTGCACGACGGGGAACGGGTCGACGCGACCGATCTGCAGCCTCGCGCCCGCGGCGACCTTGCGGACGATGTCCGAGGTCGTCATGTTGTGGAACGCCTTCACCCGGCGCCCGCGCATCAGCCGATGGGTCACCGCCGAGGCCCGGACCACGGTGAACGAGCCCGTGGTGTCCACCTCCAGCTCCAGCGCGACCACCTCGCCGATGAACAGCCGCACCTGCGCGTGCCCCTGCACGGTGACGGCGGAGACCCGCAACCGGGTGCCGATGGTGATCCCGGTGGCGGCGAGGAAGGTGTGGTTCGGGTCGCGGTACATCAGCACGGCGGTGTCGGGCAGGCCGACGCTCTGCTCGACGTCGCAGGAGACCAACTCCGAGACCCAGACCGGCGGCAGCGGGCCCGGCGCCTCGACGACGGGGTCCGCGGCGAACGCCCGGCCGCCTCGGGACTCGGGAGTCGTCATGGCCGCCCCCTTTCTGACTGTTCGTCAATTCTCGGCACGATCAACTCGGTTCCGGGAGCCAACGCCATGGGGTCGTCGATGCCGTTGGCCTCGGCGATGGTGCGCCAGACCGTCGCGTCGCCGTACTCGCGCCAGGCGAGCATGGGCAGGCTGTCACCGGCGATCACCCGGTGGGTGCTGCGCGCCTCCAGCGATCCTGAGGTCGGGTTCTGGCCCGGCGGATCGACACTGGCCTCCTGGATGGCGAGCGAGCAGGTGGCCCGCAGCGGCTTGCCGTCCACGTCGAAGAGCGTGTAGGTGACCTGGAGAGCGGTCAGCACCCCGTTGAACGACGTCGTCGTGGAGGAGCCCCAGTCCAGCCGGATCCACGGGCTCGCCGGGGTCTTGCGCGCCAGGCTGCTGGGCGTGGGGACGCACGCCGTCATCAGCTGCTTCACCGCCCGCTCCACCGAGTTGTCATGGGTCGCCGTCGCGTCGAGGAACACGTCGAGGCTGAGCGAGCGCGGTCCGCTGCCGACGAACTCGGGCAGCGCGGACTGGCCGGCCATCCGGGACGGGGTGCGGCGCCACTCCGTGGTCTTGCGCAGCACGAGACTTGCCGGGTTGAACTGGAGCGGCAGCTTGGCAAGCTCCCCGCCCGGCTCGGCGCCGACCGTCGAAGGTGGCTCCATGATGGTCAGTTGGGCGCGGGTGACACTCTTGGGGACAGCCGTGGACATTCCTCACCTCCTTCCTGGAGGCTCTGTCGGGTGGGGTGTGCCATGGTGGCGGGTCGTGCGCGGCGGTGGGTCATGACGGGCGCAGGCCCATGTGGGCGATTTCCAGCGTCTCCAGGGCGACTTGGGAGTTCGAGGGGTCGAACGACGGGCCCTGCCACCGCACCGGCACGATGCCGAGCACCTGCCAGCTGACGATGGTGCTCAAGTCAGGCCGCAGCACGACGATTTCACCGTTCTTGGGCTCCACCCGGCGGATGATCTCGTCCAGCCAGCGCGCGATCTTGGTGGTGTCCGCGGTGACCGCGCGGGTCAACGTGATGTTCGACCAGGTGATGCGGCCCGGGAGTTGCCAGGCGAAGCCGTTGTTCCCGCCCTCCGCGTACTGCTGGATCTCGACCTGGGCGCCGAGTCCCGAGCAGGTCGAGAACTGCCCCAGGTCGTTGCCGCCGATCGTGAGCCTGAAGAAGACGCTCGTCGCGAAAGTGTTGTCGGTCATCGCTGCCTCCGTCGCCGGTCCACCGCTGCCTGTACCTGTACTGCCGCTGCGTCGCTCACTCAGCGGCGGCCGTCGTACGGCCGTCCGGCGCGCTCCCTTCCCCTGCGCAGTTCGGTGCGCAGCAGCCGCCCGACGGGTTCGACCAGGCTGCGGGCCAGTTCGTCGAGGTCGGGGGCGGCGGGGGCCTCGGTCTGGGTGCCGGTGCTCGTCGTTGTGGTGCTCGCGGTTGTGGCGGTGCTCGCGGTTGTGGCGGTGCTGGTCGTGGCGGTGCTCGCAGTCGTGGCGGTGCTCGCTTGCGCGGGCACTGCGGTCAACGGCACCCCGGAGAGCCCCTCTTCCTCGGCCACCCGCTGCAGTACCCGCGCCGTGGCGGCAGACGGCCGCGACCACGAGAGCGGCGCCGGAGAGAGGGGAGCCGCCGTGGTGGGCGCCGTCCAGGTACCGTCGCTCGCCGGCTGCCCCGGGGACGGCCGCGCGGACCGGGCGCCGACGGGCAGCCGCTGGACTGCCGCCGCTCCTTGCGGTGGTGCGAGGCGTACCCGGGGCACGCTCGGTCCCGGTCCACCCCGTGCGGCGCGCGCGGGCGCGGTAGCGCTGAGGGGCATGGCAGTTGTCGGGGTGGCGACGGACGGCGCGGTCCGGCGCCCGCGTCGCACGCGCTGCGCAGGGACCGCTGCGGGCCCGGGGGCGGGTCCGGGCAGCGGTGGCCGGGCAGTCGGCTCGGTGGGGCGAGAGCCGGTCGGCGGCACCGGCCGCGCATCCGCCTCGGTCCGGCGCGAACCGCCGGACACCGAGCGCTGCACGCTCGGACGCCCCGCACGAGCTCCCGCACGAGTTCCCGAAGGGACAGCGCCGCGCTCCGGAGACTGCGAGCGCCGGGCCGCCGCGCCCGACGGGCTGACCGGTGTCGACGGAGGCGAGGCGGGCGCGGCAGCGGGCGCGGCCCGGGACTGCCGGGCCCTCACCTCACCACCGTCGGCGCCGAGTTCCGCCGGTGGCGCCGGGTGCCGGGCGTCGGGTCGGCGGGCAGCTTCGCGCCGTTGGAGCCGTAGGGCGGCGGTGACACGGCGCCGCCAAGTCCCAGGCGCCGCCGGCTCCGCGCCCGGCCGGGTGTCGGTGCGCGCGGGAGGGTCGGGCGGGTCCTGCCGCCAGGCGGCCTTGACGACGGGCGCGGCGGACGCGGCGGACGCCGGTGCGGGGCCGGTACCGGCCGCGGGCGCCGCCGCCACGGGTGTGGCGGCGAGAGCGAGCCCCATCCGGCGCTCGCCGAGCAGTCCCCGAGTGCGGTGGCCGGGCTCGGCCGCACGCGCCGGGCCACCTCCCCCCGGGCCACCTCCGATCGGCGGGCGCACCGGTACCGTCGGCCCGTACTCGCCCGGCGCAACGGCCGTCTGCACGCTCGGGGCGGCGCCGGCGCTGCGGGGGTGCCGGGTCTGTTCCGGGGCAGCGGCCGGCTGCGGTGGCCTGGGACCGGTGGTCGGCGCGCCGTTCCCGCGCGCGGATCCACTCCCGTCCCCCGTGCCGCGCCGCACCGGGGCGCGCCTGCCGGAAGACGCGGCAGTGCCGGTCGGCGACCCTGCGGTCGGCGGCAGCGCATCGAGGGGTGCGCCCAGTCCCCCGCGCGTGCGTGCGGCGGGCGCTGCCGTCGGCGGAACGACGGTGGACCCGCCACCCCGGTCGGGCTCGGGCTGTGCGTTGGCGGGGCGCGACCGTACCTGACCGCCCACTTGGGGGACGGCCGACGGTCCCGGCCCGCCGGGCGCGCCCGTCACCGGGTCGGCAGGGCCGACCGGCCGGGCGGAGGAGGGGACGATCGGCATCGGCGCGGACACCGGACCCGACCTGCCCTCGGTGCCGCTGCGACCGTCGGCGGCGGGCCGTGGCGAGGCGCTCGCGGGCAGCGACGTCAGCGGCGCGCCGAGAAGTGGCCGGCCTGCTACGGCACTTCGCTGCACGGTCGGGTCGGTCGGTCGGGCCGAGGCGGTCGGCGTGGGCGACTCGGGAATCGCGGGAGTCACGGGAGTACCGGGAGTCACGGGCGAGCGGGTGCCGGCGGGCGGCGCCTCGCCCGGCCCGGGTTGCGCCCCGGCAACTCGCCCGGGCGTCGACGTCGCCCCCGCCACGCGTGCCGCACCGGCGGGCGGGACCACGGCCACCGTCCGCACGGGCAGCGACCGGGGCCGCGGCGCCACGGTCAGCGGCTCGCCGACCGAACGCGGGAGAACCGGGCGCGAAGCAACCGCGCGCGGCCGATCCTCCCGTCCCGCCGCCGGCGCACCCCCGCCGTCAGGAGCCCTGCCAGCACGCGCTCCGGCGAGGCGGTCCCCGGGAACCACCGGCGTCACCGGCGTCACCGACCTGACGGGCAGCCGTCGCTGGACGGCTCCGGACCGCCGCACCTGCCGCCCCGCCCCGCTCCGCGTCCCGCCGAGCCGCGCGGGCTGGGCGACCTGCGCGGCCTGCTCCAGCGCCGCGTCCGCCGCCGGCGCAACGTACGCCGGCGCGACGTCCGGCAGCGGCACCACGTACGGCAGCGCGGGCCCGGACGCACCGGCCACCGTCGCCGGGCCCAGCGGCCGTCCCACCACCCGCAGGATCCCTGCCGGAGCCGACGGGAGCAGCGCATGCCCGATGGCGCCGCACCGGCACGGGTCCTGCCAGGCCGCGAGCCGGGACCGGAACCGCAGGCCGTCGCTGACCCCGGTCACCGCCCGCGCGATGGTCGGCGTCAACGGCGCGACCGCACGCCAGCCCCCGTCCCACCCCGCGCCGCGACGCTCCGGTGCCCGCTCCTCGGCCTGCGGAGCCCGCACCTCGCCCGGCGTGTCGCGAACCTCGCCCGCCGCGCCGTCGGTCCCCCGGCGGGTGAGCCGGTCCCAGAAGCCCATGCCGCTCACCCGCCCTCGTTGACGCGCGTGTTGATCCGCGCGATCTCCCGTACCCACTCCCGGCGTTCGCGGTGGGTCAGGTCGAGGATCGACTCACGCTGCCAGTGGAAGTGGTAGGCGACGTACGCGATCTCCTCGTACAGCCGAGCAGGCGCGTACGTCACGATTCCCCCAGGCGCCCACCGGCGAGGTCCACCTCGAACGTGCCGTCGCAGTGCGGGCAGGTGACCGCCGCGCGGGTGTGGCCTTCGCTGTTGATCCGCTCGTAGAAGTCCTGGAGGAACGCCACGTCGGTCGCGTACATCTGCTCGACCACACCGGCGTGCACGTCGGTCACGGTGCCGAGCCTGGTGATCACGTGGCTGAGCAGCACCACGCTCAGGTAGGCCGGGTTCTCCTTGACCCGCAGGTCGATCTGGGGCATCAGCTCGTCCCGCGCGGTGGCCAGGCGCATGGCGCCGTACCGGTGCACCGTGCCGTCGTCGTCCACGTACCCCCGCGGCAGCTCGAACTCGAACTCCGTGTGCGGCTCCCGCTGCTGGCCGGGTGCGGCGGTCGACTGCTCCGCACCCGGTACCTGCGCCAGGACTTCGTCAAGGCCGATCCGACGCCTCATTCGACCGTGATCTCTTCGAACACGATGGTCACCGTCTCGGTCGCGGGCCCCGAGTCGCCCGCGCTGAAGGTCGGGCCCTCCCAGCGGCTGACCCAGGCGTTCGTCAGCTGGATGCGGCGCGCGGTGCGGGTCTCGGTGTTCTTGACCTCGATGGTGAGGTTCTGCCGCGCGCTGTTGATCGCACCCTTGTTGAGGGTCTCCTTGATCCACTTCGTGAAGGCCGAACTCGAGTCGAGACCGCGCTTGATGGTCACCTCGCCCGGCCGCCGCGCTCCCGGCTGCTTGCGGACGATCAGCTTGCCCTGCTGGCTCACCTGCCGGTACTCGATCACGTCCTGTTCGACGACGAGGTTGCTGACCTCCTGGAGGTACTCGACGTTGTAGCCGCCGAGTTGGACGCCGAACGTATGTGTGACGAGCGGATCGCCTTGTGCCATGACTTCCTGTCACCTTCCCGTGTGTGTGCCGACTCTGCTGGTCACTGGCTGGTCACTGGCTGGTCACTGGCTGGTCAGTCGCGGGTCAGCCGCCGGTCACTCGTTGACGAGGCTCGTGCTGTCGGAGAACTGGGCCAGCCGGAACACCACGAACTCCGCGGGCTTCACCGGAGCGACCCCGATCTCGCACACCACCTGCCCGAGGTCGATGGACTCCTGCGGGTTGTTGTCGCCGTCGCACTTGACGTAGAAGGCCTGGTCGGCGGTCTGGCCGAAGAGCGCACCGCGCCGCCACTCCTCGGTCAGGAACGCGGTGATGTTGCGGCGGATGCTGGACCAGAGCCGGTCGTCGTTGGGCTCGAACACCACCCACTGGGTGCCCAACAGGATGGACTCCTCCAGGTAGTTGAAGAGCCGGCGCACGTTGAGGTAGCGCCAGGCGGGGTCCGAGGAGAGGGTCCGGGCGCCCCAGATCCGGATGCCGCGCCCGGGGAACGTACGCACGCAGTTGACGCCGATCGGGTTCAGCAGGTCCTGCTCGCCCTTGCTGATCCGGATCTCCAGGTCCACCGCGCCGCGGATGACCTCGTTGGCCGGCGCCTTGTGCACGCCGCGCTCGGCATCGCTGCGCGCCCACACCCCGGCGACGTGCCCGCTCGGCGGGACCAGCACGTTCCGGCCGCTCGCCGGGTCGAACACCTTGATCCACGGGTAGTAGAGGGTGGCGTAGCGGGAGTCGAAACCCGCCTCGTCCATCCGCCAGCCGCGCACCCGTTGGGCGTTCATGCTCGGCGGGGTGTCCAGGACGGCGATCCGGTCGCCCATCTGCTCGCAGTGCGACATCACCGCCAGTTGGACGGTCCGCACCCCTTCCGCGTCGAGGTCGCCGCGCTGGAAGGCGCTCATCAGGTCGGGCGCCGCGACCATGGTGATCTCGTCGATCGCCTCCAACCCCGCGAATCCGGTGCGGGCCGCGGCATCGCCCACGTACTCGGCCGGGTCGAGCCGGGTGCCGGGGGGCACCGGCGCCGGCGCGGCCGCGGGCGTCTCGGCGAGGGCGACGGTCTGGCGCTCCGGGCGGCTCGGCGCGGTGCCGGGCTGCTCGGTGACCGCGACGAGCTTCGACTCGCGCAGCTGGGTGACCAGATAGCCCTTGTTGTTCCGGCGGGTCGACACGTCGTACGTCTCGGCCACCTCGGTGCCCTTGCGGACCAGCAGCCGGAACCGGTCCTCCGGGACGTTCTCGCCCTCGGCGTCGGCGATCTCGACGGACACGTCGCCGCCCGCACCGGGCAGCGCCGAGAAGAGGAATCCCGCGACCGCGGTGGGCTCGGGTGCCCTGCCGACGGGGGCCGGCCCGCCGCCGACCGCCGCCCCGCCGACCCGGACGACGTAGGCGGAGCCGCCGCCGTTGGCGAAGAAGCCGTACACGGCATGGGGCAGGTACGTGCCTTCGGTGAAGCCGCCGAACGTCTGCACGTACTGGTCCCAGCTGGTCACCAGGGTGGGCTCGTGGAAGGGACCGGTCTCGGCGAAGCCGACCAGCGCGGCGACGGCCGTGCCGACTCCCTCGATCGGCCGGGCACCGGACTGGACCTCCTCCACGTACACGCCCGGGGTGAGGTACGACGGCATACTCGCTCCTTCGGTCGCCCGATCATCCGCCACCGAGTCTGCGGCCGAGCCGCCGCCGCCGACATGTCCCGTGGTCCCGGACCAGGGGCAAGAACGCTGCCCCGGCGGGCAGTACGGCGCGTACCCGGCGTCCGGCGGCGGTGCCCTCCGGTCAGTTGCCTCCCAGCCACGGCCCGAACTCGCTCTCCAGCACCAGGCGGCCGAGTTTGCGGTACTCCCGCACCACCGCGGAGACCACCTGTGCCATGCTCAGCGGCCGCCCGGTCTCGGCGGCCAGGTAGGCCGCGGTCACCGCGCACGCGCGGATGGAGCCGCCGGCGAGCTCGAAGCGCCGCGCGCAGAACTCCAGGTCGAGGTCGTCCGCGCGCGGGATCCGGGGGCCCAGGCAGCGCTCCCACAGGGCGCGTCGCCGTTCCTCGTCCGGCACGGGGAACTCCGCGATGACGTCCAGTCGCCGGGTGAACGCCTCGTCCAGGTTGGCGCGCAGATTCGTCGTCAGCACCGCGATCCCGTCGAAGGACTCCATGCGCTGCAGCAGGTAGGCCGACTCCACGTTCGCGTGGCGGTCGTGGGCGTCCTTGACCTGCGACCGCTTCCCGAAGATCGCGTCGGCCTCGTCGAACAGCAGGACGCCGTTCACCTGCGACGCCTCGGTGAAGACGCGCTCGAGGTTCTTCTCCGTCTCACCGATGTACTTGTCCACGACGGTGGAGAGGTCCACGACGTACAGCTCCATGCCGAGGTCGGCGGCGACCACCTCGGCCGACATCGTCTTGCCGGTGCCCGACGCCCCGGCGAACAGGGCGATCACCCCGCGCCCCCGACCGCCGCCCGGCCGCATCCGCCACTGGCCGAGCACCCGGTCGCGGTGCTTCGCGCGCAGGGCGAGTTCGCGCAGCTGGCGCGCGGTGGGTTCGGGCAGCACCAGGTCGTCCCACCCGACCGCCGGCTCGATCCGCCGGGCCAGGCGCGCGAGTCCGGCCCCGTTCTGCGCCCGCACCGCGGCCCGCAGGTCGTCCGCGCTCACCGAACGGCGCTCGGCCGCCGCCGTCCTGGCCGCCACATCGGCGGCTCTGGCCACCTGGTCCGCGTCCAGCTGGTACGGCGCGAGGGCCTCAACCAGCTCGCCGCTCAGCGCGGCGTGCGCGCCCTCGCCGGTCCCTTCTCGCGAGCCGCTCAACGCGCGCGCCCACTGCTCGGCGCGCTGCCCCGGGTCCGGCGGCGGGACCGCGATCACGACCGGGCTCTCCGGTGCCCAGGCCGGATCCCACGCGTGGCTGCCGTACGTGATCAGCGGAACGCCGGCGAGCTCCACGCACAGCTCGCGCAACAGCCGTGCGCGCTCGGGGCGTTCGGGTTCGATCCGGTCCAGCGGGCCCAGCACCACGCCGCTGCCGCTCAGCCGCGCCTCCCGGGCCAGCGCGCGCACGGTGGCCTCCGGGGGGCGGGTGGCGAGCGCGGCGACGTCGAGGACCAGCGGGCGGCAACCGGTGCCCGCGAGGGCGTCGACCGCCAGCCGGCCGGCGTTGCCGCCCTGGTCCAGCAGGTGCACCAGTCCGCCGCCGTTCGACGCGGCGGCGCCGATGCGGCGGGCCGGCTCTTCGGGCAGGCCGGCGCCGGCCCGGCTGACCCGGACCAACCCGCGCAACGCGCTGTCGAGTTCGTCGTCGCCGAGCAGGTGGGCCGTCACCCGGTCGGGCACCCGCAGGCCCCGGGAGAGCAGCGGGCGCTCCGGCTCGGTGATCTCCAGGAGTCCGCCGGCGATCAGCGGAGCCTGCGCGGAGAACCGGAAGCGGCCGGCGCCCGCCCCCGGCAGGCCGCACAGTTCGAGCGCCAGCCCGATGGTCGGCCGGCGCAGCGTCAGGTCGTCGTTGAGGTAGCCGTAGAGCCGTTCGAACCGGCTGTCGAGGTCGGGGGCGATCGACACCAGCAGGAGTTCGAGGTCCACCGGGAGCAGGCCGAAGGCGCCGGCGAGCCGCTCGGTCCGCGACCCGGGCGGCGGTTCCGGCGGGTCCCCGAGACCTGCGCCGGCGTAGCCCGTCGCGGCAGGGGCCGCCAGGATCCGCTCCACCGCCTCCGGGGTGAGGTACTGGCCGCGGTACGGGTCGTCCGGGTCCGGATCGTCGGCCCTGCGCTCGCGGACGGCGGCCCGCACCCGCTGCTCGACGCGGCGCAGCCGGTCCCACAGGTGATCGAGGTCGAGCGCCGGCGCGCTCTCGACCACCCCGACGTGCGGGGTCACCGCTGCGGACCGCCGCGCCGCCGGCGACCGGGCGGCAGCGGACGGTCCCGGGGCGCCGCGAAGCCCTCCGGGCCGGGATCCGTCCCGCCGCCGCGAAAGCGCAACCGACGGCTGTCGCCGGCTGCGTCGCCCTCTGACTGGCCGTCTGCGTGGTCCTCACCGGGCCCGCCGCTCGCCCCGCTCGTGTCGGTGGCGCGCAGTGCGAGCCCCTCGGTGACCGCGGGCCCCGCCGGGCTGCGCTCGCCGGCCAGCGGGGCGAGCACCCTGAGGTCGATCGAAGGCCTCAACTCCCCGCCCAGGCCTGACCAGACGTCGGACACCGACGGCAGGCCCTCGCCGCGCCCGGAGGTCTCGAGCCGGACGCCGAGCCCGAGTTGGGCAAGGGTGCCGGTGAGCAGCCGGGCGGGCAGCTCGGGCGCGGCGGTCAGGCAGCGCAGCACCTCCGAGAGCAACCGGTGCTCGTCCTGCGGTCGGTTGGTCCACGCCGTCACCAGGTAGGCCAGCTCGAACCAGCGGGGCGCGGTGCGCCAAGCCGCGACCAGGCCGTCCGCGTCGTACTCGGCGGCGGCACCGGACTGCCGGCGGGCCACCTGCTCGCGGATCGCGTAGAGGAAGACACTGACCGTCGGAGCGTTGCGCCGCGCGGCCCAGTCCCGGCTGGGCGAGTCGAAGACCAGCTCGACCCCGCCCTCCTCCAGGCCGCTCTCGGCGAGCAGCAGCCGCAGTGCCTCGTCGACCTCGTGGATCACCGCCGCTCCACCTCCCCCGGCGGGCCGATGCTGCCGGCCACCACGAGGAAGGGGCAGGTCACCGGCGAGAACCCGGGACCGCTCGCGGTGATGGTCCGTGGACCCGTCTCGTCCTTGGGCAGGATGAGCAGTTGGCCCGCGAAGGTGCCGTCGGCGGCTGGGTGGGTGGGCGCCGCTGCGGCGGTGATGCCGGGTTGCCAGGTGAACGTCACCGGCGCGCCCGGTGGGAAGTCCACGCCGCGCACCGAGGTCACGAACCCGGGCCTGCCGATCGGCGGCACCGCGACGATGCGGGGCTGCAGGATGCGCAGCGGGGTCCGCGCCACGTGGTCGCCCGGGTGGGCGTCCGTGCCGGTGGTGGTCAGGACCGCGGTGATCGTGGTCTGCAGGGCCGCGACGGGTGACAGCACCACCTGCACGACTTCGCTGCCGCCCGGGGACAGGTCGCCCAGCACGCAGGCACCGCCCGAACAGCCGGCAGGCAGCGGCTCGTTGGGGACACCCGCGGGCAGGCCGAGCGACAGGCGCAGCCCGGTCGCGGGCGCCTGGCCGCTGTTGCGCACCGTGTAGGTCAGGGTCACGTGGCCGCCGACGTATCCCGGGTTCGGCTGGGCGCCGATCGACACTCCCGGGCCGGCGTGCGGCAGGGGTGGCGCGGGCTGCGGGGACGGCGAGGGCTGCGGTGGCGGGGAGGAGGGCGGTGGCGATGTGGGCGGCGGCGACGTGGGCGGCGGTGCGGCCACGACGGGGACGACGGTCTGCGCCGCCTCGTCGCCGGGGTTCGGGTTGACGACCGTCCCGGCGACCGACCAGCCGAACGGTTGATCGCCGACCTGCGTGCCGATGACCGTGGCGGTCACCTGGACGCTCTGACCCGGCGTCAGGGTGCCCAGGTCGCAGCGCAGGGCCCCGGCATCGCACTGCCCGACCGAGGCGGTCAGCCCGCCGAGCCGGGCGCCGGTCGGCGCCGTCGCCGTCAGGACGGTGCCCGGCGAGGGAGCGGGTCCCTTGTCGGTCACGGTGATCGCCACGGTCGTGCCGCCACCGGGAGACACCGGGGGCGTGGTGGCCGGCGCGCTCAACTTCAGGTCCACCGACTGCTGGACGCTCGGCTCCTTCTGCCGCCCCGGCAGCCGCCAGTCGACGGGGGTGAGCTTGCCGGTGGCGAAGTCGTAGACCGACAGTCCCTCCGGCGAGTTCGGCGCCAGCGCCCGGCGGGAGGTGACCACCAGGTGCGAGCCGTCCGCCGTCCAGGCCGCGTCGCGGGGCTGGAACGGGCCGGTCTCGGAGGTGTCCGGCAGCGGGCGGCCGCAGGCGCCCGGGTCCTGGCTGAGCCCGGCGGGCAGGATCACCGTGCAGCCGGTGCCGGTCGACGAGGTGACCACGATGCCGTCCTGCTGGTTGAACCCGCCGTCACCGCCCTTGCGGTTGAACGCGATGTGCTGGCCGTCCGGCGAGACCACGGGGCTGTCGTCGATGACGTCGCAGGCGCCCGGACACGCCGTCAGGCTCAGGTCGGTCTGCTGGTCGAGCGCGGCGGCGGGCACGGTCCAGATGTGCTTGTTGCCGGCGTTGCCGTTGATCACCTCGGTCCTGGTGAAGGCGATCAGCTTGCCGTCCGGGGACCACGAGGGCTCGGCCTCGGACGCCTGCGGCTGGTCGGCCGGCGGTTCGACGGTGCCGACGATCGCTCCCGTCGACACCTGCGCGATCACGATCCGCCCCGGCCCGGACGCCGCTCCGACACCGCCGGGAGAGGTCCGGGTGAAGGCGATCAGTTTGCCGTCCGGTGAGAAGGCCGGGTCGGTGTCCCAGTCGTTCGGCCCGCGCCCGGCGAGGTTCATCGGCTGCGGATTCGAACCGTCGGCGCCCGCCAGCCAGATGCGTTCGATGCGGCCGGCCGGCGAATCCTCGAAGCGGGTCACCACGATCTGCCGACCGTCCGGCGTGTAGCTCTGCCGCTCGAACCACGGGTCGTACCCGGCATGGGGATTGAACAGCGGGTCGGCCGCAGGGTCGGGGTTGGTGTTGGTGTCGGCGGCCGGGTCCTCGCTGAGCACGCTGATGCCCAGGTCGCGCGGGTCCGTCCCGTCGGGAAGGACGTCCTCCACATCGGCCACGTGGGCGGTGGCCGCGGTCGTCTGTCCCACCACGGGCCCGCCGCCGGTCTGGGTGCCCAGCCAGGTCGGCGTCTCGATCAACCGGTCGTCGCTGTAGAGCGGTTGGGGCGGGGTGCAGGAACAGGTCGGGGCGCGGTACACGTGCTGGATCGCCGTCAGCGTGCCGTCGGACAGGTTGGGGCTCACGAAGAGCACCCCGCTGCCGTCGGGCAGCCAGGCAGCCGATCCGCTCTGCCAGGTGGAGCCGGTGCCGGGAAAGAACGCCCGGTCGCCGCCGGTGGGCGAGGTGAGGTGCAGCTGGGGACCGGTCTGGCCGCCCTGGTCCCAGGTGTAGACGATCTGGTTGCGGAGCGCGTCGCTGTTCACCGGATTCCACGCCGGGTCGATGGCGCTGCCGGTGGTCACGTCGGTGATCTGCCTCGCCGCACCACCGGCCAGCGGCATGACGAAGACCTGGATGTGCGCCGGGTCGGCGTCGCAGTCGTAGGCGACCCACTGGCCGTCGGGCGAGACCGTCGGATGCGTCTCATTGGACGAGGTGTCGGTCAGCCTGCGCAGCCCGGTGCCGTCGGCGTTGACCACCCACAGGTCCCGCTGGGGATTCCCGCCGCTTCCGCCGGGCTCCAGCGCGTCGAACACGACGGCCTTGCCGTCCGGGGTCAGCGTCGGGTCGGCGGTGTCCATGCCGGTGGTGAGCTCGTGCACCCCGCCGGACGCGTCGCGCAGGTACACCTGGGGCAGTGGGCTGTCCCGCAGGCTGGTGAAGACCAGCAGGCTGCCGCGGGCCGAGGGGTCCACGTCGAAGTGGACGGGACCGAGCCCGAACAGTGGTGTGCTCGACGTCGCACCCGTCACGCGCGCCAGGCTGCGGTGGTCCGTGCCGGCGAAGACGGTCCGCCCGGCGGCCGGCGCGGCCCCGGCGGCCACCGGGGCCCGGCCGTTGCCCGGCCCGCCGGGGTTCGCAGTGCCCAGCGTCAGCACGGCCGCCGCCACGGACAGCAGGACCGCGACGGCTGCTCGTGCCGAGCGCCGGATGGAGCGGGGAGTACCGGGGGCCGGAGTACCGGGGGCCGGAGTACCGGGGGCCGGAGTACCGGGGGCGGGAGTACCGGGGGCGCCGATCACGCTCAACCTCACAGACCGAGAAGGGCGTTGCTCCCGGCAGTCTCCCCGGCCCGGGTGGGCGGGGACAGGCCCCGGATACCCGAGCCGGGGGTAACGGGCGGTGTCCCTGAGGGCAATCCGCCGCTGCGCCACCGGCTCGGATACGGCTGCGCTGCGGGCTCAGATCAGGCCGTGGCGCATGGCGTACCCCACCGCGTGGGCGCGGTTGCGCAGTCCCAGCCGGGTGATGATCTCGTGCAGCACGTTCTTGACCGTGCGTTCGGAGTAGGCGGTCTGCGCGGCGATCTCGGCCGTGTCGAGACCGTCGGCGACCAGCCGGAGCATCTCCGCCTCGCGGGTCGTCAGGGTCGACAGGGACAGGCCCCTCGGGTCGAGCATGCTGCGCTGGAGGCTCCCGACCCGGTCGAGCAGCGTGCCGAGCAGGTCGCCGGGCATCACGCCCTCACCGTTGGCCAGCGCGGTGATCAGATGCACCAGCCGGTCCTGGTCGGCCTCCGACCTGCGCAGGACGGCGGTGACGCCGCACTCGATGATGGTCTGCAGCCCGCCCGCCTCGAAGTGGCCCACCACCAGCCCGGTCCGGCTCGACGTGCTGAGGCGCAGCCGGCGCAGGCGTTCGGTCACCGCCTCGTTCAGCGTGTCGACCACCATCAGGGAGACCTGGGCCCGCCCGGCCTCGCCGTCGCTGAGCAGCTCCACCTCAGGGCGCTGCCGCAGCTGATGCACGACACCGGTCTGCAGGATGATGTCCTCCGCGTACAGCGCCACCGGCACCCGGCTCGGCTTGACGCGCACCTCGGCGGCCGCGGCGACCGCGGGGATTCGGGCATGGCCGATCCGCGTCGCCACGGCCGCCTCATGGGTTGTCTCGATCGACGTCATCAACTGTTCCGTTCTACCTGTGCGCCGCCGGTGGACTTGTGGTGCGGACGACTGGACCGCCACGTCACGGGGTCGGGCCTGAAGCGTGCCTGAGCGCGTGGCGACGGCGTCGCCGGGCAGCACCGGGTCTGCTCTCGCGGGCAAGGCGCGTGCCCACGGCTTGCCCGCGCGTCCCTCTGCGCGGGGTGTCCGGCGGTCCTACCGTCGCGGTATGACCACATCCGCCGAACTCGGCCTGCCCGCGCTGACGGTGTCGCCCGGAGGCGTGGTGACGACGACTCTGACGGTACGCAACGAGACCGACATCGTGGAGGCGTACGCGCTGGAAGTGGTCGGAGCCTGCGCCCCGTGGACGACGGTCGAGCCGGCCCGCGTCTCCCTCTACCCGGGCACCTCCGAGACGGTGACGGTGCGCCTCGCGCCGCCCCGCTCCCCCGACGTGCGGGCCGGCGAATTCCCGCTCGGCATCCGGGTGTTGCCCGCCGAGCGCCCCGAGCTCGTGACGGTTCCCGAGACCACGGTGACCGTCACGCCCTTCCACGAACTGCGCGCCGCGCTCGCACCCCGCCGCCGCCGCGGCTGGCTCCGCGCGCGCTACCGCGCCTCGGTGCGGAACCTGGGGAACGCGGTCACCACGGTGACGTTCACCCCCGGCCAGGCCGGCGAGGAGCTGCGCTTCCGGGTCACCCCGGACCGCGTGCGACTCGAACCCGGCGAGTCGGCTGAGGCCGGAGTCCGGGTCCGCACCCGCAGGTTGATCTGGTTCGGCAAGCCGGTCACCCGGGCCTTCGAGATCGCCGTCGGCCGGGCCGCGGCCGCCCCGGCGGGCGAGGCCACTGCCACTGCCACTGCCACTGCCACTGCCGACGAGCAGGGCGGCCTCTCGTCGGCCGACCTGCAGCAGTCGCTGAACGGTGAGTTCGTCCAGCTCTCGATCTTCCCCAGGTGGCTGCTCGTGCTGCTCGCGGCGCTGATCGCGCTGCTGCTGGCCTGGTTCGCCCTGGTGCGGCCCACGGTGCAGAGCTCCGCGAAGCAGGCCGCCCAGCAGGCCGTCGATCAGAAGGCCTCGGCCTGGCCGAGTCCTCCCGCCGGCACAGCCCCGACGGGCTCGGCCGGCGGGAACACGGGCGGCAAGCCGGGATCCGGACAGCCGAGCGGCGGCACCGGCGGCGGCCCGGCGGCAGCCGGAGGTGGAGCCGGCCAGCAGAGCTCCGCCACGATCGACGTGCAGACCGCCGGCGGCGCCGCCGCGGTGGGCAGCTACCAGGTGCCGAAGGGCAAGGTCTTCGGCATCACCGACATCGTTGTCGCCAACTTCCAGGGCGACCAGGGTCTGATCACCATCAAGTTCGGCGATCAGACGATCACGACCATCGCCTTGGAAACCTTCCGCAACCAGGACTACCACTGGGTGACTCCCATCGAGGTCTCCGAGGACCAGACGGTGACGGCGAGCGTGACCTGCCAGCAGCCGGGCACGCCTGCCTCGGGGAAGCAGGCGTCCGGATGCCACGAACTGCTCAACGTCAGCGGAGAACTGATCGATACCAAGGGCTGATCCGAATCGGCGTCCAGGGCATCCCTCCCCCCTCCGGGCAAACGGGCAGCGATCGGCGAGCAGCGGGCAGCTGGTCCGCACGTCCCGGGCGCTCCTGGGGAGTCGCCCGGCCCCCTTCGGCGGGCGGTCGGTTCATCCGCGCAATCACCACTGCCCCTTCGCCCTCACCCTTACACCGAAGGCCTGCCGATACGTGGCCCGGTGACGTGGGACTGCCCGCGCGGGGCAGCCGGCGTGTCCTCTGCGAACAGCGAAGTCTGCCCTTTGGGCGCGTGGCTGACGTACAGTCATCCCAGGTGTAGCGTAACGATGTTGCCCGTCCAGGGCGGTCGCGAGAGCCGCACCGCACAGCGAGTCGTGCTGAGGACGGACGCGGAAGTCTGATCGGCGGTCAGGCCACCCGGGTCAACCGGCGTACGACCAGCGGAGCGGCAGGCCGAGCTCGGCGGCCAGGTGGTCGGTGACTCCGCCACAGCAGCGGTGCGCATCAGGTCCCGGGCACGCCGTAGCAGGCACGCATCCACCAGAGCGCCCGGATCGTCCGGATCGGGCGGGACGATCCAGAATGGCCCGGGCAGCCCCAGCGCCGTTCGGCCCGGCACCGTGACGAACGAACCAGCCGCCAGCAGGCGCTCATGGGTCCATGACAGCGGCGAGGAAAGTGGGATGAGGAAGTACATCCGGGGCCGGCCGGAGCTGTCCCAGATAACCGGGCCGAGGCGCGGTCTTGAAGGCTGGTCGAGGATTTCCAAGGCTGCAAGGCCGATGTACTGAGGGACGGCGACCGCGTCCCAGAACTGGCCGGCCGCAACGGCCTCAACCGTGCCCTCCGGAGGAATCCATCGCGCGGTGGCGCGCTCCATCACGTGCACTGCTGCTCCTGACTGGTGGTCTGCCAGTAGAAGCGTGCCGGGCTGCAAGGAAGCCAACTATCACGACTTGGTGATAGTGGGTCAGATCCCTAGCCAGGCAGCGAATCCGGTGATGCTGTCGGGCACGGTCCGGCGGGCACGCACGATGGCGAACATCGTCTCCCGTACCGTCGGGCTGTGCCGTGACTGCTGGGGAGCGAGCTCGCGCGCCCGTAGAAGGTTCTGGAATGCCGCGTCGTGCTTGTTGGTCCACAGCAGTGCCCGGGCGATCTCCGCATGATGTCGAGCAGTCCTGCTGGCAGGCCAGTCGGTTGGGACGGTGATGGTAGAGGCGACCTGGAGAGCCTCTAGGTAGAGGCATTGGTCGATCAAGGCGCTGGTCCGGTGGACGGACACATTGGTGGGCCCGAAGGTCAGCCACCTGACACGGTGGATCTCGCCTACCTTGTTGGCAATGCGGTCTGCGGCGGCCAATTGCTGCTCTGCCTCGTCCCGTTGCCCAGCGCGGGCGGCCAGGACCGCTGATCCGAGGTGCAGTTGCCCGGTCACGGCTTCCCTCTCAAGCCCGTCGGCGGCCTGAGTGGCGAGCTGTCTGCCGGCCTCCGCGATGCGCATCCCAGTGCGGTACTGGCCGGCCCGCAGGTAGGCCAGGGAGCGCAAGTATTGGCGAGTGCTGGCACTGACAGCATCGGATGCCCGTTCGGATGCCCAAGCCATGCGGTCCAGGGCGAGGGCCGAGAGGTCATGGAATCCGAGCTTATGGGCGATGTCATACGCGGAGCGGTAGGTGCTGGCTAGGGCCTGCCACAGGCGATCGTCTGGGGCCGTATAGGCGGCGCTCGTAATTTCGGCGATCAGGCCAGCGAGCTCTGCAGCGACAGTCCGCAGGTCGCCACCACGGATCAGGCCGCACATACGATCCGCATCCGCCGTCAGCTGCTGGATCGAGCGAATCGGCAGGTCAGCGTCGGCACCGAGGTCAAACAGGTCCAGGGCCTCGCGAATCGGCTGGATCAACCCGTCCAGCTGGTCTTGGCAGAGCGCGTCCAAGTATGGCTGACCGGTGAGATCAGCGACCGACACCGACAGCGCCCGTGCAAGCGTGGCGAGAACTGGAGGGCTCGCCGGCTTGTCGCCCTGCTCGATCTTGAACATGAGGCTGTAGCTGATGTTCGCTCTGTCGGCGAGGCCTCGCTGGGTGAAGTGGCGAACTTTGCGGAACGCGGCGATACGGGCGCCGACGCTGTCAGGATCTGGATTGGCCATGGCGGATCCCCTGGTCTGACTACCGAGCGCTCTGACGATACCCCTGAACGTGGTCGCCGTGATCCAAATCTCGTACTGTCAACAGCATGCCGACTGATCGAGTGCTCTATCTGTTGGGGTCCGCAGCACCGCCCGTGCTCGACCTCGCACCAGTTGTCGAGCAGGCCCAGGCCGATGGGTGGAGTGTGTGCCTGGGGTTGACGCCAACAGCGGCCGACTGGCTGGCTGGTGACCTCGCCGGGCTGGAGCGCCTCACCGGCCACCCTGTACGCAGCCGCCACCGACGCCCGGGCGAGCCCGATGTCTGGCCTCCGGCTACGGCCGCGCTGCTGGCACCGGCCACCTTCAACACCCTGAACTCGTGGGCGCTTGGCCTCACCTCCTCGTTCGTCGTCGGCTTCGCAGCCGAGGCCATCGGGAAGAGGATCCCGCTGGTGACCATGCCGTGCGTGAACTCTGCGCTCCTCGCGCATCCGCAGTTCGAACAGAGCATCGCCGTGCTCCGGTCCGCAGGCGTGCGCGTCCTGCTGGGCGACGACGGGTTCGTGCCGAACACGCCTGGCCAGGGCAACCCGCGCGCGTATCCATGGAACGCGGCACTGGCCGCGGTTCGTGATGCGATCATCTGATGCCATGGTCGAGGCAGGCGAGTGAATCGTCTGCCGGGAGGAGATCACGTGCCGATCGAGGCCGAACTGAAAGCCGTCGTCCGCGACCCCGAAGCGGTGATGGATCAGCTGGAGAGCTGATGGATGCGCCGAGAGTCCGGGCCGATCGCAGCTCCCTCGTAGGGGGTCTCACGAAGGCTGGCGGTAAGGCCCGCAGCCTCGGCGAGGTGCATGTGCGCGACACTGGCATCGCGCATCCGGCCCGCGACGACCGCAGCACGCATGTGGAGAGCCCCGATGGCCGCCTGCAGTGGTTCGGTGGCAGCCGGAGCCGCGTCTACGGCTCCCTGCAGCGCCCGCAAGCCGACCGGGAGTATCCCGCTCGCGAAGAACACCTCAGTCCGAACGTAGGCGGCCGTCGCTTCGAGGGCTCGGTCTTCGGAGCGTTGCTGCTCGGCCGCTGCCAGGATCGCCCGGTCCAGCTCCGGGTTTCTCGGCCGCCCTACAGGACGCGCTGTGACAGATCTCACTCCGTACCCTCCTGGCGGGCATCATATTCTGACGGTCCATCAGAAGGTAAACAACCCCAGGGACTTCCATGACCGCCGACTCGATCCCCTCGACCGCAGTCGTCCGCGTCTCACGCGGCAACTTCGATCCCGCCCGGTTCCCGGAAGTTCAGGCGGCGACCGCGGCGATCAGCGGCTTCCTGATTCCGGCCATCAAGGCACTGCCCGGCCTGATCAGCTACCACTGGGCGACCTCGCCCGACGGTTCCCTGGTCAACGTCAGCGTCTGGGAGTCCGAGGAGCACGCGGAGCAGATGAGCCGGCTCAAGGAGATGACCGTGGATGCCCGGGCGATAACCGAGAAGGCCGGCGTCACCTTCATCCCCATCGTCAACTACCCGATCGACTGGACCATCTGACCGCTCCCAGGGGGTATCGGGAACTGTCGCGCTGGGCACCGATCGGCTGACCGGCAACGCCTGCATACGGTGTCCGATAGGTCCGCGGGGTCCGACAGGTCCGCCACGACGGAGACCGTGCGGCCGCCGGGCCGTGCGGCGATCTCCGCCTCAACCGCGCGGAGCTTGTCCGGGTCGCGGCCGCCGAGCACGACCGTGCCGTGCTCGGCGAGCCGCTGGTGGGTGTGGTGTTGCTCATGCCTGCTTCTTCCTGACGTTCGGTCAGCTCGTGTTCGCTTCGGGACGGTGGTCCCGGCCAGCACGCGCCAGACGGCGGCGAAGGCAAGCCGATTGTGCGACTCGGCCTCGGCCGGTTCGCGGATCATGGCGTCGATGGCCTCTTCCGCTGTCGCGTTGGCCAGGGTCAGGTCAGGCAAGATGGCTGTCGTAGTGCTCCTGAGCGGCGAGGAGCTCGTCTCCGTGCCGGCCGAACCAGCGGATGAGATCGGTCAGCGGTCCGGCCAGGCTGGTGCCGAGTTCCGTCAGGCTGTAGGTGACCTGGGGCGGGTTGGTGGGCGCGACCTGGCGGGCGACAAGTCCGGCCCGGGCCAGCGCTTTGAGGTTCTGCGACAGCATCTTCTGGCTGATGCCACCGACTCGCGCGTGCAGCTGCGCGAAGCGGTGCGGGCCGGCGATGAGGGCCGACACGATCAGCGTCGCCCAGCGGCTCGTCGTCTGATCGATGATCGGCCTGAGCGGGCACTTGTTGTCGAAGGTGTCATGGGCCAGGAGCCTGGCGGCCGTCGCGACCTGCTCTGTTTCCAACATGCCAGCAGCTTACAAAAAAGTATGTACTTCCCAATAGTAATCAGCTTTCCTACGGTGACTTCTGCACGCACCAACGTTCCAAGGAGTCACTGTGAGCAGCAACAACGCACGTACGGCGATCGTCACAGGTGCATCGAAGGGCCTGGGCGCGGGGATCGCCCAGGCCCTGGCCGAGACCGGCACAGCCGTCGTGGTGAACTACCGGACGGATGCGCAGGGCGCCGAGCGAGTCGTCACGGGCATCACCGCCAACGGCGGCCGGGCGATGGCGGTCCAGGCGGACGTGGCCAGCAGCGACGACGTGCGCCGTCTGTTCGACCGGGCGCGCGAGGCGTACGGCCCGGTCGACGTGCTGGTGAACAATGCGGCCGTCGTCAACTTCGCACCGCTGTCGGACATCACCGAGGACGAGTTCCAGCGTGAGATGACCACGAACCTCCTGGGCACCATCCTCACCACCCAGGCCTTGGCCGCGCAGGACGACATCGCGGCCGCGTCGATCATCAACGTCTCGACGGCCGGCACGGTCACCCACCCTCCGTACGCCTCGCTCTACGTCGCGTCCAAGAGCGCCGTCAACGCCTTCACCATCGTTGCGGCCAAGGAACTGGGCCCGCGCGGCATCCGTGTCAACGCGATCATGCCCGGCCCGTCGGACACCGAGGGCAGCAGGGCCATGGGATACGCCGGGTCGGATCAAGAAGCGCAGGCGATCGCCGCCACTCCCCTGGGCCGCACGGGCACCCCCGACGACTACGGCCCGCTGGTGGCCTTCCTGGCCTCCGACGACGCGCGCTGGATCACCGGGGACGTCATCCTCGCTTCCGGCGGCATGCGCTGACGCCCCCGTTCTTCAGGCGCCCCTGTTCTTGAGGGGCGCCGTTCTTGAGGGGCGCCGTTCTTGTCCGCGTCCGCGTCCGCTACAGCGTGCCGCGCAGGCGGGTTGTCGCTGGCACAACCATGGTTGCGATCTGCAGACCTTCCTTGTTCTCCGCAACGCCCGACCGTAGGTTCATGCCTGCCCCGGATGGCCAGCCCGCGCCTCGCGCCACCGTCCGCCCAGAGCTACCGCGGGCCACTGAACATCTGATGACAAGGAACTGACATGGCAACGACGCCCGTCGGCGAACGAACGACCCCGCCCCAGCTCTCCGTTGCCGATCGCGACCGCAAGCGGCTACTGCTCAAGCTGAAGCTCGCCACCCAGATCGGTGAGGGCCTCGACGGCTACATCATCGGCGGCATCGGCATGGCCCTCGCCGCGCTGACCACCGCCCTGCACGTCTCCACGCTGTGGCAGGGCCTGATCGGCGCCTCCCCGCTGATCGGCATCTTCGTCGGCGGCCCGGTCTTCGGCTGGCTGGCCGACAAGCTCGGGCGGCGCCCGATCTTCCTCATCGACATGGTGGTCTTCCTCATCGGATCGATCGCCCAGTTCTTCGTCGTGGACGGCGTGCAACTGTTCGTGATCCGGCTGATCATGGGCATCGCCATCGGCGGCGAGTACGCGATCGGCGCCCCGCTGCTCTCCGAGTACGCCCCCAGCCGCAACCGCGGCCGCCTGCTGGCCAGTCTGGAAGTCAGCTGGTACGTCGGCTACATGGTCGCCACCATCGTCGGCGCGGCCCTGGCCGACGTGAACGGCGGCTGGCGCTGGACGCTCGGCAGCAGCGCGATCATCGCCGTGGCCTGTCTGGCGCTGCGCGGCGGCGTCCCGGAGTCGGCGCGCTGGCTGCTCAGCAAGGGCCGCCGCGCGGAGGCCGAGGAGCTGATCGCCAGGTACGGCATGGAGATCGACGTCGAGGCCGAGGTCGCCGACGGCGAGACCAAGGACAGCTTCCGCGCCCTGTTCAGTCGCGAGCACATCCGCAGCACCGTCTTCTCCAGCGCCTTCTGGGCCTTCCTGGTGCTGCCCTACTTCGCGATCGGCACGTTCTGGTCGAAGGTCTTCGACGCCCTCGGTCTGGGCAGCGACGCCACCATGGCGCTGCTGGTCTACTCGGTCACCGCCGTGCTGGGCGTCGCCCTCGGGACCGCGGTCGTCGACCGGATCGGCCGCCGCAAGCTGCTGATCCCGCCGTTCTGGATCACCGCCGCGAGCCTGGCCGTGGTCGCGCTGTGGCCGAGCTCCACCCCGGTCGTCGTCATCGGCTTCCTCTTCTTCATCTTCCTGAACGCCATGTCCAGTGCGCTGACGGCGGTTTACCCACTGGAGGTCTTCCCGACCTCCATCCGGACCACCGGCGTGGGCTTCGCCGCCGCCATGAGCCGCGTCGGCGCCGCCATCGGCACCTTCCTGCTGCCGATCGGCCTCAACCACTTCGGCGTCCAGTTCGTGATGTGGACGGGCGCCGGCGTCCTGGCCCTCGGCGGCCTGATCTCGCACTTCCTGGCCCCGGAGACCACCCACCTGGACCTCGCCCAGGCCGCCCGCACCGCGCGCTCGCACAGCTGACGCACGCACCGAACCGGGTCGGCACGGACCGGGACGCCCGCCGTCGCGACAAGCCTTGTCGCGACGGCGGGCGTCGTTTGCGCGCGGGATGCTCAATCGGCTTCGTGACAGACCTCGACCGAAAGTTCTCGCCACGAAGCAGTCAGCTGCACCGGATCGATGACTGCGGGCGCACCGTCGGCCCGGACAGTCCCGTCCGGACGGAAGTGAACCGTCGTCCCGGTCGCGTCGCTGCCGGGGATGGGCACCAGGCTGGTGACCGGCACGCCGTGTTCGTATCGTTGCGTCCAGGCGCCGTCGCGGCGGCGGTTGGTATGGACGAGCCATTCACTCAATGCTGCGACGACGGAGATGCCGCGGCGTGGATGCCCGTCGGGAAGTAGCTGCGCGTCAGGAGAGTCGAAGAACCGCAGGTCCTTCGTCGCCATGACCGGCTTCCTCACCACGCGGCCACGGTCATCGACACGGGTGGCGGTGCCGCGGCCGCCGTCGGACACGGACACTGAGCCATCGCGGTGGAAGGTGACCACGCACCGGCCGCCGTTGTTGGCCTCCGCCTCGTCGGCCGCGTAGGCGATGACCTCAAGAACCAGGTGCCGCAAGCCGCCAGGGGCGAAGCTAGCCGGATCCCGGCGGATGCGTGCGAGATGGTCGCCGTCCACAGCGATCGCCCAATCATGCGTCGTGTTCTGCGGCAGGCTCGTTGGATTGTCCATCCGAACAGTCTTCCAACCGGAGGCGGCGGACTCCAGCCCGTCTCCGACAGTCAGACCATGACGGCATGTCAAACAGGTCCTACGGCAACAGGCTCCGGCTCGCACCGGCCCAGCCTGCAGCGCCTTGGGGCCAGTTCGCCGCTGTCCCGTCGGAGGGGTCGGCCCACGTGGCGACTCACCACCGCCCACGCATCACCGACCTGATCGGCAGTCAGCCCGCGTCGGCCTCCGCCCTCCACATGGAGCGGAGCTGCCCGCCGAGATCGCCGGCCTGGCGGAGCCCCGCCCGGTAGGCCGGTTCCCAAGCCGCCAGGTCGCCCGGGTCCGAGCCGAAAGCGCGGACCGAGGCCGGATCGGGGCCGATGGTCACCACGGTGTCCGCCCCCACGGCCGCCAGCTGCTGGTCGAGTGCCTCGCGGGGAAACAGGTGCGCCATCGGCTCGACCACGACCAGCGTGCGGGCGCCGGCCGCGAGGTCGGCGTTGGTGCCCGACCGCAGCGCACCGTCCATGTACCGCCGGCCGTCGATGGCGACGGGCGGCGCGGCCCCGGGGAAGGCGCTGCTCGCCGCCACCGCGTGCACCAACGGCACGCCACTGGCGCGGTCCCACACCGCGGGCTCACCGGTGGTCGCGTCCACGGCGGTGATCAGCAGTCGCCGCTCCGGCCACGCGTCCGCACCGATCAAGGCGGCGCGCCCCGCGATCAGCGCCTCATCGGCCTGGGGGTCGGTGCCGTCGAGCGCGAGCCGGCCGACACGGCGCCTGGCCTCGCCGGGATCCAGACTGCGGTCGCCCAGCACGGCGAACACCGCACCCATCCGTGCGGGGTCCGCCTTGAGCCGGTGAGCGGGCTGGCGATGCGAGGCCGCGAGCCGCCCCGGGTCCTGGCCGGTGGCGAGCAACGCGCCGACGATCGCGCCGGCCGACGTGCCGACGATCAGGTCGGCCTCGCCCAGATCCACGCCGTCGCGGCGCAACCCGTAAGCCAGCCCGGCCGTCCAGGCCGTGCCGACGTGACTTCCGGGGCCCAGCACGAGTGCTCGGTCGAAGGTGTGCACAGTGGTCTCCCCTCGTTATTGAAACAGTCGTACCATATACTCGCTGACGCTGTTTCAATTCCGAGCCGCTGAGAGGAGATCCACCGTGGGGCGACCCGCAGATCCCGCCCGGCGCGAGCGCACGCTGGCACGGGCGACCGACTACGTGCTGACCCACGGGCTGGCCGGGCTGAGCCTGCGTCCGCTGGCCACAGCCCTCGACACCAGCCCACGGATGCTGCTCTACGACTTCGGCAGCAAACAGGAGTTGGTCGCCGCGGTCCTCGCCGAGGCCCGCCGCCGAGGTGCGACACGCCTGGCCGAGCACCTTCCGGCGGCGACGGGCTCCGTGCAGGAGCGGCTGCGCGGCATCTGGGCGTGGATCAGCGCGGACGAACGTGCACCGTTCGTCCGGCTGTTCTTCGAGGTGCACGCGGACGGCCTGGTCCACCCCGAGAACTACCCCGACCAAGGCCAGGCGATCACCGACTGGTTCGACACTCTCGGTGCCACGTTCCGGGACGTCTCCACCGGTCCTGACGACACCGTCACGCCCACGTTGGTCATGGCCGTCATCCGGGGCCTGCTGTTCGATCTCACGGCCACCGGCGACCGCCACCGCACCGATCGTGCGCTGGACCGCTTCGCCGAACTCCTGGGGCGGTGAACGCCCGAGAGGCGCCGGGCCAGGCCCGGCCGGCACCGCTCAGGCGGGGACGGACCGGTCCATCGCCAGGCACAAGACTGCGGGCTCTCTCGCCTTGAACCGATCAGTCAGTCGGCGAAGGTGCCGACCAGCCGCTGCGGGGTGATCCTGACGACCACCCGCACCACCTCCGGCGGCAGTTCCAGGTACTCCTCGCCCGCGCCGGGGCCCTCGTACTGCTCGGCCAGTGCGACGGCCAGCTTCCGGCTCAGGTCCTCGGCCACCGTCGCGGTACCGCGCACCTCCAGGTATCGCAGCGGGTCGGCCCGGTCGTAGACCGTCAGGCTGACCCGCGCGTCACGCTCCACGTTGGTGACCTTGCGGCGGCCGGCTGCCGACGAGAGCAGCAGGTCGTCGCCGTCCCGGCCGACCCAGACCACCGAGGTCTGCGGGCTGCCGTCGGGGTTCACGGTGGCCAGCACCGCGGGATTCACATCGTCAAGAAGCCTGCGGGCGGCATCATTCAACTTGGTCGTCACGCCCGCGACCCTAGCCAGGTCGTCCGCCGGTGTCGACCGACATGAATCCCCTGCCGACGCACACAGGACACCTCGCCGACCAAGAGCACAAACTGCAAGACCCGGGCTGCCGCCAAGCGGCTGTCAGCCGAGCAGCTCCGATAGATCGCAGGCGCCGTGGAAGGAAGTCCGGTCCGTCCAACTCCGCTACTGGGGGAGCTGGTTGGTGGCGCTCAGTACGTCGCCCTGGAATGGTGACCGCGTCGCGCGTCGGAGCGCCCCGACCGCCGGGTCGGCGAGGGAGACGGTGAGCGTGTAGGGCGCCGGGCCGGTGATGGTGTTCGTCGAGTCGATCGGCGGGCTGAGGCGCTGCTGGACGGCGAGAGCGTCGATGCCCGGGCAGAGCGCCTGGGCGGGGAGCGTCACCTCGGCGGTTGCGCCGTCCGGCGACCCGATGTTGATCTTGCCCTGCGGGGTGTGCGCCGTGCCGTCGCCGAGCTTGACCGGCAGGTCGTACGCGCCGCCGACCAGCCCCTCGGGGCCCTCGATCTCCACGGCCACGCCCTGCGGACCCAACGGCGGGGACAGCTCCAGCGACCGACTCGCGCCTGGTCCGAGCAGGAGATCGATGGTGAAGTGCCCGGGATCCCCGGGCGAGTCCTGGGAGAACCCGTAGGAGCCGAGGGCGAGTTGCGGTCCCGCCGGCGGGGTGTCGGACCGCCCGTCGGCGAAGGCGATGGCGGCGGGGCCGACGGGCGCGGAGGTAGCCGTCTGGGCGAAGTGGTGGAATCCCCGCATGCCGCACTTGCTGCCATCGGAGGTCCCGCCGCCGCTCAGCGCGACATCCGTCAACGGACGCGGTGAGCCCGGCGCGTGCGAGGGCAGGACGTCCTGCGGGGAGTCGCCGAGGGAGAGCAGGCCGCTGCCCGGCCCGATGCCGATGGCCACGACCGTGGCGGCGACGGCGACCGCGATCAGCACCCCTGAACCGAGCTTTGACGCGAACCCGGCCCGCTTCGTACGCGGGCGGGTCGGGCCGGGGGCATCGAGTGACCAGCGGCGGCCGCCCGGATCCACCGGCGGCTCCAGCCGCCAGCGCGCCGCGAGTATCCGGGTGCGTGCCGCCGGTTCCTTGACGTCGGCGCCGCGAACGAAGTCCTCGTCCAGGACGAGCCCGTCGAACGGGTCCGCGACTGTCGGCTCCGGCTCCTCGGAGGGGCGCGGGTCAGGGTCTTCAGCTATCGGCACCGCGTCAGTATGCCGGGCCGCCCTGACGCCCTGACCAGCGAGGTGCCCTGGTTCCGGTGCGCCGTGGCGGGTGCGGCATGATCAGTTGGCGACGACGAACAGGGGAGCGACGATGACCGTGGTGCTGTGATGCTGGCTTCGAACTCCTCCGGCGCCGCGTACTGCTCACCCCGTGACCGTCACGCTCCTGTGTCTACCGGGCCGCTGCCACCGCGTCGGTGTACAACTCGGTCGTGAGGTCGTCGTCACCAATCCCCAGGTCCTGGAGCGCCGCGCGCACGACGGTGAGCGCTGGCACCAGATCACGCTCATCCCCTGCCATGGTCTCCAACTCCAAGAAGGTCCCGTCGATTTCGGGCACCCGCACCAGGGTCGCCAGCAGCTCGCGGCCGTGCCGCGTGCTCGTGTAGTTCCTGCAACGCTTCTCGAACGCGATGCGTGATACGAACCCCAGGCCGCGGACGATCGCGTGGGCGGCGGCCTCGTCGTCGACACGAGTCTCGTGCTCAGGCTTTGATCCGGACGCGTCATCCACCCGGGCGCCCTTGTAGGTGAGGACAGTGTGCGTGTCACTGTCGCTGTGCACCGTGCGAATCCGCAACTCCCGGTCTGCTCGCATCAACGAGCCGTCCGGCGCGTCGTAGTAGGTGTCCCGGTAGACCTGCGCGCGCCCGTGCCCCCAGTCGCGTTCCAGCTGATCCATCACCGCTTCGGGGTCGCGGACGACGGCCTTCAGTTCGGCCTCGATCGGCACGTGATCTCCTCTCCTCAGACGATTCGCTCGCCTGCGTCGACCATGGCATCAAACATCCGGCGAGGTGGCAGACAGCCGGCGCCACCGTGCTCGATCCGCTGCTCGCCGACATGCGGCAGGTGCACGAGGGGATCACCGCCCACCTGGCCGCCGATCAGACCTCCGCGCCGGCCGCTGCGTGGACAGCGAAGGACAGCGGCCGCCGCGACACTCCGCCCGACTGGCTGACCAGCGGGGCGGAGCGAGAAGCCAACAGCGTCCGGGCTCTCGCCGGTCGGGAATCCGGGTGGCATCCTCGCCACGCGGCTGGGGGAGGTCAAGAGACCTCGGTCTCCTTGGCCAGCCGGAAGTCCTGGCCGGCGAGTTCCTCATAGAGCTTGACCGGGATCATCTCCCCGGACAGGTCGCCGTAGCGGGCCTTGGCGCGCCGGTAGATCTGCTCGACCAGCGCGGACAGCTCGGTGGAGACGCCGATGTCACGGCCCAGGTCGACGGCCAGGCCCAGGTCCTTGCAGGCCAGCACCATCGCGAACGACTCGTCGTAGTCGCCCGACTCGACGATGCCCATCATGTCGTTCTCGAGGAAGTTGGACGCGGCGGGGCTGGCCAGCAAGGCGGAGCGCAGCACGCCGAGGTCGACGCCGGCCTTGACGCCCATGGCCAGCACCTCGGAGGTGGCGACCAGGTGGGAGAACCACAGCTGATTGATCATCAACTTAACGGTGTAGCCAGCTCCTTGGCCGCCCACGAGCATGACCTTCGGCGGGTCGCCCAGCACCTCGAAGAGCGGCAGCGCGCGGGCGAAGTCCGCCTCCTCGCCGCCGACGAATATCTGCAGGGTGCCGGTGCGGGCGCCCTTGGCCATCCCGCTGACGGGGGCGTCGAGCATCCGCAGACCGCGAGGGGCGAGAACCTCCTCGATGACCCGCCGGGCTGCGGCCGGCGTGGAGGTCGACATGTCGATCCACAGCGCGCCGTCGGGCAGCGCGGCGGCGGCGCCACCGCGCAGCAGCACGTCCTCCACGATGCGCGGGTTGGGCAGCATGGTGATCAGCACATCGGCCTCGGCGGCGCAGGCGGCCGGGCTCGCCGCCCAGGTGGCGCCGAGGCCGACGTGCTGGGCGGCGCTCTCCTCGCGGGAGTCGTGCACGACGACCGGATAGCCGGCCTCGATGAGGTTGCGGGCCATGTGACCGCCCATGTTCCCGAGTCCGATGAATCCGATCCGCATGGTGTTTCCTCGCTGCTGTGTGAATGGCTGGTGCTGCGTGACGGGTGGTACTGCGTGACGGCTGGCTCAGCGGCCTGCCCCGTCAGGGGCCGAGGCCGCCAGCTGCTCGGCGCTCGGGGTGTAGAACGGGTTGGCGGGGCCCGACTTGGCGGCCGCGAGCACCTCGTCGACGCTCGGCAGCGACCGCACCGCGGCGGCGACCGCCTGGTAGGCGGCGGTCCGCTGGTTGCGGAAGGACTCGTCCAGGTCGTCGACCTGCGGGTTGACCCAGATCGCCGCGATGATCAGCAGCTCCTCGACCTCGGCCGCGGGGATCAGCCCCTGCGCGACGGCGTCGCTGACGCCGGCGGCCAGCCCGGCCTGGGCGGAGCCCCAGGTGGCGCGCTGGTGCAGTTCGCCGGCGGCCTCCGCCTTGTTCACGAACAGGGTGAAGGGCTTGACCGGGACGGAGGGGCGGACCACGGTGACGAACGGCGCGTAGCCGGCGCTGGGCGAGGCCAGCGCGGTGGCCCAGGCGCCCTCGACGGGACCGCCGCGACGGCCGAGCACGATGTTGGTGTGGGCCGCGTTGTTTCCCTGGCCGACGAAGGACTCGCCGATGAGGGCGGTACGGGCGAAGGTCATGCCGGAGCTCCTAGACAGACGGGCGGTACGGGCAGTACGGGCGGTACAGACGGCATCCGCGTGGCGCGGTCAGGCCCGCACGGGGCGTACCCGACCCGGTCGCGGGACGGGCAGCCGAAGTCGGCCGAGGGTCGGCCCAGTTCAGCCGAGGTCGGCCCACGTCGGCCCACGTCGGCCGGTGTCGGCCGAGGGCACCCCGCAGGACCGGTCGGCGCCGGCCGCGCAACCGTGGTTCGGACGTGCTCTGGAATCTAGGTCCGCCCGGAATCGACCGGCAAGGCTGCGCGG
The DNA here is from genome assembly GCF_041262605.1 of Kitasatospora sp. GAS1066B. Lineage (NCBI taxonomy): Bacteria > Bacillati > Actinomycetota > Actinomycetes > Kitasatosporales > Streptomycetaceae > Kitasatospora > Kitasatospora sp. GAS1066B. The sequence continues at coordinate 40,165 of NZ_JBGCCO010000048.1, forward strand.
GCAATCGCAACCACGGTTGTGCTGGCGACAACCGGAACCGTCACGGTCGCCCAGGGACGGTGACCGACGGAGCCGCCTACCCTTGGCCTGTGCAGCCATCTCCCACCCCCAGCGACGCGAGCGAGGGCGGCGACCTCGAGAGCCTGCCCGCGCCCCGACCGCCCGCGCCCCGACCGTCCGCGCCCTCAGCCGCGCCGTCACCCTCGCCCGCAGCCTCGCCCCCGCCGTCGGCCGCCCCCGATTCGCGCGGGCCGGCGAGCGCCGGGCATGGGCGCGGTCTTCGCCGTGACGTCGAACTACTGGAGGCGCTGGCCTCCGACGAGGCCCGCGCGAACGGCGGCGGTCTGGGCGTCGTCAAGATCGCCCAGCTGGTCGGCCGGGACAAGGGCCAGGTGTCGCGGGCACTGCGGTCCCTGGCGGAGGACGGCATCGTGGAGCGTGACCCCCTCACCTTGGAGTACCGGGTGGGCTGGCGGCTGTTCTCGCTGGCCGGGCGGACCTACGAGCAGCGCCTGTTCAGGGTGGCCCAACCGCTGGTGCAGGGCCTGGCGGTGGACCTGGAGGAGACCGCGCACCTGTGCGTGCTGCGCGACCGGCAGGTGCTCACCCTGCTCTCGCTCTCGGGGCACTCCTATCGCGCCCACGACTGGGAGGGGCAGTGGGTGCCGGCCGCCTGCACCTCCTCGGGGCGCGCGCTGCTGGTGGACGCCACCCCGGACGAGCTGTTCGTGCGCTTCGGTACCGAGCCGGACCTCTCCCCGGGGCGACCCGCCTCGCCCGTGCACACCCTGCCGCAACTGTGGGCGGAGCTCCAGGTGGTGCGCCGGCGCGGTTGGGCCGAGGAGCACGAGGAGTTCGAGCCCGGGCTGGTCGGAGTCTCCGCGCCGGTGCGGGACTTCCGCGGCAGGGTCATCGCCGCGGTCAACGTCTCGGGGCCCAGCGAGCGGCTGGGCCCTCGGCTGACCGAGGCGGGCCAGGCCACCGCCCGGACCGCCGCCGAGCTCTCGACCCAGTTGGGCTGGCTCCCGGACGACCGGCGGACGACCTACACCCGGTGAGGCGGGCCCGCCTCACCGGGCAGTCGTCGCATGGGTGGTTGTCGGAGAAGCAACCATTGTTGCGATCTTGGATGTTGCCTTGTCCGCTTCGTCGCGCCCCTCGTAGATTCGGCCTGACACGCGAGCCCGCCGCACCGCGCCGACCAGCCCCTGGGCCGAGCGGACGCGGCGACTGGGCCGCCCGGGACGCGGCGACGGCGCCGCGGCCGCGAGCCCGGACGCGGCACCGCCGCCGCGTCCGCTCGGCCCAAGCAAACACCGGGCCCAAGCAAACACCGGGCCCAAGCAAACACCGGGCCCAAGCGAACACCCGGCCCAAGCGAACACCCGGCCCAAGCAACCAGACGAGGAACACCGCCATGGAATCCACCAACGTCGTCACAGCGCCCACCGGTGTCCGCGATCTGTACATCGACGGGGCGAGGACGGCAGCGGTCGACGGCCGCAGCTACCCGGTCGTCGACCCGGCCACCGCGAAGGTGCTGTGTGACGTCTCCTCCGGTGGAGCCGCCGACGCCGCGGCAGCGGTGGACGCCGCCGCTGCGGCGTTCCCCCGCTGGCGCACGGTGGCGCCCCGGCAGCGGGCGGAGATCCTGCGCCGTGCCTACGACCTGATGCTGAGCCGGTCCGACCCGCTGGCGCGGCTGATGGTCTCCGAGAACGGCAAGTCCCTGCGCGACGCCAAGGGCGAGATCGGCTACGCCGCCGAGTTCTTCCGCTGGTACTCCGAGGAGGCCGTGCGGATCGGCTCGGGCTTCGGCGACTCCCCGGCCGGCGGTTTCCGGCACGTGATCCGCCGGCAACCGGTCGGCGTCACCGCCCATGTGACCCCGTGGAACCTGCCCGCCGCCATGGTCGCCCGCAAGGTCGCGCCGGCGCTGGCCGCCGGCTGCACGGTCGTGCTCAAGCCGGCCCCGGAGACTCCGCTGACCGCGCTCGCGATCGCCGAGATCCTGGCCGAGGCCGGGCTGCCGGCCGGCGCGCTCAACGTGGTGCCCACCGACCGCGCGCCGGAGGTGGTCGGCGTCTGGATGGACGACGAGCGGGTGCGCAAGTTCTCCTTCACCGGCTCGACCGGCACCGGCAGGCTGCTGCTGGAGCAGGCCGCGAGGACGGTCAAGAACACCACGATGGAGCTGGGCGGCAACGCGCCCTTCATCGTGCTGGCCGACGCCGACGTCGACGCGGCGGTGCGCGGCGCGATGGACGCCAAGATGCGCGGCGGCGGCGAGGTCTGCATCGCGGCCAACCGCTTCTACGTGCACGAGGACGTGGCCGAGGAGTTCACCCGCAAGTTCGGCGAGGCGATGGCGGCGGTCCGGATCGGTCCGGGCCTGGCGGAGGGTGTGGAGCTGGGCGCGATGGTGAACCAGGCCGCGATCGACAGGATCGGCGCGCTGGTGGCCGACGCCGTCGAGCGTGGTGCGTCCATCGCGGCCCAGGGCCCGACTCCGGAGGGGCCGGGCTACTTCCACCCGGCCACCGTGCTGACCGGTGTCACGCCGGACGCCCGGATCATGCACGAGGAGGTCTTCGGGCCGGTCGCCCCGATCGCGGTGTTCCGCGACGAGGAGGAGGTGCTGGCCGCCGCCAACAACACCCCCTTCGGCCTGGCCGCCTACGTGTTCTCAGGTGACCTCGGCCGCGCGCTGCGGCTGGCCGAGCGGATCGAGTCCGGCATGGTCGGCGTGAACCGGGGCCTGCTGTCCGACCCCGCCGCCCCGTTCGGCGGCGTCAAGCAGTCGGGCCTGGGCCGCGAGGGCGCGCAGGCCGGGATCGAGGCGTTCCTGGAGACGCAGTACCTGGCCGTGGAGTGGCCCGCGGGCTGACCCACGCCCCCAACTCATCCACCACCAACGGACCGTCACGTAGCCAACCAAGGTGCAGCACTCATGGACATCACCGAATTCTCCCGCGACTTCTTCTCCCTGGACGGCAGGAACGCGATCGTCACCGGGGGCAACACCGGCCTCGGCCAGGCGTTCTCGCTCGCGCTCGCCAAGGCCGGCGCGAACGTCTTCGTGCCGGCGCTGGTCGAGGACGACGGCGAGACCCGCCGGCTGATCGAGGCCGAGGGGCGCCGGATGGCGTTCCTCGAGGCCGACATCACCGCGCCCGGCGCCGCCGAGCAGATCGTCCAGGGCTGCGTGGACGCCTTCGGATCGCTCGACATCCTGGTGAACTCCGCCGGGATCTGCAAGCTCGCCACGGTCGAGGAGTTCGGCCGTGCCGAGTGGGACCCGATGGTCGCGGTCAACCTCACCGCCGCGTTCGAGCTGTCCCACCAGGCCGTCGCCCGGATGATCCCGCAGCGCTCCGGGAAGATCATCAACATCGCGTCGATGTTCTCCTTCCTCGGCGGCCAGTGGTCACCCGCCTACGCCGCGACCAAGCACGGCATCGTCGGCTTCACCAAGGCGTACTGCGACGAGTTGGCCCAGCACAACATCCAGGTCAACGCGATCGCCCCGGGCTACTTCGCCACGAAGATCACCGAGGCCACCCGGGCCGACCCCGAGGCCGACCAGCGCGTGCTGGACCACATCCCGGCCGGCCGCTGGGGGGACGTCGCCGACCTGATGGGCGCGACCGTCTTCCTGGCAAGCCGCGCCTCCGACTACGTGAACGGCCATGTGCTGGCCGTCGACGGCGGATACCTGGTCCGCTGAGCGACCCTGCCGTTCCCACCGACCTTCCCCCAGAGTTCCCCCGCAAGAACGAGGTAGATCCAGATGCTCCAGTCCGTATCGAAGCTGAGCCGCGCGGAGATCGTCGCGCGCCTCACCGAGCTGGTAGACGCCGCTCAAGTGGTCACCGACGAAGAGCAGTTGCGGCTGGCGAGCGTCGACCGGTTCAAGAAGTACCAGTCGGTGCACGGCATCTTCGACGGGCCGGTGCCGGCCGCGATCGTCAACGCGACCAGCACCGCGGACGTCGCCGCCGTCCTGGCGTTCGCCAACGAGAACCGCATCAACGTGGTGGCGCGCACCGGCCGCACCGGCACCGAGGGCGGCCTGGAGACGATCGTCGAGGACACCATCGTCCTGGACGGCTCCGGCCTCGACCGCATCCTGTCCATCGACACGGAGAACATGCAGGTGACCGCCGAGTGCGGGGTGCCGCTCCAACTGCTGGAGGACACGCTGCGCGCCCAGGGCTTCACCACCGGGCACTCCCCGCAGTCCAAGCCGCTGGCCCAGCTGGGCGGCCTGGTCTCGACCCGTTCCATCGGCCAGTTCTCCACCCTCTACGGCGCGATCGAGGACATGGTCGTCGGCCTGGAGGCGGTCTTCCCGGACGGCACGGTCAGCCGGATCAAGAACGTCCCGCGCCGCTCCACCGGACCGGACATCCGGCACATCGTCATCGGCAACGAGGGCGCGCTGTGCTACATCACCGAAGTCACCGTCAAGATCTTCAAGTTCCTGCCGGAGAACAACGAGTTCCACGGCTTCCTGGTCGACGACATGGCCACCGGCCTCGCGGTGATCCGCGAGGTCGTCACCAATGGCTTCAAGCCGTCGGTGGTCCGGCTCTACTCGCCCGAGGACGCCCGCCAGCACTTCGCCCACTTCTACCAGGGCAAGTGCGTGGTGGTCTTCGTCGCCGAGGGCCCCAAGGGCATCGTCCGCGCCACCAGCGACGAGATCGGGCGCGTGATCGCCCAGTACCCGCACGCGAGGGTCGACCCGGACCTGATCCGCGCCTGGTTCGACCACCTCAACTGGGGCACCGACAAGATCGAGGCCGAGAAGGCGACCATGCTGGCCGACCGGCACCTCGGCTACACCACCGAGGTCTCCGCCGACTGGTCGCGCACCGTCGAGCTCTACGACAACGTGATGCACCGCATCCGCACCGAGTACCCCCACGCCGGGGACCTGACGATGCTCGGCGCCCACTCCTCGCACAGCTACCAGACCGGGACGAACCTCTACTTCGTCTACGACTACCGGATCGACTGCGAGCCCCGCGAGGAGATCGAGAAGTACCACCTCCCGCTCAACGCGATCATCGTCGAAGAAGCCCTCAAGGTCGGCGGCTCGATGGTCCACCACCACGGCATCGGCAAGTACCGCACCGCGTGGACCGAGCAGGAGCACGGCACGGCCTACCACCTGCTGGCCAAGCTCAAGTCCGCGTTCGACCCCAACGGGATCATGAACAAGGGCACGATCTTCCCGCTCGGCTCCTGACCGCAGGGCCTCCGCCTCCGGAGGCGGCGCACCACGCCCGCGCGGTGCGCCGCCTCCCCATCGGCCCCGGCGATCCGGACCGGCCGCGAACAGCACACCTCGGAGCAGGCATGACGCGCTACCTGATCGGCATCGACAACGGCTCCCAGAGCTCGAAGGTCACCGTCTTCGACGAGCTCGGGAACGTGGTCTGCGAAGGACGGCAGGCGCTGCGCCCCTACGACACCCCCCGCCCCGGCGTCGTCGAGCACCCGCAGGACGACCTCTGGGACTCCATCGGCGAGGCCAGCCGCCGCGCCATGGCCGCCTTCCCCGGCGACCCGGCCGAGATCGTCGGCGTCGGTCTCTGCACGATCCGGTTCTGCCGCGCCCTGTTGCTCGCCGACGGCACCTTGGCGGGTCCGGTGCTGAGCTGGATGGACGAGCGCGTCTCGCGCCCCTACGAGCACACCGACCCGCGCGTGCGCCACGTCACCACCTCCTCCGGCTACCTCACCCGCCGGATGACGGGCCGGTGCACGGACACCGCCGCCAACTACGCCGGCATGTGGCCCATCGACTCCGACACCGGCCGATGGACGACGGACGAAGCGGAGTTCGCCGAGTACGGCATCCCGCGCGAGCTGCTGTTCGAGACCGTGCAGCCCGGCGAGATCCTCGGCCACCTCACTGCCGAGGCCGCCGCGCACACCGGCCTTCCGGTCGGCCTGCCGGTGGTCGCCACCGCCAACGACAAGGCCGTCGAGGCGCTCGGCTGCGGCCTGAGCAGGCCCGACACGCTGCTGGTCTCGCTCGGCACCTACGTGGCCGGGATGACCACCGGGGCGCGCAACGTCAAGGACGCGACCGGCTTCTGGACCAACTACGCCAGCCGCCCCCACGCGTACCTCTACGAGAGCCTCGGCGTGCGGCGCGGCATGTGGACCGTCAGCTGGTTCCGCGACCTGCTCGGCGAGGAGGCCGCGCAGGCCGCCGCCCGCGAGGGGCTCACCGTCGAGGACGTCCTCAACCGCGGCGCCGCCGCCGTCCCGGCCGGCTCGGACGGGCTGATGACCGTCCTGGACTGGCTCGCCCCCACGGACGCGCCCTACCGCAAGGGCTCGATCCTCGGCTTCGACGGCCGCCAGGGCCGGTTCCACATCTACCGCTCGATCCTCGAGGCGCTCGCCCTGACCGTCTACGGCCACGGCACGACGATGGCCGCCGAACTCGGCACCCGGTACCGGCAGACCATCGTCTCCGGGGGCGGCGCCAACTCCGACCTGATCATGCAGATCTTCGCCGACGTCTTCGGCATCCCGGCGCTGCGCTCCGCGGTCAACAACGCCGCCGGACTCGGCGCCGCGATCTGCGCGGCGGTCGGCCTCGGCCTGCGTCCGAGCTTCGACGACGCCGTCGCCGCCATGGTCCGCCCGGGCGCCGCCTTCGCGCCCGACCCCGACAACCACCGCCTCTACCAACGCCTGCACGCGGTGCGCCAGGACATCGCCGCGCGCACGGATCCGGTCTACCGCGCCTCGTATCAGCTCTTCGGCTGACCCGGCGCGCTAGGGCGTGTGCCCCGAGAATCGGGGACGATGAACTCCCGGAAAGCAGTTGCGATGTAATCTATCATCATAATTTGCTACTTCTTCGGATCGCCTTTTCCCTCTAGCTCGACGCCTTTTCCCTCGCTAATCTGAGATCAGGCCAACCGCACTCGCGTGCGGCGCCCGATCGGCATGGAAGGGGCTTTCCCCATGGCCAACGAATCTCCCGACATTCCAGTCGCTCCCACCTCAGGCGTCGATCTGCAGCAGCTGACGGCTGCGGCGGCGCAGACTTCCGCAGTCTTCACGCCCCAGGAGGTCGGCTCCGTTCAAGGATCCGTCCGCGAAGAACGCTCCGGCACCATCGCCGTCGTCGAGGAACCGACGGCGGCGGAGCAGACGGGCACCGGCCCGGCTGTCCGGCGGCAGCCGACCGGATCCGGGACCTGAGGGGCGGGGCAGATGCTGCGTTTCGAGAACGGCTATTCCCAGACCATCAACGTCATGATCGAGCGGCTCGACCAGAACTGTCAGCCGAGGCCCTGGCGCAGGACCGGCTGGTGGGTCATCGCACCCGGCGCCTCCGCGGTCGCCTACGGCGGGAATCTCGCCGCCGTCAACCGGTACTGGTACTGGTACGCCTTCGCCGTGGACAACACGCAATGGTCGGGGCCGTACCCCGAGAATGTGCCCGAGTCGGTCTTCGACTGGTGCCCGGACACCGCCAGCGACCCCTCGATCAACATCGGCATGCGCGAGTTGGACGTCAACGGCGCATCCGACTGGACCCTGCGCCTGATTCTCTGACGCGGCAACTCCGAACGCAGCAACTCCGAGCACGACAGCGGCGGGGGGGGGGGGGGCCCCGGGGGGGGGGCCCCCCCCCCCGCGGGGGGGCCCGCGGGGGGGGGGGGGGGGGGGGCCCCCCCCCCCCCCCCCCCACA
>NZ_JBGCCO010000049.1:0-43531 GCF_041262605.1 Kitasatospora sp. GAS1066B
GAGCTGCAGTTACTCCTCGCCACCTGGGCCGGCGCATGCCCTACCTGCCACCGCGACATACCCACACCCACACGAACCTGACCAAGCCCTACTAGGCCACCGCGTCTACCGGAGCCGCTGCCTGGGCCTGCGCCGGCTGCCCCGGTACGCCGCCGCCCCAGGCGGGGGCCGGCGTGCGCCGGACCAGGGCGAGCACCAGCACGCCCGCCACCAGGCCGGTGCAGCCCGCCACCAGGAAGACCCGGTCGAGCCCGGCCGCGAAGGCCACGTGCAGGTCGGGGCGCCCGGCGACGTGGCCGGTGAACTGCCGTACCCGGTCCTGGAAGACGGTGCCGAGCAGCGCGATGCCCAGCGCGTAACCCAGCTGCCGCGCGGTGTTGACCGCGCCGCTGGCCATCCCGGCCCGCTCGCGCGGCACCGCCGCCAGCGCGGTGGACATCAGCAGCGGCGTGGACATCCCGACGCCGACCCCGGTCACCAGCAGGCCCGGCAGCAGCGCGGCCCAGCCGGAGCCGGCCGAGACCAGGCCGAGCAGCAGGGTGCCGCCGCCGATCAGCAGCAGCCCGACGCCGATCGGCAGTTGCGGCGCCAGCCGGTGCGCCACCTTGCCGCTGACCAGTGCCACCACGAAGGCGGCCAGCGCCAGCGGGCAGACCGCCAGGCCGGCGTCGAGCGGGCTGAGGTCCAGCACCTGCTGCAGCCAGAGCGAGGTGTAGGTGAGCTGCGCGAAGGCCGCGGCGGTGAGCAGCAGGCCGCCCAGCAGCAGGCCGAGGAAGGTGCGGTTGCGCAGCAGGCCCAGGTCGAGCAGCGGGTGCCCGTCCCGGCCGCCGCGCAGCTCGGCCACGACGAAGACGACCAGCGCCAGCACGCTCACCGCGATCGAGCCGAGCACCAGCAGGCTGCCCCAGCCCTTGTCGCCGCTCTCGATCAGCCCGTAGGTCAGCGCACCGGCGAAGACGGTGAAACTCAGCGCACCGGCCAGGTCGAGCCGACCGCGCGCCGCACCCGCGCCGCCCTTGAGGTAGCCCACGGTCATCAGCAGCGCGAGCACCGCCACCGGGACGTTGACCATGAAGATCGAGCGCCAGCCGAACTGGTCGGTGAGCAGCCCGCCGAGCACCGGCCCGACGGCCGCCGCGGCCCCGTTGACCGCGCCCCAGACACCGAACGCGGTGCCCCGGTCCCGGCCGTGGTAGGCGCCGTTCAGCAGCGCGGTGGTCGAGGTCATCATCGCGGCGCCGCCGATCCCCTGGGCCGCCCGGGAGGCGATCAGGGTGGCCGCGTCCGGCGCGAGCGCGCAGGTCAGCGAGGCGACGGCGAAGACGACCAGGCCGCCGAGGTAGAGCCGCCGGTGGCCGAGCCGGTCGCCCAGCGAACCGAGCGCCATCAGCAGCGCGGCCAGCACCAGGGCGTAGATGTCCACCACCCACTGCAGGGAGGTGAACGAGGAGTGCAGGTCGGTCGACATCTTGGGCAGCGCGACGTTCACGATGCTGACGTCGACCAGCAGCATGAACGCACCCAGGCAGATCGCCGCCAGGGGTATCCACTTGCGCACGGGTGGCTCCGATCGGGAATTGTGGAATGAACGACCCCTACGATGAACGGGCCCACTCGAATTCCCCAGCCGGCCGACTTGATCCGGCGAATTTCGACATCCAGTACCCTGATCCGATGGAATCCGACACCTTCGACGAGCTGGACCGCCAGCTCGTCCATGCCCTTCAGCTGAACGCCCGGGCCCCGTTCAGCCGGATCGCGGCGGTGCTGGGCGTCTCGGACCAGACCGTGGCCCGCCGCTACACCAGACTGCGCGGCGCGAACTGGATCCGGGTGCTGGGGCTGACCGCCCCCGAGGCGCTGGGCGAGGTGCGCTGGCACGTCCGGGTGCAGTGCACCCCGGACGCCGCCGGTACGGTCGCCGAGGCGCTGGCCCGCCGCGAGGACACCGCCTGGGTGACCCTCAACTCGGGCGGCACCGAGATCAACTGCTCCACCCGGGCCCACCCCACCCAGGCCGACCACTCGCTGCTGCTGGAGCGACTGCCGCGCACCCCCAGCGTGGTCGGCGTCACCGCGCACTGCGTGATGCACACCTTCTTCGGCGGCGCGCAGAGCATGGTGGTGAAGTCCGGCACGCTGACCGGCGGGCAGGTGGCCGCGCTGACCGTCGACGCACCGGCCGACGCACCCACCGAACGGCCGCCCGGGCCGCCGCCGACGCTGGACGAGGCGGACCGGCGGCTACTCGACGCGCTGGCCGTCGACGGCCGGGCGCCGCTGGCCGAACTGGCCGCCGCCACCGGCTGGTCGGCGAGCACGGTGCGGCGCCGGCTGGACGAGCTGACCGGCTGCGGGGTGCTCTACTTCGACCTGGACGTGGACTGGCGGATCTTCCAGGTGCGCACCCACACCACCCTGTGGCTCTCCGTCGCCCCCGCCGAACTCGCCGCCACCGGAGCCGCGTTGGCCGCCCACCCGGAGGTGGCCTACGCCTGCGCGACCACCGGGCCGACCAACCTGCACGCGGTGGTGCTGACCCGGGACGTCCAGGAACTCTACGGCTACCTCACCACCCGGATCGCCTCGCTGCCCGCGGTGCGGCACCTGGAGACCGCCCCGACGATGCGCATCGTCAAGGGCCCGGGTCCGCTCCCGCTGCCGCCCCGGCGACGCTAGGTCCTGTCCGGTCCTAGGGGCTCTCGTGCGGCAGGTACTTCGACCGGTCGTGCTCGTCGGCCAGGAACGGGACCGACTGGAACCAGAGCACCCCGCAGGCCCGGCAGCAGACCTCCTGGGTCTGCCCCCACTCGGTCGGTGCGAGGGTGGCCGCCCCCTCGACCAGGTCGCGTCCGCACAGGCCCGTCAGGCTGTCGTCCTGGACCATGTGCCACTGCTTCACCGGGCCGGATCGGCCCTGATCGCCGTATTCGGCGTGCATCCGATGCAACATAACTCCACAATGCGCCCGGGCCGGGGCACCCGCTAGGCGAGCGAGCCGTGCAGGCGCAGCCGGGCGACGCCGCCGTCGGGGAAGACGTCGATCCGGGCGTGGGTGGCCGGGCGGGTGCCCGCACCGAGCACGAATCGGTGCACGGCGTCCGGCCGCAGCCCGGTGCGCGGGAGCAGCTCGAACCAGCCGGGTGCGGTGGGGTCGGCCGGGTCGCCGGCCCGCGGGTCGGTGGCGTCGAAGCCCAGCACCGCGGCCCAGCCGGCCGCGTTGCCGAGGTAGTTGCCGGTGTCCACCTCCAGCGCCCGGATCACGCCGCGCCCGGCCAGCCGCAGCCGGACCCAGTCGTGCCCCTGGTCGCGGCGGCGCCGGTTCTCCCAGCCCTCGCCCATCTCGCGGGAGCGGCCGGGCAGGATCAGGTTGAGCGGCGGCGAGAAGAAGCGGTCGGAGGCGTCCTCCACGCTGCCGCCGTGCTCCAGCGCCGCGAGATCGAAGGTGCCCAGCGCGGCGAGCCAGGCCGGGTCGGGCAGCCCGGTGCCGTGCACCCGCAGCCGGGCGATCCCGCCATCCGGGAACTGGGTGAGCCGCAGGTGGGTGAAGCGGCGGCGGTCCTCGACAGCGAAACCGTTGGTGGCGTGGCCCTCGACGGCGGTGGGCGGGACCAGCCGCTGCCAGCGCACCCCCGGGTCGAGCAGCTCGCGCGGGCCCGGCTGGCCGGGCAGTTCGGCGGCCTCGACGCCGATCCGCTGCGGGTAGTTGCCGCGGAAGTGCGCGGTGTCGACCACGATCCCGTGGATCGACCCCGGCAGCCCGAGCCGGATCAGCGCCCAGTCGTGGTCGGCGGCGGTCGGGTGCGGGTGGGCGGTGTCCGCGCCCCGACGGCGGCGGGTCTCCCAGCCGTCCATCAGCTGGCCCTTGGGGCCGAAGGTGTGCGGGCGGAAGACGGCGGCCTCGGGGCGCAGCAGGTTCTCGCGCTCGGCGAAGAACTCGTCACTGGCGGCCAGGACGGCGGCGCCCAGCCGGCGGTCGGCCAGGTCGGGAAGTCGGCGGTAGGGAGCGTCGGCGGCGAGGTCCTGGTAGTCGGCGTATGCGGGGTCGTAGGTGGTCATGGCTCCACTCTGGGAGCCGACGACCCTTCAGGTCCATCGCAAAGAACTGATCAAAACGTTGAGCCCGACTTAACGATTTCCCGCACCACCCGGCGCAGCGGCGGCGCCTGCTCGGTGCCGGCCCGCACCGCGGCCACCACCCGGCGGTTGGGCAGGTCGGCCGGCAGCGTGCGGACCACCACCGGGCCCCCACCGCCCGCCAGCAGCCGGGGCACCAGCGCCACGCCGAGCCCGGCCCCGACCATGGCGAGGATGGCCGCCCAGTCGGCGGCGGTGTGCGCCCGCTCGGGCACGAACCCGGCCTCGGCACAGGCGCCGAGCGTGATGTCCCGCCACGGGCCGGCCGCGCCGAAGATCCACGGCTCGCCGGCGAGGTCGGCCAGCCGCAGCCCCGCCCGCTCGGCCCACGGGTGGTCCAGCGGCAGCGCGATGTCCAACGGGTCGTCCAGCACCGGGAGCTGGACGAACCTCGGGTCCCGGGCCACGCTCCCCCGCACGTTGAGCGAGACCGACACGTCCACCTCCCCGGCGGCCAGCAGCGCCACCGCCTCGGCCGCCTCCGCCTCCACCACCCGCACCACCAACCGCGGCGCCCGCTCCCGCAACCGCACCACCGCCGGCACCACCAGCGCCGTGATCGCCGTCGCGAACGCCCCGACCCGCACCTCCCCCGCCTCCCCGTGCAGATAACCGGCCAACTCCGCCTCGGCCTCCTCCAGTTGACCGAACACCCGATCCGCATGGCGCAACACCAGCCGGGCCGCCGCAGTCAACCGCACCCGCCGCCCGTACGGCTCCACCATCGGCGCCCCCACCTGCCGCGCCAGCGCCGCCAACTGCTGCGACACCGCCGACGGCGTCAGGTTGAGCCGGGCCCCGGCCTCGGTCACCGTGCCGTACTCGTGCAGGGCTTGCAGGATGCGGAGCTTCTTGAGGTCCCAGTCGGTCATGGGGGGAGATTACGTCCCGGAAGTCGGCCAGATCGACGTTCGGTGATATCTCTGAAGGCTGTCAGCGGCGAGTGCTAATTCTTGAGACCGACCGAAATCTCCTACCCGAGAGTCGAGATGAGTCTCTCCAATCTCTTGCCACGCCGTCGAACCGAGCAGCCCGCCATGCCCCCGCAGCCGCCCGCCGGACCGGGGGAGCCGCCCGTGCCGGTGCTCCCCGGAGGCGACTTCGACCTGCGGATTCGGGTCGCTCTCTCGCTTCATCAGGCAGACACCGAACTGATTCTGACAGCCTTTCGGGAGGCGAACTGGAACTGCGTACCTGACGCGGATTTCCAGGACCCCGAGCTGGATTCCCACTGGTTCGTCGACATTCCACTGGTCGGCGGCAGGTGGATGGCCGTGACCCTGGCCAAGCTCAAGGTATGGCGGCTGGTGAAACCGTACGGCGTGCTGGTGGATGTCCGCGGTGGTTGGGTGCTCGAGCCGAGCGCGATGCGCCGCAAGAGCTACTACGTGCGCCGTCCGCCCCGCACCGCGAAGGGCCTCGATCGGCTGCTCACCGACCTCGGGCTGCGCGACGACACGGAGTCGATCGACGCACGCTCCCGCTCAGCCGCCGCGCAGGAGTTCGAGCGTCGGGCCGCGCTGCACAACGGCCCCGCCCGGTCGGCCGGCGCGGTGCTGCACGGCCCGGACGGGGAGACCAGCGGCCGCTACCTGCTCCGCGACGGCGGCACGCCGATCGCGCGGTTCGTCGCCGTCTTCGTGGCGGGCATCGCGCTGGCGCTGTTCAGTCAGCCCCTGTGGAGCGCTGCCACGCTGGCTCCCTTCCTCGGGCTCTTCGCCTTCGCGCTCTACCTGACGTTCGGCCAGGAGGGGACCCGAAGGTTCCGGCTGCTGATCGCGGCCGTCGGGGCGAGCGCCGCCACGCTCCTGTCGGTGGTGGCCGGGCTCCTCGCGCCGTCCGGCAGCTTGTGGGGGCGCGCGGCACCGTTCCTCGCGGTCTTCGCCTTCTTCGGGCTACGGTTCCTGGTCCGCGGCACCGGCGCGCGGAAGCTGGCCACCCTGGCTGTACCCCTGCTCATCACGCTCGTCCCGCCGTTTCTGCAGCAGATCGGCGACTTCTCCTACCGGTCCTACCTGTGGGAATTCGGGATGCGGACGGGCGATGTCGAACTGGGCGGAATCGATCAGACGTGGCCCGCCTTCCGCGTGCTCGCCATCGGGCTGGCGGCGTACGTCCTCACGCTCGCGATCGCGGGATACGTCCGCTGGCTGCACACCGATCTGGGCCGGTACGTGGTCATCCCGCTCGCTCTGCTCTACGTCCTGGTGATGGCCACGGCCGCCAGCCAGCACGGAACCCGAGCCGCCGCCACCGCCTGGCACACCGCCGTCGCCCGGCAGCTCCCCCGCACCTTCCACGCGCTCTCCGCCACCGCGGTCTGCGTGCGCCCGCTCGCCGGCGCCATCGCCAGCGAAGGAGCGCCCCTGCCGCAGGGTGCGCCGCTGCTGACCTTCGACCCGCTCGCTGCCCGGGTCGCGCTCTGGGACCCGGGCACCGGCAAGGTCACCCGGGTCGCCGCGGCGGACGTCGTGATCACCACGGTCGACGGGCTCGCCTCGCGCTGTCCCTGAGGTTCGCTACGAGGCCACCCGCAGCGCCGGGCGGTTCAGCACCTTGTCGAAGCTGACGATCGCGCCGTGCTGCGGGTGGTTCTGCAGGCGGACGTGGTCGGTCAGGGCGCGGATCAGGAAGAGGCCGCGGCCCGACTCGGCGGTGAGGTCGGGGAAGGTGTCCAGGTCGGGCAGCCGGGGGAGGGTGGGGTGCGGGCGGCCGGGCGGGAGCACGTGGGTGTCGTAGGGGGTGGGGCGGTTGCGGCGGGCAGGGCCGAGGGCGGCGGGGCCCGGCAGGGTGGCTCGGCCGCGGCGGCGGCGCGGGCGGGCGTGCGGGTGCGCGGCGGGCAGCGGGGGCAAGGCGGGCAGCGCGCGGCGGGCCGGCACCAGGTGCGGGGCGGCGGGCAGGCCGGGACCGGAGTCGATCACCTCGATCCGCAGCAGGTCGCCGTCGAGCGCGGCGGTGACCTGGAAGCCGTCGCCGCGGCCCGCGCCCGCGTGCTCCACCGCGTTCGCGCAGGCCTCGGTCAGCGCGAGGCCGAGGTCCTGGGCGATCTGCGGGTCGACGCCGGCGCTCTCCATGGTGCCGAGCAGGAAGCGCCGGGCCAGCGGAACGCTCGCCAGCTCGCGCTTGAGGTGCAGAGTCCACCAGATGTCCACGACCGGTCCCTCCTGGCTGGGGCTCCACATACAACTAGGTATTGCCGAGCGATCCGACCGTGAACCGTCGCTGCGCGGCCACTCCGCCCATTCGGCGGATGGACTGCCGCGGCACGGTATGCCGAACGGCGCGCATCTCACCCGTTCGCGCCGGGGCCATCGGGAGTAACGGGAGCAGGCCCGTCCACCGGTACGCACCCCGCCCCGAACGGGCCGGGGCCCGGTGAGATGATGGCTCGGCCATGACCGACCGCCAGCCCGCACCGCCACCGGACGCCACACCGGCGCTCCGGCCCGCGCTGCGCGCGGCGTGGGACCTGCGGCTGCTGCGCGCGGTCCCGTTCGCGCTGGTCTGCACGGTGGTGGCCGCGGCCGGGCACCTGATGGGCGGTGGCGGCGAGATCGCCGTGCCGACCCTGCTGCTCGGCTTCGCCCTGGTCACCGCCCTGGCGTCGCTGCTCGGTGGGCGGGAACGCTCGCTGCTCGGCATCGCCGGTGCGCTGGGCGCCGGTCAGCTCGGCCTGCACCTGCTCTTCCACGGCACCGGCGGCCACATGATGGCCGGGATGACGATGGATCAGGTCGCCGGGCGGCTGATCTGCAACGACATGCCCGGCATGGCGCACACGCTGCCCGCCGGGATCAGCCCCGCACAGCTGCTGAGCAGCGCGGGTCTGGATCCGAACGCCTACCACGCCACCACCACCGGCGCCTGGTGGCAGTTCGGCGTGACCCCCGTGATGCTGCTCGGCCACCTGCTCGCCGCGGTCGTGGCCGGCTGGTGGCTACGGCGCGGTGAGGTGGCGGTGTGGCGGCTGGTCCAGTTGGCCGGCGGCGCCGCCCGTGAGGCGCGGCAGTGGACCGCCCCGCTGAGTCGGGCACTGGCGCTGGTCGCCGCGGTGCTGCGCGGCCTGCTCAGGGCGGCCGGCGCCGGGGTACGCGGGCCGTGCCCCGGGGCGGGAGACCGGCGGCTGCCGGTGGCGGCCGCGCTGCGGCACAGCGTGATCCGGCGTGGTCCGCCGGTGGCGGCCTGCGCGCGCTGACCCGCCGTCACCACCGGGATCGACACTGAGCCGGCTGACGGTCCGGGGTCCGGGCGCGCCTTTCGCACCCGTCATCACCCCACTGTCCGGGGCACCCCTGTGCCCTGCTCCCGATGGAGACCGCCCCGATGCGTTCGCATTCCGCCCGCCGCTGTGCCACCGCCGTCGTCCTGGCGGCCGGTGCCCTGCTGGCCACCGCCGTCCCCGCCTTCGCGCACGTCACCGTGCAGCCGAACACCGCCCAGCAGGGCGGCTACACCGCCGTCGCCTTCCGGGTGCCGGATGAGAGCGACAAGGCGAGCACGGTGAAGCTCGAGGTCACCGTGCCCACCGATCACCCGATCGCCTCGGTGTCCACCCAGCCGGTGCCCGGCTGGACCGCCACCGTCGACAAGACCCACCTGGACACGCCGGTGAAGACCGACGACGGCGACTCGGTCTCCGATGCGGTCAGCAAGATCACCTGGACCGCCGACGCCACCGGCAAGGTCGGCCCGGGCCAGTTCCAGGAGTTCAAGATCTCCTTCGGCCCGCTGCCCAAGGACACCGACAAGCTGGTCTTCAAGGCGCTGCAGACCTACGACGACGGCACCGTGGTGCGCTGGATCGACGAGGCCAAGCAGGGCCAGCCCGAGCCGCAGCACCCCGCCCCGACGCTGACCCTCACCCCCGCCGCGAACACCACCCAGGCCGCCGCGGTGAACGTGCCGACCAGCACCGCCGCGGGCAAGTCCGACGACGGCACCGCCCGCACGCTGGGCGTGGTGGGCATCGTGGTCGGCGTGCTCGGTGCCGGGCTCGGCGTGCTCGGCCTGCGCGGCAAGCGCGGCACTCCGACCTCCTAGCCACGGCCAGCCGCCGGGGCCGTCCGATCCGCACCCGAGCGGACGGCCCCGGCGGACGGCCCCACCAGCCACGAGCCCTCACGAACGGACCGCCACAGCATGAAGTTCCTCTCCTCCCGCCGCCGGGCCGCCGGTGCCGCCACTCTCGCGCTGGCCGCCGCCCTCGCGCTGACCGCCTGCGGCTCGGGCACCACCAAGAGCGCCGGCCCGGTGGCCGTGGTCTCCCAGCAGGCCCAGAACTCGCCCTACCAGGGCACCGTGCTGGCCAAGCACTTCGACAAGCCCGACCTGGTGCTGACCGACACCAGCGGCCAGCCCTTCGACCTGCGCAAGCAGACCGCGGGCAAGACCACGCTGCTCTACTTCGGCTACACCAGCTGCCCGGACGTCTGCCCGACCACCATGGGCGACATCGGCGTGGCCCTGCAGAAGCTGCCCGCCGACCAGCAGGCCGAGATCAACGTGGTCTTCGTCTCCACCGACCCGCAGGTCGACACCCCCAAGGTGCTGCGGACCTGGCTGGACTCGTTCAACAAGAACTTCATCGGGCTGACCGGCGACCTGACCACGGTCAAGGCCGCCGCGCAGAGCCTGGGCATCCTGGTCGAGGATCCGATCGTCAACAAGGACGGCACGGTGACCTCCACCCACGGCGCCCAGGTGCTGGCCTTCCAGCCCTCCGACGACAAGGCCCACGTGGTCTACCTGAGCGACACCTCCACCGCCACCTTCGAGCACGACCTGCCGCTGTTCGCCAAGGGGGTGGCGGCCTGATGCCCGCCTCCCGGGACTTCCGGCGCACCGCGCTGGCCGGCGCCGCGGTGGCCGCCGCGCTGACCGCGAGCGCCATAGTGGTCGCCTGCGGCGGCAGCGGCGGCGGATCCGGCGCGAGCGCCAAGCTGAGCGTCACCGACTCCTACATCCCGCTCCCAGCGGGCGCGAGCGGCGACGACAGCATGGCGGCCGGGTACCTGACGGTCCGCAACACCGGCGGCGCGGCGGACACCCTGGTGCGGGTGAGCAGCCCCGGGGCCGGCTCGGTGAGCATGCACCAGTCCACCGACACCACCATGCGGGAGGTGGACAGCCTGCCGGTCCCGGCCGACGGCACCCTGCAACTGAGCCGCGGCGGCACCCACCTGATGATCATGGGCTGGCAGAAGCCACCCGCCGTCGGCGACCAGCTGGAGCTGGACCTGACCTTCGCGCACAGTGGCACCATCACCGTCGAGGTGCCGGTGAAACCCCTCACCTACCGTCCCGGGAGCTGACCTCCAGATGCTGCTGCGCAAAGCCCGGACCTGGCTCGCCACCGCGGGCGCCCTGTTGATCCTGCTGATCGGCACCGCCTCCCCGGCCGCCGCGCACGCGGCACTGCTGCAGACCGACCCCGCGCAGAACTCGGTGGTGGCCACCGAGCCGGCCGCCGTGACGCTCACCTTCAGCGAAGGCGTGTCGCTGTTCGGCGACTCGGTGCGGGTACTCGACCCGGCCGGCAAGCCGGTCGACCTCGGCAACCCGGGACACGCCGACGGCAAGGGCGACACCGCCACCGTCGCGCTCCGTCCCGGCCTCGGCAACGGCACCTACACGGTGGCCTGGCGGGCCGTCTCGGCGGACACCCACGTGGTCGGCGGCGCCTTCACCTTCTCGATCGGCGCGGCCTCGGACACCTCGGTCTCCGCCTCGCAGATCCAGGGCGCCCAGGCGAACGGCACGGTCTCCGCGCTGTACGGGACCGGGCGGGCGGTGGCGTACGGGGCGTTCGCGCTGCTCGTCGGGGTGGCGGCCTTCGTGCTGCTCTGCTGGCCGCGCGGGGCCCGGACCCGGGCGGTGCAGCGGCTGTTGATGGGCGGTTGGGTCGCGCTGCTCGCGTCCACCGTCGCGGTGCTGCTGCTGCGCGGCCCGTACGAGCAGGGCAGCGGGCTCGGCCAGGCGTTCAACCTCTCGCTGGTGCGCGGCTCGCTGGACGAGCGCCTCGGCACCGCGCTGGCCGCGCGGTTGCTGCTGCTGGCCGCGGCCGGGGTCTTCCTGTCGCTGCTGGTGGGGCAGTTGGGTCAGCAGGACACCGCCGCCGAGCAGGCGCAGGCGCCGACCGGTGATCCGGAGGAGGACGAGCTGCGGCGCCTGGAGCGGCGAGCCGCCGACCGGCCGCTGCGCGAGGCGCGGCTGGCGCTCGGAGTGGGCGGGGCGCTGCTGGCGCTGGGGCTGGCGGCCACCTGGGCGGCGGCCGACCACGCGGCGGTCGGGATCCAGGTCTGGGTCGCGCTGCCCTTCGACATGCTGCACCTGATCGCGATGGCCTGTTGGCTGGGTGGCCTGGTCGCGCTGCTCTTCGCACTGCGGGACGGGGCCGGGGCGGTGGTGGCCGAGCGGTTCTCCAAGGTCGCACTGGTCTCGGTGGCCGCGCTGGTGGCGACCGGCGTCTACCAGGCCTGGCGGGGCGTCGGCTCCTGGGGCGCGCTGGTGGACACCGAGTACGGGCGGCTGTTGCTGATCAAGGTCGGTCTGGTGCTGCTGATGCTGGCTGCGGCCTGGTTCTCGCGGCGCTGGACGGCGCGGCTGCGGGCGGGTGCGGTGGGTGCGGTGGCCGTGGACCTGGCGGAGGGCCTGGCACAGGAAGTCGAACAGGTCGACGTCCGGGTCGCCGCCACGGTCGGCGAGGCGGGGGGCCCTGCTGAGGAGGCCGCCGCCGACGACCCGAAGCGGCAGGCCCAACTGGCCCGGCAGCGGGCCGCGGTGGCGACGGCCGGGGTGCGCCGGGCACAGGACGGCTCACCGGCGCAGGCCGGGCTGCGGCGCTCGGTGCTGATCGAGGCGATGGTGGCGATCGGCGTGCTGGTGGTGACCACCCTGCTGACCAACTCGCCGCCCGGCCGGGTGGCGGCCCAGGTCGCCGCCGCCGGTGCGAGCACCGCCGCCCCGGCGCCGAGCGCCGGCGCCCGCACCGTGGAGCTCAAGCTGCCCTACAACACCGGCGGCACCGAGCAGGGGGCCAAGGGCACCGCCACCCTCACCGTCACCCCGGCCACCACCGGCGCCGACCAGCTCACCCTGCTGGTGGCCGACACCGCCGGCAAGCCGGTGGACGTGCCCGAGACCCAGCTCTCCTTCACGCTGCCCGACCGCGACCTCGGGCCGCTGCCGGTGACGCTGACCAAGGCCGGCACCGGGCGCTGGACCGGCACGGCGCAGATCCCGCTCGCCGGCGAGTGGGTCGCGGCGGTGGTCGTCCGGTCCTCGGACATCGACCAGGACACCGAGACCAAGCAACTGACGATCGGCGGCTGACCCATGACGACGACAGGTTTCTCCCGCCGGGCGCTGCTCGGCGGGGCCGGCGCCGGGCTCGCCGTCGGGGCCGCCGGTGGGGCGCTGGCCCATGCGGCGGCGGTCCCCGCGACGCCGTCCGGGCCGCCGGCGCTCGGCGCCGCCCGGGTCGACTGGCAGGGCCCGCACCAGGCCGGGATCACGCAGCCGCAGCAGGCCCGGGTCCAGCTGGCCGCCTTCGACCTGGCCCCGACCGCCGGGCGCGCCGGGCTGCGGGGACTGCTGAAGGAGTGGTCCCAGACCATCGCCCGGCTGACCGTGGGCGAGCCGGCCGGCAACCACGAGAACCAGATCGCGCTGGACGCCGGGCCCAGCTCGCTGACCGTGACGGTCGGCTTCGGCCCGTCCCTGTTCGACAAGACGGGCCTGGCCGACCGCAGGCCGGCCGCGCTGGCCCCGCTGCCCGCCTTCCCGCTGGACGCGCTCGACCCGGCCCGCGGCGATGGCGACCTGTGGGTGCAGATCGGCGCGGACGACGCGCTGGTGGCCTTCCACGCGCTGCGGGTGCTGCAGCAGCAGGCGGCGCCCGCCGCCACCGTCCGCTGGCAGATGGCCGGCTTCGCCCGCACCCCGGGCGCCACCGCCGAGCCGATGACCGGCCGCAACCTGATGGGTCAGCTGGACGGCACCAACAACCCCAAGCCGACCGACCCGGACTTCGCCGCCAAGGTCTTCGCCACCGGCCCCGACTGGATGGCCGGCGGCTCGTACCTCGTGCTGCGGCGGATCCGGATGCTGCTGGACGACTGGGAGAACCTGCCGACGGACCGTCAGGAACGTGTCATCGGGCGGCGCAAGTCCGACGGCGCACCGCTCTCCGGCGGCACCGAGCGCACCGCGGTGGACCTCGCCGGGCAGAACCCGGACGGCACCCTGGCGATCCCCGCCGACGCGCACATCCGGGTGGCCGCGCCGGCCGCCAACGGTGGCGCGGCCATGCTGCGGCGCGGCTTCTCCTACGCCGACGGGACGCTGCCGGACGGCTCGCCGGACGCCGGCCTGCTCTTCCTCGCCTTCCAGGCCGACCCGGCGCGCGGTTTCGTCCCGGTGCAGCAGAAGCTGGCCCGCGCAGACGGACTCTCCCGGTTCCTGCGGCACGAGGCGAGCGGGCTGTACGCGGTGCCGCCCGGTGTGGCGGGCGGCGAAGGGTACCTGGGACAGGCGCTGCTGGAGGGGTGATCGGACCACTGACCGGACCGCGGCGCCGCGCGGGCGCCGAAGTGGCTATGGTGGCAGGTCTGGTACCGGTCGAACTCGAGCTCACGGAGGCGCGGAATGTCGGCGACCCGCTACACCTACCTGGGGCCGGCCGGCACCTTTACCGAGGCGGCGCTGCACACCCTGCCCGAGGCGGCCACCCGCGAGCTGGTGCCGCTGACCTCGGTGCAGGCCGCGCTGGACGCCGTGCGCGGCGGTGAGGCGGCGGGCGCCTTCGTGGCGATCGAGAACTCGGTGGAGGGCGCGGTCACCGCGACCGCCGACGAGCTGGCCTTCGGCTCGCCGCTGATGATCTACCGCGAGGTGCTGCTGCCGATCAGCTTCGCGCTGCTGGTGCGCCCCGGCACCGAGCTGGCCGACATCAAGACCGTCACCAGCCACCCGGTGGCGCAGCCGCAGGTGCGCCGCTGGCTGGGCACCCACCTGCCGGAGGCCGACTGGGAGGCGGCCGCCTCCAACGCGGACGGTGCCCGGCTGGTCCAGGAGGGGCAGGTGGACGGCGCCTTCGCCGGCGAGTTCGCCGCCCCGCTCTACGGGCTGCACCCGCTGGTCACCGACATCCACGACGCCGCGACCGCGACCACCCGTTTCGTGCTGGTCGGCCGCCAGGGCCGGGTCGCCTCGCCGACCGGCTGGGACAAGACCTCCATGGTGGTCTGGCTCGGCGACAACCACCCGGGCGCGCTGCTCGAACTGCTGCAGGAATTCGCGGTGCGCGGGGTCAACCTGATGCGGATCGAATCCCGGCCGACCGGCCAGGGCCTGGGCAACTACTGCTTCTCGATCGACTGCGAGGGGCACCTGAGCGACCGGCGGGTGGCCGAGGCGCTGATGGGCCTGCGGCGGATCTGCCCGCAGGTCCGGTTCCTCGGCTCCTATCCGCGCGCCGACCGCCGGGCCGCCACGGCGCGCCGTCCGGGTTCTTCGGACGAGGATTTCGTCAGGGCCGCCGATTGGCTGGCGCGTTGCCTGGACGGCCGCGGCGAAAGCTGACGGACGGTTCCACGCCACCTCCCCGTCGCTTTTCGGACATCTCTCCGAAAGGCGACCAGAAGGCTCATCCACAGGGCGGCGACCTGCCCGCTCCGCCATCCACAGGCTGGGCTACCCGGTAGTTATCCACCGGTTATCCACAGACCTGGGGATGAGTCGACAAACCGGCTTAGCTACTCCCAGGCCGGGTCTGATCATCGGTAAGCACGCCAAAAGGGACCGATCACATCAGAGTCACCCTTCTGCAGAGAAGTCACCCCTCCGAGTGGTGGAATTCGCTCCGCCGGGACCGCGAAGCGAGGTTTGAAACCCGAAAACACCGGTTCGGGGGTGCCGAATCCGGCGCCAGGCCGTCATCCACAGGGCCCAGCCCGGGCCTGTGGACAAATAGCGGCGAAGGATCTTGTGAGGCGAGTTATCCACAGGGATCGATAAGTTATCCCCAGCCGGGTCCGGCCCCGGTAGGCTTGCCCCCGTGATTGACCTTCGTCTGCTTCGTGAAGACCCTGACCGAGTGCGCGCCTCGCAGCGCGCCCGTGGCGAGGACGTCGACCTGGTCGACGCCCTGCTCTCCGCCGATGAGCGCCGCCGGTCGTCGGGCAGCCGCTTCGACGAGCTGCGCAACGAGCAGAAGGGTCTGGGCAAGCAGGTCGCCAAGGCCCAGGGCGAGGAGAAGGCCGCCCTGCTCCAGCGCACCAAGGAGCTGGCCGCCGAGGTCAAGGCCGCCGACGCCGAACAGGGCGAGGCCAAGGAGGAGGCCGAGCGGCTGCTGCGCTCGCTGGCCAACCTGATCGACCCCGCCGCCCCGGTCGGCGGCGAGGAGGACTTCGTCACGCTGGAGGAGATCGGCACCCCGCGCGATTTCGCGGCCGAGGGCTTCGAGCCCAAGGACCACGTGGAGCTCGGCCAACTGCTCGGCGCGATCGACATGGAGCGCGGGGCCAAGGTGGCCGGCTCCCGCTCCTACTACCTGACCGGCCCCGGCGCCCTGCTGGAGCTGGCCCTGGTCAACATGGCGATGGCCCAGGCCTCCGCCCTCGGCTTCATCCCGATGATCACCCCGGCCCTGGTCCGCCCGGCCGCCATGGACGGTACCGGCTTCCTCGGCCAGGCCGCCGAGAACGTGTACCACCTGGAGCAGGAGGACCGGTACCTGGTCGGCACCAGCGAGGTCCCGCTCGCGGCCTACCACATGGACGAGATCCTGGACGCCGAGAAGCTGCCGCTGCGCTACGCCGGCTTCTCCTCCTGCTTCCGCCGCGAGGCCGGGACCTACGGCAAGGACACCCGCGGCATCATCCGGGTGCACCAGTTCGAGAAGGTCGAGATGTTCGTCTACACCACCCCGGAGGAGGCGGAGGCCGAGCACCGCCGCCTGCTCCAGTGGGAGAAGGACTTCCTGAACGCGCTGGAGCTGCCCTACCGGGTGATCGACGTCGCCTCCGGCGACCTCGGCGCCTCGGCCGCCCGGAAGTTCGACATCGAGGCCTGGATCCCGACCCAGGGCAAGTACCGCGAGGTCACCTCCACCTCGAACACCACCGAGTACCAGTCCCGCCGGCTGTCGATCCGGATGCGCGAGGAGGGCAAGGTCCGCCCGCTGGCCACCCTCAACGGCACCCTGGCCGCCGTCCCCCGGCTGATCGTGGCGATCCTGGAGAACCACCAGCAGGCCGACGGCTCGGTGGTGCTCCCCGAGGCGCTGCGCCCGTTCCTGGGTGGCCGGACCACGCTGGACCCGGTCAAGTGACCGCCGGGCTGCCGTACCGGCTGATCGCCACCGATCTGGACGGCACCCTGCTCACCCCCGCGGAGACGGTCTCCGACCGGACCCGCGCCGCCCTGGCCACCGCGACGGCGGCCGGGGCGGTCCACATCGTCGTCACCGGGCGAGCGGTCTCCTGGGCCCGCCCGGTCCTCGACGAGATCGGCTACACCGGGATCGCGGTCTGCGGCCAGGGCGCGCAGGTGTACGACGCCGGCGCGCACAAGCTGCTCACCTCGATGACCCTGGACCGGATGCTCGGCCAACTGGCGCTGGCCAAGCTGGAGGCGGAGCTCGGCCCGCTGGCCGTGGCCGCCGTCCAGGACGGCCTGGACGGCGCCGCGCTGGCCCTCGGCCCGTACCGGCTGGAGACGGCGGGCGACTTCTCGTTGCGCCAAGTGCTGGGCCGCGCCGAGCTGTTCGCCGAGCCGATCAGCAAACTCTTCCTGCAGCACCCGGAACTGACGGATGATCAGCTGACCGCCGCCGCCCGGGGGATCGTCGGCGACCTGGTCGGCGTCACGCTGGCCGGGCCGCGGATCGTCGAGCTGCTGCCGCTGGGCCTGACCAAGGCCACCGGGCTGGCCGTCGCGGCCCGCCGGCTGGGGCTGCGGGCCGCCGACACCATCGCGTTCGGGGACATGCCCAACGACCTGCCGATGTTCCACTGGGCCGCGCACGGGGTGGCGATGGCCAACGCGCACCAGGAGCTGCTGGCGGTGGCCGACGAGGTGACCGCGAGCAACGCCGAGGACGGGGTCGCGACGGTGCTGGAGCGACTCTACGGCTGACGGATCGTCAGCCGTCAGCCGTTGTAGCTGAGTTTGGCGCACGGATCGTCGTCGGCCGAGCGGGCGTTGTCGGCGATGCTGGAGGGCAGCGGGGCAGGCTGGGCCGCCGGCGCCGTCGAGCCGCTGGGCGCCGCGGCGCCGGCTGCCGCCGCCGCGTAGTCCTTGCCGAGGATCAGGTCCAGCCCGCTCCCGCTCTTCTCCAACGTCGCGCCGGGGAAGAGCCGGGCCAGCTGCTGAGCCGCCGTCACCGCGCCGGCTCCGTACTGGATCAGCGTGGTGTCGTGGTTCTGCGCGGCCGCGTTGGCGGCGCCGGTCACGGTGAAGCCGGCCTCCTTGAGCTTGGCGCCGGCCACGCCGGTCAGGCCCTTGGTGGTGGTGCCGTTGTAGACCATGACCTTGGCGCCGGCGCCGTCCACCGCGGCGCTCGGGCTCGGGCTGGGTATGGAGGCGGCGCTGGGGCTGGGACTCGGGCCACCGCTCGCCGCCGCGCCGGGCTGCTGTCCGCTGGCGTCCTGGCCGTCCAGCGTTCGGTCGGCCTTGAGCGCGGCCCAGAGCCGGTCCGCGTCCGGCTCGACCCAGGCCACCCGGGGGCCCTCGAAGCGCCAGGGGACGGTGACGAACTTGACGTCGTGCAGGTCGATGTTCTTCATCGACAGCCCGAAGCCGAGCAGCTTTTCGGCCGAGGCCAGGTCCGGGTCCACCGTCACCGACTTGGTGGCGGCGTCGGCCAGCGGCAGCAGGGTGGTGGGGTTCATCCCCTGGCCCTTGACCTTCTTGATCAGCGCGGCGAGGAAGGCCTGCTGACGCTGCATCCGGCCGATGTCGGAGCCGTCCCCGATGCCGTGCCGCACCCGGACGTAGTCCAGCGCCCGCTGGCCGGAGATGGTCTGCAACCCCTTGGCGAAGAGCTGGTCGCCCTTGTGGCCGAGGTTGGGGTTCAGGTCGCCCTGGTAGACGGCGTTCGGCAGGCAGACCTGGACGCCGCCGACCGCGCTGGTCATCGCCGAGAAGCCGGCGAAGTCGACCACCAGGGTGTGGTCGACCCGGAGCCCGGTCAGGTGCTCCACGGTGTTCTGGGTGCAGGCCGGGTTGCCGGCGTTGGTGTTCCCCATCGAGAAGGCCGCGTTGAACATGGTGTTCGGCTGCGGCTTGGTCCACTTGCCGTTGACCAGACAGGACGGGATCTCGACCAGCGAGTCACGCGGTATCGAGATGCCGACCGCGTGCTTGTGGTCGGCGTAGACGTGCAACAGGATCGTGGTGTCCGAGCGGGCGCCGGCGTCGCCACCGCCGCCGAGGTCGCTGTTGCCGCCGCCGCGCGAGTCGGAGCCGATCAGCAGCACGTTGACCGGCTTGTTGCCGTTGGCGTCGGGGGTCGCCTCCGGCGGGCGGTCGGGGGCGATGCCGGCCCGGTCGAAGCTCTTGATGTTGCCGGTCAGCTTCAGATAGACCGCGCCGGTGGCGGAGGCCGTCAGCACCACGGCGGCCGCCGCCGTCCAGGCGATGATCTTCTTCCTACTGGCCGGCTTGCGTCGCGCCCGGGCACGGGCACGACGGGCGGCGGCCCGGCCGCCGGTGCCCGCCGGCGATTCCTGCGGAGTGTCGCGGTCGGACGACCGTGCCCTCTGGCCTGCCATCCGCACTCCCCTCCATCGGTTCTCCGCCGGCGCTTTCAGCGGAGCATATAGAGAGATCACCACGATGCCTTGACCGGGCCTTGACTTGCACTATTGCTTAACCATGCAAGTGGGTCTCACAACCTGCATGCACAGCCCACAGGGGCACTTGTAGGATGACCGGGCAAGTGGTTGTAGGATGACCGGGCAAGCCAGCAGATGGACCAGGCGGACGGGCGGAGGTGGCGGGTGACCAGCGGTAGCGGTAGCGGTAGCGGTACGGGCAACGGCGGCGGCTCCCTGCAGGCCGCCGGTCGGCGCTCCCTGGTGGACCTCGCGATCGAGCAGCTCCGTGCGCAGTTGGCGGCGGGCAGCTGGGCGGTCGGCGAGCGGATCCCCACCGAGCACGAGCTGGCCGAGCGGTTGCAGGTCGGCCGCAACACCGTGCGCGAGGCGGTCCGGGTGCTGGTGCACGCGGGCATGCTGGTCACCCGGCAGGGCGAGGGCACCTTCGTGCGCAGCACCAGCGACCCCGCCGCCGTGCTGCGCGGCGTGCAGCGCTCCGGCGTGCGCGACGTGCTGGAGGTGCGCGCGGCGCTGGAGGCCGAGGCGGCCCGGCTGGCCGCCGTCCGGCACACCCCCGAGGACCTGGACCGGATGCGGGCCGCGCTCGCCCGGGAGGCCGAGGTGATCGCCGCACACCCGGAGCGGGTCGGCCGCGAGGCCACCGTCGAGCATGACCTGGAGTTCCACACCGCGGTCGTCGAGGCCGCCCACAATCCCGCGTTGACCGAGGTCTACCGCTACTTCGGCGCCTCGGTACGCGAGTCGATGCGCACCGCGTTCGGCGACCACGAGATGCCCGAGGTGGTCGTGGCCACCCACGCGGCGCTGGTCGACGCGATCGCGAGCGGCGACCCCGAGCGGGCCGAGACCGCCTGTCGCGCCCTGCTCGCCGAGCCGACCGCGGCGGTCGAGCAGTTGCTCGCGGAGTTCGCCGCGCGGAAGTAGTCGGCAGCCGCCGGCCCGCACCACAGCGGGCCCCCGTCTCCCCCTGCCACCCCCCGTTTCCCTAGAAATGGCACCACCATGTCCGTCACCCGGGCCCAGCAGTCGCTGCCCACTTCGGCCGTCCGTGTCCGTACCAAGCTCGCCCACCCGGCGCTGCTGCTGACCGGGATCGTGCTGGTCGCGCTGAACATGCGGGCCTGCCTGGCCGCGATCTCGCCGATGGTCGGCGAGATCCAGCACACCTTCGGCCTCTCGACCACGGTCAGCGGGCTGATCACCACCGTGCCGGTGCTCTTCCAGGGCCTCGGCGCGCCGCTCACCCCGCGGCTGACCCGCCGCTTCGGCACCGAGCGGGTGGTGCTCGGGGCGGTGCTGGTGCTGGGCGCCGGGGTGCTGCTGCGGGTGCTGCCCTCGGTGGTGGCGCTGTACGCGGGCTGCGTGGTGATCGGGGTGGCGATCGCCGTGCTGAACGTCTCGATGCCCGGACTGGTCAAGCGCGAGTTCCCGCAGCGGGCGGCGGCGATGACCGGGGTGTACTCGACCACGATGCTGGTCGGCGCCACCCTGGCGGCCGGCAGCTCGGTGCCGCTGGAGCACGCGCTCGGCGGCGGCTGGCGGGCCTCGCTCGGGGCCTGGTCACTGCTGGCGCTGGTGGCGGCGGTGGCCTGGCTGCCGCAGGTGCTGAAGGCCCGTCAGGACCGGGCCGCTGGGCTCGCGGAAGCCGCGGGGGCTGCCGCTGCTCCGGCTCGGACGGTCGCCGAGAAGCCGATCGCTGGGATCTGGCGACTGCCGCTGGCCTGGCAGATCAGCCTGTTCATGGGCATCTCCTCGCTGATGGTCTACACCCTGGTCGCCTGGATGCCGACGATCCTGGCCGACCACGGCATGAGCCGGGACCAGGCCGGCCTGGTCTTCGCGTTCAGCAACCTGGTGCAGGTGGTGGGCGCCTTCCTGGTGCCGCTGCTGGCCGGCCGGCTGACCCGGCAGCGCGGGCTCGCGGTGGCGATGGCGGCGCTGAACGCGGCCGGCGTGCTGGTGCTGCTGCTCGCACCGGTCTCCGGTGCCTGGGTCGCGGCGGCGGTGCTCGGCCTGGCGCAGGGCGGTTCGCTCGGCCTGGCGCTGGCCTTCATCGTGCTGCGCACCCGCAGCGCGGCGGGCGCCGCCCGGCTGGGCGGCATGTCGCAGGCGGTCGGCTACCTGATCGCCGCCGCCGGCCCGGTCGGCGGGGGCGCGCTGCACCAGCTGACCGGGAGTTGGACGGCGGTGCTGGTGGTGCTGCTCGCTCTGGCGGGCGTGGCGGCCGTGGCCGGCTGGGGAGCCGGGCGGGACCGGACGCTGTAGCGGACGGAGGTAGCAGTCGGGGGTAGCAGTCGGGGGCGGCGGACACCCGTGCCCACCGCCCCCGCAACCGGCCGGCGTAAGCGTCAGTCGTCCGAGCTGAGCGTCAGCCCGGCCAGCCGGACCGTGGCGAAGGCGGTGGTCGCGACGATGACGATCACCAGCAGCGCAATGGCCGCGCCGAGCGCGACATCGGCGGTGATGGCGCCCGGTGACGCGATGGTCTTGGCGATCGACAGGCCCCACTGCTGGATGCTCAGCGTCCTGGCGCCCTTGACGAAGTTGCCGACCAGGCTCTCCCAGACCAGCGCGTACGCCAGCCCCACCACCACCGCGTTGCGGGTGACCACGCCCAGCAGCAGGAAGAGCGCGCTGTAGGCGGCGCCCGCCACCAGGGTGCCGACCGTGTAGGCGAGCGCCAGCCGGTCCGCGGTGCCGTCCAGGATCAGCCCCGCGATCAGGGTGGGAACGGCGGCGAAGACCCAGCTGGTGAGAACGGCGACGGCGAGCTTGGTGGTGATGATCACCCGCCGTGGCAGCGGCTTGGCCAGCAGGTAGACGATCGAGCCGTCGTCGATCTCGGTCGAGATCACGCCGGTGCCCACCACCAGCCCGAGCAGCGGGACCAGGGTGCCGAGCCCCAGCGTGCCGAGGATGCTGACGGTCAGGTCGTGCTTGTCGGTGTCGGCGGTGCTGGAAGCGCTCGCCACCACGGCCATCAGCAGCAGCAGGACCGGGACGACCAGCAGCAGGATCGCCCGCCGCCGGCCGAGGAGACCGCGTACGGTCAGCCGTGCCACGGTCAGGTTCACGGTGTTCAGCCTTTCTGGACTTCTGGACTTCTGGACTTCTGGAGACTCTGGAACAGGGTTGAGCGAGTCAGGAGTTGACCAGGTAGGAGAAGACGCTCTCCAGCGACTCGTCCGCCGGCGAGACGGTGTAGAGCCGGATCCCCGCCTCCTTGGCCACCTTGGGCAGCAGGGCGGTGAAGCCCTGGAAGTTGATCGCCTGGATCCGCAGCGCCCGTTCCTGCCAGTCCAGTTCGATGCCGGCCGTGGAACCGTCCGCGATCAGCGCGGCGGCCAGCCGCCGGTCGTCGCTCGAGCGGACCAGGTAGCGGTGCGGACGGTCCGTCATCAGCCGGCGGATCCGGCGGAAGTCACCGGAGGCGGCGTGCCGTCCGGCGACCACCACCTCGATGTGCCGGGCCAGTTGCTCGACCTCCTCCAGGATGTGCGAGGAGAACAGCACCGTGCGGCCCTCGGCGCCGAACCGGCGCAGCAGCTCCATGAGTTGCAGCCGCTGGCGCGGGTCCATGCCGTTGAACGGCTCGTCCAGCAGCAGCACCGCCGGGTCGTGGACCAGCGCCGAGGCCATCTTGACCCGCTGCTTCATGCCCTTGGAGTAGGTGCCGGTCTGCCGCTGCTGCGCAGGCTCCATCTCGACCAGGGCGAGTGCCCGGGCGGCCGCCGCGCCCGGGTCGGGCAGGCCGTGCAGTTCGGCGTTGGCGAGCACGAACTCCCAGCCGGTCAGGTAGTCGTACATCGACTCCCGCTCCGGCACCAGGCCGATCGCCCGGTAGACCTCCTGGTTGCGCCAGATCGGCACACCGTCCAGCGTCACGCTGCCGGCCGAGGGCGCGAGGAAGCCGCTCATCATGTGGATCAGGGTGGACTTGCCCGCCCCGTTGGGCCCGAGCAGGCCGGTCACGCCGGGGCCGATCGACATCGAGACGTCGTTGACGGCGACCACGTTGCCGAACCAGCGGGAGACCTTGTCGATGGTGATGACAGCCATGACGACCCCTCAGATCTTCCGGTAGCGGCGCAGCAGCACCAGGTAGGCGCCGACGACGAGGGCGACGATCTCCAGTCCGAAGACCGCCGCGCCGAGCATCCCGGGCGTCCCCGGGGAGTCGGACGCCAGACCGCAGACCTGGTTGACGAACCGATCCACCACCGAGCTCGGCGAGATCAGATAGGCCCAAGTCGCCCCGTTTGCCCCGTCGTTGCGCAGACCGCCGGCGGAGAGCCCGGCGATGATGGTGGCCACGATCCCGGTGACCACCAGCACGCCCATGATCGCCGCGACCCCGAAGCCGCGCCGCGGCGTGGCCGCCGCGATCACCAGGGCGACCGCCGAGAAGACCACCGAGTAGAGCAGTGCGGCGAGCAGCCCCATGCCGAAGTGCTCGGTGTTGTGGGCGAAGTCCATCCCGCCGAGCAGCGCGCCCAGGTAGAGCACCAGCAGCGGCAGGCCGGTGACGATCAGCATCGCGGCCACCAGCGCGGCGGCCTTGGCCCGCACGTAGTCCGCGCGGATGATCGGGCGGGAGAAGTAGAGCGGGACGGTCGCGTACCGCAGATCGCGGGAGAGCAGCACCGGGGCCTGGGCGGCCACGAAGATCTCCGCGAAGAGCAGGCCGACGCTCGCCAGGTACTGCGGATAGTCGGTGCTGAGCTGGGCCTCGCCCCCCTTGATCGCGATCGTCACCACCAGGGCGGCCGGCAGCGTGATCGCGGCCAGCATCAGCATCGGCAACACCTTGGACCGTCCCGAGCGGCCCAACCCGAAGGCGCCGCGCAGGCCTTGGACGAAGAGCGAGCGGGTGGCGTAGCCGCGCCCGAGCCGAGGGCCCCGGTAGCCGCGGTAGCCGATGTTGTGGATGACACCGTCGGGGGCGGCCCCGGGGGCGGCGTCGGCGGCGGCACCGTCGGTGAGCGCCGGGAAGTCGGACTGGTTGGTCATCGGCTGTCCCCTGCCGGCTCGGCGGTCCGCTCGGCAGTCCGCTCGCCGGCCGACTCGGCGGCCGGCTCGGCGGCCGGCTCGGCGGCCGGCTCGGTGAAGATCTCGGCGACCTTGTGGCGGCGCTGTTCCAGGCGGACCAGGCCGAGCCCGAGGTCGGCGACGGTGTCCCGGATCAGGTCGTAGGTGGCGTCGCCCGCCAGCTCGACCAACAGGATGTGCCCGCCGTCGGGGCGGACGCTCAACCCGGCGGCGGCCAGCCGCTGCTGGACCAGCTGATCGGCGCTGCCGTCGGCGTTGTCCGTCACCTCGACCGCGAGCAGCTGGGTGACCTCGGTGAACGAGGCGGTGGAGGAGGAGCGCAGCAGCCTGCCGCCGTCGATCACCACCAGGTGGTCGCAGGTCCGCTCCAGCTCACCGAGCAGGTGGGTGGTGACCAGCACCGAGATGCCGAACTCGCGGTGCACCTTGCGGATCAGCCCGAGCATCTCGTCCCGGCCCACCGGGTCGAGGCCGTTGGTCGGTTCGTCCAGCAGCACCAGCCGCGGGTCGTGGACCAGCGCCTGGGCGAGCTTCACCCGTTGCTTCATGCCGGTGGAGTAGCCGCCCATCGGGCGGTAGCGCTCCTCGTACAGGCCGACATGGCGCAGCACGTCGGCCGTCCGCTCGCGGGCGGCGGTGGCCGGCAGCCCGGACATCCGGGCCATGTGCACCACGAACTCGGTGGCGGACACGTCCGGTGGCAGGCAGTCGTGTTCGGGCATGTAGCCGACCAGCTCGCGGATCGCCGAGCCCTCGGTGGCGATGTTCAGCCCGAGCACCTCGCCGCTTCCCGAGGTGGCCGGCGAGAGCCCGAGCAGGATCTTGATGAGCGTGGACTTGCCCGCCCCGTTGGACCCCACGAGTCCGACCACGCCCGGCTGCACCTCTACGGTGAGCTGATCGAGCGCGGTGACGGCGGGGAACCGCTTGGTGAGGGCGTCCGTTCTGATGACTGGAGGCGCGGTGGACACAGGTCGAACCTAGTGCCTGGCGACCCCGGTGGGACCTGACCGCAGGCGTGGATCCTCTCCTGCTGCGGGATGACGCTGCTCGGGCCATCCCCTAGGGGACGCCCGAGCAGCGTTGCCACACAGGCTGAGTGACGGCGCGTCAGCCCAGCAGGTCCGCCTGGAGCAGGACGACCTGGCGGAAGGCCTGGTTCGGCACACCGTGCGGGTTGCTCATCACGATGGTGGCCACCACGTCACCGGAGCCGAGGTAGGCGACTTCGGCGACCGGCTGCGCGGCACCCTGCGGACCGGCCAGCAGGCCGCTCTTGCTGGTGAAGCTCGCGGTCGGGACCTTGAAGTCGAACTCGTCGATGCCGGTGGCTCCTTGCTGGACCGCCTTGGGGCTGCCGCTCGCGGTCAGGTTGCCGTAGAAGTCGCTGCCCTCGTCCGACGAGCCGAAGCGGAGCAGCCAGATCTCGGTGCGGGTCCCGTCCTTGGCGGTCCAGACCCGGGAGGCGGCGCCGCGGCAGGCATCGGTCGCGAGCATGTTCGGCACGCCGGCCGAGTCGTTGTGCAGCTTCGCGTAGTCGGTGCAGGGGGGTGCGGCGGCGGGCGTCACGCCGTTCGCGGCACCCGGGACGGCCTCGCGGGGCGCCGGCAGCACCAGCGCCCGCAGGTCGGCGTAGTGCCGGTGCAGTGCCGCGAAGGCGCTCGGGGCCGGCTTGCCGTCCGGGAGTTGCGGCAGCGTCGCCTGCGCGAAGGTGTAGCGACCGTCGGCCGGGGTCGCCAGGCCCGGGATGTCGGTACGCGCCGGCGCGGTGACCGCGATGGCGGTGGCAGCGCCCGAGGCCACCAGGAGCAGCGCGGCGACCGACCAGCGCAGCACGGAGCCCGGGCGGGGACGGCGCGGCGGGCGCGGGTCGGACTGGCCCGGGACGGCCCAGGGGTTGACCGCGTCATCGACCTCCGCGATCCAGTCGGCCTGCGCGCGGGCGGGCAGCGCGGGAGGCCGCTCGGGCTGCGTGGGAGGCTGCGCGGGGGCCTGTTCGGGCCGCGCGGCGGTCTGCTCGGCGGTCTGCTCGGTCATACGGACGCTCCGGGAAGGGCCAGCCGCTGCAGCTGCTGACGGAAGATGGACACGGCCTCGCTCAGCGGCAGCGGCGCGACCCCTTCGACGTGCATGGTCACCAGCAGGTCGCCGACGGCCGCCGTGCACTCCATCCCGTCGATCGGCTCGCTCGGCTCGAGCTTGGGCAGGAAGCAGCGGGCGTCCGGGTGGTCGGGCACCTGCGGCCCGTCCCGGAACATCCCCGAGTCCCCGGCCAGCGCGTCGGCGAAGGCGTTCGCGGCGTTCACCGACTGCTGGTCGAACTGGTCCAGCCACACCGTGGCGACCATCGTCGCGTCGTCCTGCTGGTAGCTACGCACGCCCGCGGCCTTGTGGCCCTCGGCCTGCAGCACGGCCTTCACCTTGTCGCGCTGGTCCTTGGGCAGGTCCTTGATCTGCTCGTCCAGGTAGGACGTGAGCTGGTCCTTCGTCAGCGCCGTGTCGTCGCCGTACATCCCGTCGTCCGGGCCCGGCCGGAAGCCTTCCGGCAGCGGAAGCAGCAGGTCCCGCATCGAGCCGAAGTGGCTGCCGTTCGCGCCGGCGCCGTACGCCGGGCCACTGCTCGGCGCGGCGGCCGGGACGGGCGCGGCGGCCGGGGCCTTGGCGGCGCGGGGCGCGGTGCGGTCGGGGGTGGCCGCGATGACGCCGGCGCCGATGACCACGCCGGCCAGCACGGCTGCCGCGACCGCCGCCGTCACCCGCAGCGCGGGGCGCCGGCGGCGGGGAGCGGAGACGAGGGCCGAGGTGGGTTCCGGCTCGAGCGCGGGGAGGGGTGCCGG
This sequence comes from Kitasatospora sp. GAS1066B, assembly GCF_041262605.1. Lineage (NCBI taxonomy): Bacteria > Bacillati > Actinomycetota > Actinomycetes > Kitasatosporales > Streptomycetaceae > Kitasatospora > Kitasatospora sp. GAS1066B. Next base: position 26,864 of record NZ_JBGCCO010000049.1, read on the forward strand.
CTCGGCCCCAGGGGTTTCGAGGTCGGTCATGCCAGCCGCTCCCACTGCTGCTTGGCCAGGTCGCGGACCGTGTCCGCGGTCATCTGGGCGGTACCGAACGCCTCCACGCGCACGACCAGGTCACCGCGCCGGGTGACCGCCGAGGCGTAGTAGAACTGCTCGTTGGTCTCGAAGTACGTGTCCGGCGTGGTCGCCGCCTGGTAGCCGCCGGCCATGCCGTTCGAGAACGGCGTCCCAGCGGTACGGGCGGTCGCCGCCTGCGAGACGGCCGAGGCGGCGGCGTCGGAGAAGTACTGGATCAGCTGGACCCGGTACTTCACCCCGTTCTGCTGCCAGGTGATCAGCGCCGCCCGGCGGAAGCCGCCGGTCAGCAGCTGCTGGAAGTCCCGCGCCTGCCGCCCGGTCTCCTGGGCCAGTTGCCCTGCGGTCTCCCAGTCACCGGTGTCCGCGACACCGAAGTCGTCCTAGTCCTGCGCGCCGGCCGGCCTGGGCACCAGCAGCGGACGCAGATCGCCGTCGATGGCGAGCGGCTTCGGGGCGATCGCCGCCGAGGCCTGGGGGTCCAGGTGGACGGCCGGGTAGCTGGGCAGCGTGACCGGCTGGATCGGCGGCAGCGGTGTCGGCGGACGCTGTGCCTGGATCGCGTATCCGACGCCACCACCGAGCAACGGCCCGAGCAGCAGCGCGCCGACCAGCAGCAGCGCGGTCCGCGAGCGACGCCACGGACGCTGGTCGGCGACGGGCTCGGCGGCCGGTTCGGCGACAGGCTCGGCGGAAGGCTCGGCGGCCGGTTCGGGCTCGGGCACTGGGGCCAACTCGGCGGGGGAATCAGGAACTTCGGGCGGCGTGCTCACAGCGGACTCCTGCGCGGGCGGGACGACGGGCGACGGCGGACCACTGCGGTCCGCGGCCTCAGCCACCGCTCCCCAACCGGTCACGCTGGCGCTTCATCGCGTCCGCCAGCAGCGACGCGTCCGGGTCGCCCTTCACGTACACGTGCACCTCGTACTCGACGTCGCCGACCCAGCCGACGCCGGCCAGCTCGCCGGTGTCCGCCTGCTGGGCCGGCTTGAAGAGGAAGCCCCTGGCCGAGCTGTCGCCGTTCACCGACACCGAGGTGGCGCTGTCCCAGGTGGCCGACTGCGCGAAGGCCTTCGCGTTGTCGGCCGAGGAGAAGCGCATCAGCTGGGCGGAGATCTCGGTCTGCCCGTCCGCGGTGCGGTACCGGCGGTAGGCCGCCTCCTGGTAGCCGTAGGAGTCCAGGATGCCCTGGGTCTCGTCCGGCTTGGCGTAGTTCTTCGCGATGTCGGACACCGTGAGCGCGGTGCCGTCCGCGGCGCCGTAGGCCTCGGCGCCGTCCGGCAGCGTGACCAGGAAGAAGCGCAGGTCGCCGCCGTGGGTGTCGCCGTTGACGGAGCCGTGCAGGTTGCCGGTGGGCGACGGGGCGAGCGAGAGGCTGGGCAGCGGCACCGGGGTCGCGCTGGTGCCCGGGCCCGGCTGGGCGGCCGGCGCGGTGCTCGGGCCGGCCGGCGCGATCGCCGCCGCGGCGGCCGGGTGGTGTCCCGGCCGGCCGACGGCGACGGTCACCGTGGCACTGGCCGCGGTGACCGCGAGCAGTCCGAGGGTGGCCAGGGTGACGATGGTGGCTCGAGGCAGCCGGCGGGACCGGCTGCTGGGCTGCTCACCGGGCGGCTCCGTCGCGAGAACGGGCGCTTCCACTGACTCGAGGTCAGCGGCAGGATCGGGCGCGGACAACAGACTTCCCCCACGAAGTGAATGGGCCCTCGGAGTGAACGGGCCGGACGCGCGCGCCGCCTGCCAAGCTCAGCCGCACCGTCAGTCACCTGGCAGTATGAGAGATCATCAGCCGCGCCAGCAACGGGAAAACCCGCTCCTCTCCCCCATTGCCCCACCTATCGGACACGTTGTGATCCAACCGCAACCATCCGGCGGTTTACGACGATCCGTCAGCTTTCCGGGTGGTCGGCGTCCCTGACGTCAGGACCGGCTGCCGGGCGGATCTCCGGGGGACCGATATCGAGTCAATATCAGGGCGATGCGACCGGCTCCCAGTGTCCCCACCGTCAAGCGGTCTCGGGTAGACGGGCACCGCACCGCAGGCAAGAGAGGACGAACACCATGGAGTTCCGGACGGGAGACTCACCTCGGCCCAGCGTCGAGGCAGCCGCTATCCGTGGCCTATGCGGGATCTATACGAGCGGGACCACCCGAACACCGGCACCCTGACGGCCACGCCGTCGAACCCACCCGCCTGCCCCGCGACAGCGCGGCACGGGGGCCGAACCGCGGCGCGACAGCGGCGTCAGATCGGCTCGACCGAGATGCGCACTTGGCACAGCCGGCGCAGATCATCGGTGTCCCTGGCCACGACGGTCACGTCGCCGTGTTCCAGGTGGGCGGTGGCGGCGAGCATCGCGTCGATGGCGTACTTGTGCCCGTGCAGTCCCTCGGCTGCGAGCAGCTTGCTCGCGGCGCGTGCGACCTCTTCCGTGATGGGCCGCACCTTGACCAGGGACACGGCGTGGTCGAACGCCGCCTGCGGCACCTTGGGGTCGCGCGCCTCGACCAGCGTGGCCGCGCTCGTCACCACCAGGAGGTCGAGCGTCCGGGCGACGTCCAGCCGCACGGTCATGTCGCGATGCCGTCGGGAGAGTTTGGAGAGTGCCTCGCTGTCGAGAACGAGGGTGCCGCTCACGCGGCGTCCGCCGGAGCGGCGAGGGGCGGCGCCGATCCGACGCGGCCCGCCTTGCCTCCGCCCTCAGTGGCGACCGGTCGAGCGACGGCGGGCGGCCATGGTCACCGCGCCCGCGCCGAGGACGACCAGGGCTCCGCCGGCGCCGAGCAGCAGGCCGGACGAGGCGCCGCCGCCGGTGAAGGCAAGCTGCTGCGGGGTGGCGGTCGCCGTGGTCGGGACAGCGGCGGGCGAGGTCGCCGCCGCGGGCCGCACGGCGGCCTGGGTCGGCGCGGCGGTGGGCACGGCAGCCGGGGCGGACTTGGTCGGCGTCCCGGTCGCGGTCCTGGCCGGGGCACTCGCCGGCGCGCTGGTCGGTGCGTCCGGGCGAACGATGTGCAGGGTGCGCACGGGGCCCTGGCCGCCGGGTGCGGTGCCGAGGAACACGGTGATGTCGTGCTGGTCGGCCGGCGCCTTGCCGGAGAGCGCGACGCGGAACATCAGCCGCGAAGCCCGGCCGGTGTCCAGGTGCTGGGCGAGGCCGGAGGTGTCGGGGTAGATCACCGGGTCGCACCCGTGGTGGACCGGCAGCGTCTTCCACTGGCCACCGGTCATGACCTGGACGGTGAAGTCCTCGGGCCGCAGGTTGGTCCCACCGGCCGCCATGTCGTAGAAGCCGAGGGTCGGCCGAAGATCGTCGTACGCCGCGCCGGTGAAGTTGGCCATCTCCACCTGCAACTCGATCGGGCTGCCGCCCGCGGTGATGGTGTCGGGCGTGCCCGGCAGGTAGGCGATCGTCGGCTCGCCCTTGTGCACCGCGGCAGCCGGGCCGCCGGCCGCCGGCGCGGCGTTGGCGGCACCGGTCGGTGCCGGGGCCGTCGGCGTCGCGGGTGCCACTGCGGCGGTGCCGCCGTCACCGCAGGCCCAGGCGGCGGAGGCGCCGGTGAACAGCGGCATCGCGGCGCCGAGCACGGCGGCGGTGGCAGCGGCGGCCAGCAGACGGGAGCGGCGGCGAGTGGAGCGAGCAGACATCGGAGGATCCCCCAGGAGGTTCGGACGCGGACGCAGACGAGACAGTGCGTCCCACCCCCTTCTCCGCTCACGTGTGGGAGACCCGGTGGACGCTCTGTGCACATCTTCTCGGCCTGATGTCCCTTCAGGATCCTTGCTTCGTCATCGTGGTGTAGCAGAACTGACTTCGCATGTGCCTCCGCCGCTCAACTCAGCTGTGCCAGGCCCTCGGTGGCGATCTTCTCGAAGACGGCCAGGTCGTTCTCGAAGATCGAGTCCGGCACCGGCCAGTGGATGACCAACTCGGTGATGCCCAGCTCGCGGTAGCGGCCGGCCCAGTCCACGAAGGCGTCCAGCGAGGCGAGCGGCTTCTCGGCGGTGGAGCCCTGGAGCAGGACCTTCTCCAACTCGGCGACGTCCCGCCCGTGCGCCTCGCAGGCCGTGGCCAGCTTCGCGAGCTGCGCCGCGATCACGTCCGGCGCCTGCTCGACCGGCACGTCGGCCGGCCCCTTCGGATCGCCGTACGTCACCCACCCCTGCCCGTACTCCGCCGCCAGCCGCAGCCCGCGCGGCCCGGTCGCCGCCACGTAGAACGGCAGCCGTGGCCGCTGCACGCAGCCAGGGATGTTCCGAGCCTCGACGGCCGAGTAGAAGCGGCCCTCCTCGGTGGTCGCGTCCTGGGTGAGCAGCTTGTCCAACAACGGCAGGAACTCGCCGAACCGATCCGCCCGTTCCTTCGGCGACCACGCCTCCTGCCCCATCGCCGTCGCGTCGAACCCGACCCCGCCGGCCCCGATCCCGACCGTCAGCCGCCCGCCCGAGATGTCGTCCAGGCTGACCAACTCCTTGGCCAACGTCACCGGGTGGCGAAAGTTCGGCGACGTCACCAGGGTGCCGAGGCGGATCTGCTCGGTCGCGGTGGCGGCGGCGGTGAGGGTCGGCACCGCCCCGAACCACGGCTCGTCGCGGAAGGACCGCCAGGAGAGGTGGTCGTAGGTGTAGGCGGCGTGGAAGCCGAGGTCCTCGGCTCGCCGCCAGATCTTCTGTCCCTCGTTCCACCGGTGGATGGGGAGGATCACTGTGCTCAGGCGCATGGCTTCGACCCTACGCGTTCGCTCCGGCAGGTGAGATTCGAGCGACCCGCGGCGACGGCACCTGCACGACCGCTAGCGTGGCGCCATGGGTGCGCTGGGCAGGGCCGAGCCGCTACTGGTCCGGCTGACGTCAAGCGGCTCACACATCATTTCGGCACTGGCAAGCAGGGAGAGCAGGACATGGTGATCGCCGTTCGGGATGCGGATCACTGCGAGCGCTCGCTTACCGATCTCATCGAGCGCAGTGCCGAGTTGAAGGGAGAGCTGGTCGCCTTCGGGCAGAGCGCTCGCTTCGACCAGTGGTTAACTCCCCTCCTGCTGGAGGCCGCGGGCCCTGAGCGGCGGCTGGACGAGGGTACGGCGGTTCGGATCACCGACCAATTCATCCTGCGGTACCGCCTGCCGGGCGGTACCACCGTTGTGGACCGATTCGTCGCCTCACGGCGGGACTTGAGCGAAGTCGATCGGGAGCTGCTGCTCGGCTGGCGTGGCCCGGTCGAGGGCATCTTCGAGATCCGGCGCAAGGACGGGGATGGCGTCGTCCTGCTGAACCTGGTCGACGACCTGGAGTACCGCGTGTACTCGAACATCGGGCCGAGGGTCTTCCGTGGAGTGTCCAAGGGACAGTTCCTTCTCGCCTGCTTGGTGCCCATCCACTCGGCCGACGGTGTGTGGCTGATCTCCGGGATGATGTCGTCCTACCCGAAGTCCAGTGCCACCGAGATCGCCCAGGCCGCGCTCCAACTGGCCACCAGCCAACCCGAACTGGTCTTCCGCAACCCCGAGAAGATCGAGCAGGGATGGGAGCGGATGCGGGAGGACCGGGCCGCGTTCGTCGAGTTCTGCGGCGGCGACGAACTGGTCCTGCCCCCTGCCGAGGCCGAGGCCAGGCTCAACGCCTACTACCGGCACCGGCAGGAAGCCGCCGTCGCCGGGGCGCCCGACCGCGCCCGAGGCAGGCGGCTCCCTGGCCTGGGTCTGCCGTTCTTCGAACTGCCACAAGATCTTGCGGACTCGGGCACCATCGGCGTCATCTACGACGAGGTCGACGGACTCAACTTCTACGCGGACTACGGACTGTTGCGGGACCTCTTCGCCGACCCGGCCCTCGCGGGCCGCAGGCAGCACCAGGACCTGCTGCGCACATACCTGCGCGAGGAGTCGATCTCACCACTGCCGTTCCGCCGACTGGCCGCCGCGTTTCCGGAGACAGTCGATGAGGTGTTCGGGAAGCTGCTGCGGAAGCCCGGATTCACCTGGGGTGAGCACGGCGAGGCCCTACTGCGCCGACGCAAGTCCCGGTACTACGCGCAGGAGCCCCGACCTGGCGTTTCCGTGATCGGCGAGCGCCTCAGCGAGCTCACCGCCGGCGACCGACGGCAGAAGCTCACAAGAGCGCGGCGCGTCTCGGCGGCCTCATCCGGGTGAAATGCTGGCGAGCCTGATGCCCGTACGGGACGATGAAGTAGCGTCGGATCGTCGTCTGGAGCCAAGGAGGTGCCGCATGTCGTACGAGCCCAAACTGGCTGCCGCGTTGTCCGGTGCGACTCTGCGGCAGCTGTCGCACTGGCGGCGGGCCACCGGCGAGCGCGGCGCTGTCCTCGTGCCGGAGATCTCAGCATCTCGTCCGATCCTCTACTCCTTTCGCGACGTGGTCGCCCTGCGAGCCTGTGTCCGCCTTCGCGAGGAGGCATCCCTCCAGAAGATCAGGCGGGCGCTGAACACGTTGCGCGAGGGCCTCGACGAAAGGGAACACCTCTCGGCCTACCGGCTGGTCGCGGGCGGTGACACGATCTACCTGGCAGACCCGGACCACGCAGTGGACCTCGTGCGGAGCAAGGGCAATGTCGTCATCCACGACATGGTGGACGTGCTTGCGCCTTTCTACCGTGGTGGTCGACGAATCCCGGACCTTCTTGAACCCCGGCCGCACGTGTCCATCGACCCTGCCGTGCGAGGCGGCGAGCCGGTCGTCGAGGGGACACGCATCCCGGCTACAGAGGTTGCCGCTCTCCTACGGGACGGCGTGCCACCTGAGCAGATCGGCGACTACTACCCGGGCGTCACAGCAGAGGCAGCGCGCGACGCAGCGGACTTCGCCGACTATGTCGACAGTTACGAGGACGCGGAAATCAGGCAGGCAGCGTCTTGAAGCTGCTGCTCGACGAGAATGTGCCGCTTCCCATGGCACGGATCGTGCGGCTGCTCCTGAAACACCACGTCGTCGAGCACGTGGCCGAACTCGGAGACTGGGCGGGAACCAAGGACGTCGACCTCTATGCGCGTGCGGCGGCGGACGGCTTTCAGATCGTTGTCACGAACGACACGAAGCAACTGAGCCGCCCACTCGAGGTAGTCGCCATCGCCGAGTCGGGCCTGCATCGCATCGAGTACCGCCAGAATCACAAGCACGGCGGGTTGGTGGGTCTCGGTGCAGCTATCGCCACTGTGTGCGCCGGCCTGCCCCATGCCTTGGCTGAACTCGACCAGGCAGACGGCCAGCGCCTGATCTCGCTGAATGCGGTCGACCCGTCCCAGCAGAGCCGCTTGCGGATCGTGGATCCTGCCAGCGCTCCGCCCAAGTTCTGGCCCGCCAGCTCACAGGGGTAGTGGCATCAGGGGCTGAACCCGCGGAACATCGCAGGTCAGCATGCGATAGGTGAAAAAGGATTGACTGACGTCACCAGGGTGCCGAGGCGGATCCGCTCGGTCGCGGTGGCGGCGGCGGTGAGGGTCGGCACCGCCCCGAACCACGGCTCGTCGCGGAAGGACCGCCAGGAGAGGTGGTCGTAGGTGTAGGCGGCGTGGAAGCCGAGGTCCTCGGCTCGCCGCCAGATCTTCTGTCCCTCGTTCCATCGGTGGATGGGGAGGATCACTGTGCTCAGGCGCATGCATCCGACCCTACGGGACCGTCGAGATCACGATCGGCTTCCCGCTGCGGCCTCGTACGGACGAAATCAGCGAGGCCGCAGACATCCAAGCGGTCAGAGCCGTCGGCTCCGCAATCCGTCGTCCGTCATCAATCGAGTTCGAAGTGGTTCTTCAGGAATCCTGCGGCTGTCGCCGGAAGGCGGGTACCGGTGGAGGAGTCACCGGCCTGCCAGTCGACGTGGAACGTCAGCGCTCCTCGGTGGAACTCAGCCATCGTTCCAGTGCGGCGCGCGTGAACTCGTCCGTACGAGGCCGTTCGACCAGCCACTGACCGTGCTGCCGCAGCATCCCGACCCGCTGGGGATTCCGCAGCAGGACGCAGTCGACCCATTCTTCTCCCCGGTCTCCTCGCACCACCACGTTCCCGTCGAGGGACAGCATGACGAATGCCGGATGGCCAGGACCGTTTCCGAGAATGCCCGAGGCTGCGCCGTCGCCCGCGATGTCCCACCGATCAGCCAGCTTGACCTTCGCCCACCACCAGACTCGAGGCAATGTGTCACCGAACCGGTTGACAGCCACTAGAAACTCCGGGTTCTCCACTCCGAACAACCCGCCGCCACTGGAAATCCGATACCATTCGGAATTCACCTTTTCGATCAGCTGCGGATCTCCGGATTCCACCGACCTCGCAAGGATCCCATCCTCTTCGGAACAGCTGCTGACAAGCGTTGCGAGAGCCGGAGGAATGAGCGGCACGCCTGGGTCGACCATCCCCAGGTAGTCGAGGCCGGCTGTGCTGAACACCGTCGCCAGCGCAGCATCGTCCATTTCGTCCATATACAGACTCCCCTATACGAATATTCGAACCGCCCCGGCGCCGGGACTCGCCGGCCTGCCTGACCCCAAAGGCTCTACGGCTATGTCCGCTTCGCCCACGGGTACGGAATGATCTGATTGTAGTTGTGACTGCCGTCGGCTCGCCTTCCTACATAGGCGATATTTCCATTGCCGTCGACCAGGACGCGGGCCTGGCTGCTGGGATCTCCGTTGTCGAAGATCTTGGAAAGTCGCCACTTCTGAGCAGCCCGGGGGGCGCCGTTGGCCTGGTAGAAGTCCGGTACTCGATGTCCGGCAGGACCGGTCATCCGCTGCGGGTAGTTCGGGTTTGAGACGACATCGGACACCAAGTCATGAATGTCCTGAGGTGTGTCATAGTACGCGCCCTGCTTTTTGCGCCGGTCGTTGACGGTGGCGTCCGAGTAGTTCTCATCAGGTGTCCACTCGCTGGTTGCATTCCCCGGTGGTGTCTCACGGTGGGGTGACAGGCCGAATGGGTCGGACCAGGTGTGGGGGTTGTGGACGTAGGTATCGGGGTTGGGAGCCGGGAGCAGGCCGAGCGGATCCGGCGTGGTGTACCGGGCGGTCTGCGGGTCGTAGTAGCGGTTGAGGTTGTAGTGAAGGCGGGTCTCGGGGTCGAAGTACTGGCCGGGAAATCGCAGCGGGGTGTAGGTGGTGCTGTCGCTGGGCCAGGTTGTCTGTCCCCAGAGGCTGTGGGAGCCCCGCCAGGCGATGGTGTCGGTCGCCGGGTCGACGAGTTCGGTCGCGGTACCGACCAGGTCGGTGACGATCGCGAAGAAGCGGCGATCGATGTGATCATGCGGGCTCGGGCCTGCGCCGACGGCGGATGAGGCGATCACCTCGCATTGGGACAGCGGCTGCAGCCCCTTGTAGTCCCAGGTGAGGCTGTGCGGGCCGGGCAGATACGGAGCCTGGGTGGTCTGTTCGGCCAGGACGGGGCCGTCCCAGGTGAAGTCGACTGTCTCCTCAACCGTGGCCCCGTCGGGGGCGAGCCGGTGCTTGGCGATGCGGCGGCCGAAGGGATCGTGCAGGTAGCGCCAGACAGTGCCGTCGGGCGTGGTGACGTGAGTGAGGCGGTCCTCGGCGTCCCAGCTGAAACGCCAGGTGTCAGGCTTCCTCGAGAGGCGGGTGACCTGGCGCAGAGTGGTACGGCCAGCCGCGTCGTACTCGTAACGGACGCGACCGGCGGTGGCGAGCTGGGTTCCGCTGTATGTGCGCGCACCGAGGGCCTCGCCGCCGCGAGCGGGCCAGTCGGCGTCCGTGACATTGCCGGCCGAGTCATAGGCGTACGTCTCGCTCCAGCTCTGTGCTCGGACGGCGGTAACCCGTCCGGCTGCGTCGAGCTCGAAGCTACGGCGACCCGAGAGTTGGTCATCGACGGCAGTGAGGCTGCCGTCCGCACGGTATGTGTATGAACGGTCTTGGAGAGCCTGCCGCTCGGGCCTCGTTGTTCGGAGGGTCTGGGCCGTCAGACGGCCTCGGGTGTCCCAGGTGCTGGCGAGGGCGAGGTGGCCGTCGACGATGCGCCGCTGTTCGCGCCCGGCCGCGTCATGACTGAACTCGAGCGTGCCCCCGGTCGTCATGAGGGCAGCGGGCCGCCCGGCCGCGTCATAACTCCATTCGCTGGTGTGTCCCGTGGGGGTGGTGCGGTGGGTTCGGCGGCCGAGAGTGTCCCGTCTGTGGGTAAGTGTGCGACCGTTGACGGTCTCAGTCAGCAGATTGCCAAGGAGATCGACGGTCCGGAGCACGTCCGCGTCCGCGTTGGTCGCTCGGACAAGGCACCCCGAGGTGTCATGGACATAGGTGGTGACCCGGCCGTCCGCGTCGACTGCCACGAGCCGGCCCAACGTGTCGTAGCTGTAGCGAGTTGTCTGGCCCAGTGGGTTGGTGACCGAGGTGACCTGTCCGGCTGCATCGAGCTCGTACCGGACCGTACGACCGTGGAAGTCGGTCTCGCCGACCAGACGTCCGGAAGCGTCATAGGAGTAGGTCCACTGCTGGCTCAGAGCGTTGGTGACGGCGACGAGCCGCATGTCCGCATCGTGGGTGAAGCTGATGCGCGCGCCATCAGCGCTGGTACGGGCGGCCAGGAACTCGAAGTGGGTGTACTCGAAGGCGCTTCGTCGGCCGAGCGCGTCAACGTGGCCGAGCTGGTTACCCTCGGCGTCGTAGGACCACGACTCGGTACTGCCATCAGGAGCCGTCCGGCTGGCGAGGTAGCCCTCTGGCGTCCAGCCGAGACGGGTGGACGCGCCGAGAGGGTCCGTAACGATCACGGTTCGCCCGAAGGCGTCCCGTTCGTAGCGGGTGGTAGCTCCGGTCGGGTCGGTGATCTCGGTCGGGAGTCCAGCCGGGTTGCACGTGATCCGGGTGCTGTGGCCGAGGGCGTCGGTGACCGAGGCGATGTGGCCGAGGGCATCGTAGGTGTAGCGGGTGATGGCACCGAGCGGGTCGGTGAGCGAGGTGCGTCGACCGGTCGCGTCATAGGTGTGCCGCCAGGTCGCGCCGCCTGGCTCGGCGATGTGCGCTGGAAGGCTCATCCCGCCGAGATAGTCGGCGGTGGCCCGCTCGCCGTCGGGGCGGGTGACGGCTATCAGATCCCCCGCTCCGTCGTACTCGTAGCGGGTGGTGCGGCCCAGCGGATCGGTCTCGGCCAACAAGCGGTCGTAGTCGTCGCGTTCGAAGTGGCTGGTGTTGCCGAGCGGGTCGGTGATGGTGGTGATCTGGGCGTGCTCGTTGACGTGGTACGTCGTGGTGTGGCCCAGCGCGTTGGTCTCGGTGTGGAGCTTGAGGCCGGTGGTGGGGTCGGGATCGCCGTAGGTGAAGCGGAACTTGAGGGTGCCGTCGGCGCCGCCCTCGTCGATGACGCGGTCGCGGGTGTCGTAGACGTAGAGGTACTGGGAGTTGTTGCGGTCGGTCCAGGAGAGGATGCGGCCGCTCGCGTCGTTGGCGAAGCGCATGGGCTTGCCGGAGGAGTTGTAGACGCTGCTCAGGTGGCCCTCGGTGTAGCCGTAGCGCAGCAGCAGCGCGTCGTGGCCGTGCACGTCGCCACCGGCCAGGCGCAGGGCGGTGATCCGCCCGGCGTCCACGGTGACCAGCAGGCGGTAGCCGCCGGAGTGGGTGATGGAGTGCGGGGTGCCGTGCTCGTCGTAGTCGAGGTCGTAGTGGCGGCCGGAGCGGTCGCGCACGCGGGTGAGCAGGGCCTCGGTGCCGCCCGTGGCGACCGAGAACTCGCGGACCAGCCCGGTGGAGCGATCGGTGATGGTGTAGCCGCCAGCAGCGAGTTCGAGGTCGCGGCGCGCTCCGGCGCTGGCCTGGACGGCCTCGCCCGGCTCGGGGTGCGGGTAGGCCTGGGTGCGGCGGTCGGCGCCCACGTGGACCACGCCCTCGGCGTCGATCTCCAGGCGCTCGTCGAAGGTGCAGACCCAGCGCGGGCCCATCCAACGGCCCGCCTGGTAGCCGGACTCGAAGTTGCGGGTGAACAGCAGCGGCAGCGAACCGGGCAGCGAGACGTCGACCTGGTCGATGAACATCCGCCCGGTGGCCATGTCGACGGGCTCGCCGCCTTCGCAGACCGCGTCCTCCTTGCGGCCCGCCTCCCGTGGGTCCGCGACCTGCTTGCGGCCCGAGCCCGAACCGCCTTCGCCCGAACCGCCCTTGCCACCACGGCCACCGCCCTCACCCGGCAGGTGGGGCTCATGCGGCTCGTCGTGCTTGGCGTCTCCCAGGATCTTCTTCAGCGCCGCCTCGTGCTGGGCGTCCGTCTCGGCGGTCCGCTTCGCCACCGTCTTCAGCTTGGCGCCGGCCGAGTGGTAGAAGTCCTTCACCGTCTTCCCCGCGTCCTCCGCGAGGGCCTTGCCGAGCTTCTTCGCGCCGTCCTCCAGCGCCTTGACGATCTGGTTGCTCATGTGAAGTCCACCCCCGCCAGCTTGCCGCGCAGCACCTGCGCGTGCCCGGCCACCTCCTGCGCGTGCCCGTTCATCGTCTCCGCGTGGTCCTCCAGCGCCGCCGGGTCGATCTTGAACCCGGTCCCGCCCGCGCCCCCGGTGCCCGAAACGCCCAGCACCCCCGAAACCGCCTCGAAGGCAAGCCCGTTGACCGCTTTCGCCACCACGCCCACCAACGGCGTGATCGCCGCCTCGATCACCTGCCCGATGATGTACTGCTCGAGCTGCTGCTCCAGGTAGTCCGTGATCTGCTCCGCACCCTCGACGATCAGCGCCATGCCGGCCTCCGCCAGCCCGAAGGTCGCCACCGCCGCCGCCTGATCGGCCGCGAACGTCACGGCCAGCCCGCCCAGTTCGCCGATCGCCTGCATCTTCATCCCGACGATCACCCCGGCCGCCGCGTCCAGCGCGGTCGCCACCGTGTGACAGGCATCGACCAGTTCGCTCATGTGACTCGACGACAGATGCGCCCAACTCGCCACCAGCGCCTCGTACGAGGAGCCCTGGTAGTCGGCGGCCATCGCGTTGACCGTCCCGGTCGCCTTCTGGTGCGTACCGTCCACACTGTCCGCGAACTCCCGCACATGCGAGGCAAGTTCCCGGACCTTGTCCTCGTTCACGTTCGGCCAGTTCACCCCGATGAACTGGAGCATCGACACGACTTCGCCAGGCAACTCGATCGCCACAGTGACCCCCGTCCACTCATGCGTGCGAGCCCGACCGTAATGCACGACGCCGACCAGAGGAACACCGGTTCCCGTGAGCGCCCGGACGGCCCGCCAGGAGAGCCGCCTCAGGAACGCGTGGGCTTCGCGGTGGTGCGGATCTCGGTCAAGCTCTCCTGCATCAGGGCCCGGGCGCGGGTGAACCAGTCCGCGAGGACGGCGATCTCGTCGGGGGTGTAGTCGGCGAAGAGCCCGCCGAGGCCCTCGTAGAAGGGACCGTAGACCTCCAGCACGCGGCTCTGGGCGGACTCGTCCATGACCACCCGGAGTCGGCGTCGATCGGCCGGATCCGGCGTGCGGTGGACGTATCGCGCCGCCTCCAGCCGGTTGAGCACGCCGGTGACCGCCCCCGTGGTCAGGCGGGCTCGGTCCGCGAGGTCGCTCGCGGTGAGCGCCTCTCCGGCCAGCGCCGCCTCGATGACGAAGCCCAGGCAGGTGAGGTCGGTGACGTTGAGCCCGAGCCGCCCGGCGATGTCCTGCTGGCCGAAGTGGGCGAGCGCGATCATGCGGTCCATCGCCTGCAGTGCCTGCTCGGCCGTCGCCTCCGGACGCGTCTTGCCCTTCACCGGGATTCCCCTTAGCATCTAAGTTACTTAGCTCGTAAGCTAAATTGCTTCCATCGCAGCTGGACTATCACATCCTGGAGGAAGTCCGGATGACCGCACACGGCGGACACGACATGGGCCACACCGTCGCCGGCTGGACCGGCAGCGCCCTGGTGGCCATCGGAAGCCTCGTCCTGGGCGTGGCATTCGCCGCCGGATCCCCGGCGGGACTCTGGCTGGGCGTGGCGATCGTCGCCTCCGCCGCACTGGCCAGCTGGTGGCTGCACCTCGCGGGCTGGGGCAAGCCGAGCGGACCGCGCCCGGTCGACCGCCGGGACTGGCGCCTTCGCGACACCGACGCCCGGGACGGACACCCGGACTGCCTCGGCTGCCGTCTGGCCGGCCGCCGGCCGCAGGCGCCCGAGACGGGCGCCCGCGCTCCGCGCGCCGAGACCACGCAGCTGAGCAAGGCGAGCTGAACCGGCCGTCCCGGCCCGTGCTCCAAGCGCCGCCCGAGTAGGCGTCATATCGTATGCCTACTGCTGGAAATGCCCGAAGCGACCGAAGTTGGCGGAGCGTTCTCCAGGGCTTCGCCCGCGCTCCGTCGCCAGTTCCCGGTCGGCTCATGAGACTGTCTCCGCACCCGCTCTGTCCACGGTGATCCCGGAGCCCCCCAGGAGACAGGTCTGCCATGAGCGCCATCAATCGTCGCCGCTTCATCCAGCTCGCGGGCGGGACCGCCGCCCTGTCCGCGATGTCGACCAGCATCGCGCGCGCCGCGGACATCCCGGCGCACCGGCGGACCGGAAGCCTGAAGGACGTGGAGCACGTCGTCGTCCTGATGCAGGAGAACCGTTCGTTCGACCACTACTTCGGCACCCTGCGCGGGGTCCGCGGCTTCGGCGACCCGCGTCCGGTGACGCTGCCCAGCGGAAAGCCGGTCTGGTACCAGTCGGACGGCGGCAAGGACGTGCTGCCCTTCCGCCCCACCGCGGACAACCTCGGGCTGCAGTTCCTGGAGGACCTGGCCCACGACTGGAACAGCGGCCACCAGGCGCGCAACAACGGCAAGTACGACCAGTGGGTGCCGGCCAAGACCGCCACCACGATGGCCTACCTGACCCGCGAGGACATCCCCTTCCACTACGCGCTCGCCGACGCGTTCACCATCTGCGACGCCTACCACTGCTCGCTGGTCGGCCCCACCGACCCCAACCGCTACTACATGTGGACCGGTTGGACGGGCAACGACGGCAAGGGCGGCGGCCCGGTCATCAACAACGCCGAGGCCGGCTACTCCTGGACCACCTACCCCGAGCGGCTGGAGCGGGCCGGGGTCTCCTGGCGGATCTACCAGGACATCGGCAACGGCCTGGACGCGAAGGGCGGCTGGGGCTGGATAGAGGACGCCTACCGGGGCAACTACGGCGACAACTCGCTGCTGTACTTCAACCAGTACCGCGATGCCAACCCCGGTGACCCGCTCTACGACAAGGCCCGTACCGGCACCGACGCCCAGGCCGGCGAGGGCCTCTTCGACCAGCTCAAGGGCGACGTGGTCGGTGGGAAGCTGCCGCAGGTCTCCTGGATCGTGGCGCCCGAGGCCTTCACCGAGCACCCGAACTGGCCGGTCAACTACGGTGCTTGGTACATCTCCCAGGTGCTGGACGCGCTCACCGCCGACCCCGAGGTGTGGAGCAGGACGGCGCTGCTGATCACCTACGACGAGAACGACGGGTTCTTCGACCACGTCGTGCCGCCGTACCCGCCGAGCTCGGCGGCCGACGGGCAGTCCACCGTGACCACCACCGGGGAGCTCTACGACGGGGGCGCCGCCACGGCCGGGCCCTACGGCCTGGGCCAGCGGGTGCCGATGTTCGTCGTCTCGCCGTGGAGCAAGGGCGGCGCGGTCTGCTCGCAGACCTTCGACCACACCTCGATCATCCAGTTCATCGAGCGGCGCTTCGGGGTGCACGAGCCGAACATCTCGCCCTGGCGCCGCGCCGTCTCCGGCGACCTGACGGCGGCCTTCGACTTCAGCCGCCCCGACCCGGAGGTCCCCGGCCTGCCCGACACCAGCGGCTACCTGCCGCCGGACCAGGACCGCCACCCCAGCTACCAGCCGGTGCCCCCGGCCGACCCGGCGCTGCCGACGCAGGAACCAGGCCTGCGCACCGCCCGTCCGCTGCCCTACGACCTGTCGGCCGACGCCCGCGCCGGCGCCGACGGCCGGCTCCAGATCGAGTTCACCAGCCACGGCGACGCCGGCGCCCACTTCCTGGTGACCTCGGCGACCCAGCCGAACGGCCCGTGGACCTACACCGTCGGGGCCGGGCGGCAGCTGACCGGCGACTGGACCCTCGCGGCGGGCGCCTACGACTTCACCGTGCACGGTCCCAACGGCTTCCTGCGCCGGTTCCAGGGCCAGGCCGGCGCTGCGGGTGTCGAGCTGACGGTGCGTCACCAGGGCGACAGCGGGCAGGTCCAGCTGGTGCTGACCAACACCGGCGCCGGTCCCGTCCAGCTCACCGTCACCGACGGCTACGGCAACGACCAGCCCACCACCCACCAGCTGCGCCCGGGCGCCGAGTTCACCCACCCGGCGGACCCGCGCGGCAGCCACGGCTGGTACGACCTGTCCGTCACCACCGACCAGGACCCCGGCTTCCTGCGCCGGCTGGCCGGCCACGTCGAGACCGGCGCGCCCAGCACCAGTGACCCGGCGATCGCCACTGCCTGACGATCAGTCAGACAGCCTGGCGGGCGCTGGTTCCAGGCACACGGACAGGCCCGTGGGGGGGGCCCCGCGGGGGGCCCCCCCGGGCCCCCCGGGGGGGGGGGGGGGGGGGGCGCGGGGGGGGGCGGGGGGGGGGGGGGGGCGCCCGGGGGGGGGGGGGGGCGCGGCGGCGGGGGGGGGGGGCG
>NZ_JBGCCO010000050.1:0-42945 GCF_041262605.1 Kitasatospora sp. GAS1066B
GGTCGTGACCGTGATGACCGTGGTGGTCGTTCGTTCGGTGGGGACCGTCCGGCGCGTTCGTTCGGTGACCGGGACAACCGTGGCGGCTTCGGCGGTGGCGGTCGTGACCGTGATGACCGTGGTGGTCGTTCGTTCGGTGGGGACCGTCCGGCGCGTTCGTTCGGTGACCGGGACAACCGTGGTGACCGTGGCGGTTTCAGCGGTGGCGGTCGTGACCGTGATGACCGTGGTGGTCGTTCGTTCGGCGGGGAGCGTCCGGCCCGTCCGTTCGGTGACCGCGACAACCGTGGCGCCGGCACCAGCCGTCCGTTCGCCCGTCGTGACGACCACCGCTCGGGCGGCCGTCCGCAGGGTGGCTCCTCCTTCGGTGGCGACCGGGACAACCGCGGTGACCGTGGCGGTTTCAGCGGCGGTGGTCGTGACCGTGACAACCGTGGCGGCAGCAGCTTCAACGGCGGCGACCGCAAGCCGCGTTGGAAGAGCTGACGCAGCCTGATCGCTCGGCGGGCCCGCTCCACTTCGGTGGGGCGGGCCCGCCGCTTTTTCGGTGGCGTGATGGGCCGCTCGTCCCTACCGTGTGCGGGGATGAGCAACAGACTGAGCCAACTGGCCAAGGAGAACGAAGAGATCGCGGAGCGCGGTGCCTACCTGGGGCCGCACGGTGCGATGGTGGCGATCGGGCCGGCGCTGGCGGTGGCCCGGGCCGGCACCGTCTCGTACCCGCCCGAAGGGCCCGGCGAGCCGCCGGCCGGTGCCGGTGCGTTGTCGACAGGCGCTGGTGCGCCGGTGATCGAGGTCACCGCCGAGGGCAGCCTGGAGGCTGCCGCCCGGCTGGCCCGGGAGAGCGGTGCGGAGCCGGCCGGACGGGTCGGCGTGCTCAACTTCGCCTCCGCGCGCAACCCCGGCGGCGGTTACCTGCGCGGGGCCCGGGCGCAGGAGGAGGACCTGTGCCGGACGGCGCTGCTCTACCAGTGCCTGCTGGCGGCGCCCGACTACTACGCGGCGCACCGGGACTCGACCGACCTGCGGTACAGCCACCGGGTGATCTTCTCGCCCGACGTGCCGGTGATCCGCGATGAGCGCGGCCAATTCCTCGCGCACCCCTATCCCGTCTCCTTCCTGACCTCGGCCGCGCCCAACGCCGGCCAGCTCGCGCTGCGCGGCCAGGGCGGCGACCTGCGGGAGCTGCTGGCGCAGCGGGCCGCCCGGGTGCTGGCGGTGGCGGCGCGGCACGGGGTGCGGCAACTGGTGCTGGGCGCCTGGGGGTGCGGGGTGTTCCGCAACGATCCGGCGCAGGTCGCGGACGGCTTCGCGGTGGCGCTGGCCTCGTACGGCGCGGCCTTCGAGCGGGTGGTCTTCGCGGTCTGGGACCGCTCGCGGGTCTCGGCCAACCGGGCGGCCTTCGAGGCCCGCTTCAGCGACCGCTGAGGTTGCTGCCCACCGTCACCAGCACCCCGCTGCAGACGAGGGCCGTGAGCAGGCCGACGCCGAGGATGCTCACCGCCCGCCCCTGGTCGG
This sequence comes from Kitasatospora sp. GAS1066B, assembly GCF_041262605.1. Classification (NCBI taxonomy): domain Bacteria; kingdom Bacillati; phylum Actinomycetota; class Actinomycetes; order Kitasatosporales; family Streptomycetaceae; genus Kitasatospora; species Kitasatospora sp. GAS1066B. Next base: position 1,519 of record NZ_JBGCCO010000050.1, read on the forward strand.
CGAAGGTCTGCCGCACCGAGGCGTCGAGCCCGAAGACCAGCGGGTTCTCCGGCAGATGACGGATCGGCAGCAGCGCGCCGTCCAGCGGGTACGGCTCGCGGCTGTGGGTGTGCAGGTCGACCCCGGTCACCTGCTCGCCGTCGGCCGCGGTGAAGCTGAGCACCGGATGGCAGCGCAGCGCGCTGTCGCCGCCGCCGTCCACCACCAGGGTGCCGACGATCCGGCCGTGGCCGACAACTCCCTTCGCACGCAGCAGGGTCGACCGCTGGGAGCGGCCGGCCCGCCGGGTCAGCACGGTGGCCGTGGCCAGCGCCAGGGCGGAGGCGGCGAGCACCGCGCTGGTCGCGATCGCGTCCGGATCGGTCCAGCGGGTCAGCACCAGCGCGACCGAGCCCAGCGTCATCACCAGCAGGCTGGTCAGCGCCACGTCGAACACGCAGGTCTGCGGCCCGATCTGGAACCGGTCCGGCGCGTGCGGCAGATACCGCACCGCGATCGGCTGGCCCGGCCAACCGGCCAGCGGCACCCGCCCGCTCGACGGTGACCCGATCACCTCGCGCTCCGAGGCGGGATCGGTGAACCGCACCACCGGCAGCAGCGAGGCCGCCCCGCGCCGCACCTGGACCAGCATCTCGGTGACCGTGCCCTGGACCTCGGTACCGCGCCGGGCGAATCTGGTCAGCCCCAACGCGATCGCCGGCACGCCCAGCACGACCAGCGCCAGGCCGGTCCACCAACAGCCCATCAGAACCTCGTGCCCGCCCCGGCCCATCGCCGCCCCCTGTCCACCGACGCCCAGCCCCGACGCCCGACCCCGGCCACCCGCCCCCTGTCGCGACTACGCGTGACGCCGCGTGGGCCGCGTAGCTCGCTGGGTAGCCACTCTGATCCTGCCCCGTTCCCGCCCCGCTGTCACCAAGGCCTCTCGCCCCGTCATCGCCCGCCGGCCGCACCCCGCTCCGCGACCGCCGACGCCACGGCCACCACCCCGGTCACCGCGAACACCGCCGGCCAGGCCCCGATCCGCTTCGCCAGCGGATGGGATCCGCCGAACGCGCCCACGTACAGCCCCGCCAGGGCCGCCGCGCCCCCCGTCCCCACCGTCCGCCGCCACCGGTACGCCGCCCCCGCCCCGGCCAGCGCGAGCACCGCCCCACCGAGCCGGCGGTTGCCCGTCCAGCGGGCGGTGCCGTAGCCGCCGATGAGGCCGGCGGTGGCGATCAGGGAGGTGGTGGGGTTCGCCATGGTGCTCGTCTCCTGGGGTCGGTTTCAGGCGGTCGGGTTCGGGTGGTCGGGTTCATCCGCTCTCCGTCCGACCCTACGACCCGACCCTACGATCCGGCTCGGAAACCAGGTGCGCCGTTCCGTGGTCCGGCGGGAGACTGCCGGGCAGTGGAGAGAGGGGCGACGTGATGCGGGTGTTGCTGTCCGGAGTGGTGGGGTCGACGGCGTACGGGCTGGCGCGGCCCTGCTCGGACGTGGACCGGCTCGGGGTGTTCGCCGTGGCCACGGCGGAGTTGCACGGGTTGCGGCGGCCGGTGGAGTCGGTGGTGAGTACGGCGCCGGACCAGACCTGGCACGAGGCCGCGAAGTGGTGCCGGCTGGCGCTGGTGTGCAATCCGACGGCGTCCGAACTCGTCTGGCTGCCGGAGGAGTTGTACGAGGAGCGGACGCCGCTGGGGGAGGAGCTGATCGGGCTGCGGCGACGGTTCCTCAGCGCGCGGGCGGTGCGGTCGGCGTATCTCGGGTACGCGGCACAGCAGTTGCGCAAGCTGCGGACCAGGGAGGCGGGACCGCGGGCCGCCAAGCACGCGCGGCACCTGGTGCGGCTGGTGGAGCAGGCGGTGGAACTGCACGAGACCGGCGAGCTGCGGGTCCGGCTCGCCGCCCCGGAGCGGGTGCGCGAGTTGGGCGAGCGGATCGCCGAGCACCCCGAGATCGCCGAGCCGCTGCTGGCCGAGGCCGAGCGCCGCCTCGACCGCCCCGGCGTGCTGCCCGAGGCCCCGGACGAGGCGCCGGTGGAGGACTGGCTGCGCCGGGTCCGGCTGGCGAACCTCGACGCGGCCGGCTGAGCGGGGCGGGACGCGCGGGCTGGTAATGCGCTGGCCGAGCCGTGGGGATCACCCGGTAGGATCGTCACGGCAGGCTTGCAGTCGGCCGCGGGGCGCTAGCTCAATCGGCAGAGCTGCGGACTTTTAATCCGTAGGTTCAGGGTTCGAGCCCCTGGCGCCCCACCAGACAGACAAGTGCCCCACCTGCGGCGATGGTCGCAGGTGGGGCACTTCTGCGTCTCCGGCCGTGCTGTCAAAGGTCGCCGGCTGTGGCGCGCAACGCCGGCGGGCGCCGCTGCGAGGGCGTGTGCTCCCGGTGCGGCGCCCGCCAACTCGCGGCGTGCGGGGGTTACTTCTTCCCGTGGTGGGCCGCCGGGATGAAGACCAGGCCCTTGGGGTTGGCGAGGGTGACGCCGACCGAGAGGTGGGTCACGACGCCCGTGCGCTGGTCGACCACGGCGAGGGCCGGGTCGTTGGGGAGGTCGCCGGACTTGGGGGCGGGCTGGGAGGCGAAGAGGGTGCCGTGCGGCAGGTGGGTCAGCTCGGCCCGGTAGATCGCGCCGGTGCCCTGGTCGGCCACGTAGAGGTCGCCCGAGGTGGAGCCGGGCTGGATGATGTCGTCGAGCTGCGGGGTGGCCGCGCCGCCGCTGGGGGTGACGGCGTTGGTGAGGTTCAGCTGGCGGACCGTCGGCTTCTTGGCGTCCAGGTCGCTGACGTAGACCAGCTTGCTGTCGGCCTGGGCGTCCTGGATCAGCGTGCCGCCGTCCTTGCCGGGGACCCAGCGGTTGGAGTCGGGGTCGGTCAGGCCGAGCGGGGCCGTGGCGGGCGCGCCGGCGGCCGGGTTGATCACGGCGGCGGTGTCGTTGACGCCGAAGACCGGGGTCAGCTTCGCGGTCGAGCCGCTGAGCTTGACGGTGTAGACGGCGGCCGTGTTGTTCGCGCCCGGCTGCGAGACGTCCGGGTTGGAGTGCGCGACGTAGATGGTCCCGTTGGAGCTGATCGAGATGGCGTCGGTGCCGCCGTTGGTGCCGTCCGAGCCGGTCTCGGCCGGGCTCGGGCTGTAGCTGAACTGCTTGACGGCCTCGGCCCCGTCCTCGGACGGGGTGATCGTGTAGAAGCCCGAGTTGAGGTCCTCGTTGACCGTGACGAGCACCCGGTGGTGCCGGCCGTCGGCGGTGAGCCCGTCGACCTTGCCGGGCAGCACGTAGCTGTACTTGATCTTGCCGGTCTCGAGGTCGAAGCCCACGACGTTGCTCTTGACGCCGGCCGGGGAGCCGTCGGACTGGGCGCCGTTCTGGTACGCGACGAAGAGCACGTCACCGAGGCGGGTGATGTCATCGGGGTTCGTGTAGCCGGCCGGTGCGGCCGCGAAGAGCTTCAGGTGCACCGAGGGAAGCGCTGCGGTGCTGGCGGAGGCGGCGGGCACGGCCACGGCCGACAGAGCGGTGGCGGCGGCCACGAGGCCGAGACCGATTCGCGCGATCTTGCGCATGCGCATGGGGAGACTCCTGAGGATGTCCAGGGCACCCCCGTCCGGAGCGCCCGCCGTCACCCTCGGTGAGCACTCCTGCTACGTGCAAGATCGAAGTCCCTTTCGGAGCCACTGTTCACCCTCGCGCCGCCACCACGTCTCCGACCACGAAGCGAACTCCCAGGAACGGCCACTCCGCCACCGGCCACCCCGCCACCGGCGGCCCGCGCCGCTCAGGCCAGCCCGAGTTCCTCGTCCGTCCCGAGCGGCGCGAAGTGCCGCGCCACCTCGGCCGGCGTCACCTCGGCCAGGGTGGCCGGGGACCAGTGCGGGTCGCGGTCCTTGTCGATCACCTGGGCCCGGATGCCCTCGACGAAGTCCGGCGAGCTCAGCCCGGCCAGTGAGACCCGGTACTCCTGGTCGAGCGCGGCCGCCAGCGAGGGCAGTTCGCGGGCCCGGCGGAGCGCGGCCAGGGTCACCGTGAGCGCGGTCGGCGACTTGGCGCCGATCAGCTCGGCGGCCTCCTTGGCCTCGGGCACCGAGACGGCGAGCAGTCGCGCCACGATCTGTTCCACCGAGTCGGCGGCGTAGCACTCGTCGATCCACTCCCGCTGCTCGGCCAGCGGCGCCGGCCCGGCGTCGGTGGCGAACCGCCGTACCGCCTCGGCCGGTTCGAGCACCGCCAGGGCCTCGGTGAACTCCGCGAGCCGTTCGGTGCGCACGAAGTGGTCGGCGAAGCCGCAGTACAGCGCGTCGGCGGCGGTCAGTTGCCCGGCGGTCAGCGCCAGATGGGTGCCCAACTCGCCGGGGGCGCGCGCGAGCAGCCAGCTGCCGCCGACGTCCGGCACGAAGCCGATCGTGGTCTCCGGCATGCCGACGGCCGAGCGCTCGGTGACCACGCGCACCGAGCCGTGCGCCGATATCCCGACCCCGCCGCCCAGCACCAGGCCGTCCATCACGGCCACGTACGGCTTCGGGTAGCGGGCGACGAGGTGGTTGAGCCGGTACTCGGCGCGGAAGAAGGCCCGGGCGGCCGCGCCGCCGAGCTTGGCGTCGTCGTGGAAGAAGCGGATGTCCCCGCCCGCGCACAGGCCGCGCTCGCCGGCGCCGGTGATCACCACGGCGGCCACCGCCGGGTCGTCGGCCCAGCTGGTGAGCTGCTCGTGCAGCGCGCTGACCATGGCGTGGTTGAGCGCGTTGATCGCGCGGGGGCGGTTGAGGGTGAGCCGGCCGATCCGGCCGTCCGTCCGGGCCAGCACCAGCGGCTCGGCGGGTGCGACGGCTTGCGTGGTCATCGGGGGTGAGCTCCTTGCGGGTTCGGGCCGGCTGCTGCCCACCGTACGCGCCGGGCGGGGTGGCCCGGCCACCGGACCTGCGGTGCGGCCGCCGCTGCGCACAGCGGTGCGCCACACGCATTCGGGGGGCTACCTCGAAAGAGGTATCCGGGAGTGCCGCCGCGCGGGAATCGGGCGAACGCGCGGCCGCGTTGATGACGAACGAATGATTCGTCAGCTGCCCTGCGGCCCTTCGTCGGTGACCGAGCGCGGCAGGTCAGGGCGGGCGCTGCCGGAATGGCACGGGTGCCGCCGAGCGATATCCCGGGCGATGTCCCGAGCAGCCGGGAACTGATCGAGAAACTGACCGGGAACTGACCGGGAAACTGATCGAAAAAAGATCGAGAAGGGGGTCGGCATCGTGACCAGCGGTATCGGTGAATCGGCGACGGAATCGCTCTGGCCCGCACCCGCCCGGGCGACTGCGACGGAACTGCAGGCGGTGCCGGACGGCGGCCGCCTCCCGCTGGCCGCGGTGCGCCCCGGGGACTCCCCACGCTTCACACCGCTGGACGAGGCGCACGCCGCCCGCCTCGCGGCGCTGGACGTCGAACTGCCGCCGATCCTGGTGCACCGCCCCACCATGCGGGTGGTCGACGGGGCGCACCGGCTGCACGCCGCCGCCCTGCGCGGCGAGCTGACGATCGCCGTCGAGTACGTCGACGGGCCGGCGGAGGCCGCCTTCATCCGCGCGGTGGCGGCCAACCTGACCGGCGGCCTGCCGCTCTCGGCCGCCGAGCGCAAGGCGGCGGCCGAACGGATCGTCAGGAGCCGGCCCGAGCGCTCGGACCGCTCGATCGCGCAGCACGTCGGGCTCTCCGCGAAGACGGTCGGACAGATCCGCCGCCGCTCCGCCGGGGCGCAGTCCGGCGCCCGGGTCGGCCGGGACGGGCGGCTGCGCCCGGTCAATCCGGACGAGGGGCGGCGCCGGGTGCTCAAGGTGATCAGCGAGCGCCCGGGGGCCTCGCTGCGGGAGATCGCCCAGGCGGCCGGCGTCTCGCTGGGGACGGCACACGGGGTGCGCAGCCGGGTGGACCGGGGCGACCCGGCGCTGCCCGCGCGCGCCGAGGCGCCGGCTGGGCCGCCCGCGCCCGCCCGCACTGCCGCCCCGGCGCGGATGCCGGCCCGGATCCCGGCCCCGGTGCCCGCCGCCGTCCGCCCGCAGCCGCGCCCCGCCACGGCGCCCACGCCCCCGGCGCAGCCGGAGCCGATCCGCCGGCTCGCCCAGCGCCGCCTGCCGGGCGGCTACCCGGTCCCCGCCGTCGCCCCCGCCGGCACAGCCACGGCCTTCGCCCGCCTCGCCGTGCTGCGCCGCGACCCCTCGCTGCGCTTCACCGACCACGGCCGGGCCCTGCTGCTCTGGCTGCAGCGCCGGCTGTTCGCGGTCAGCGCGGCCGAGCGCGAACTCCAGGACATCCCGCCGCACCTGCTCCCGGTGGTGGCCGACCTGGCTCTGGAATGCGCCGAGGGCTGGCGCGAGTTGGCCGACCAGCTGCGCGGCCGAGCCCGCCAGATCGGCTGAACAGCAGCCGGGCGAAGCCCGAGCCGAGCGAGATCCGGACAACCCCGACCCGCCGATTGAACGCTGTACGACGCGCCGCCCGAATTCGACCCGCAGTCGAGCGTTCTGGTCCAGACTGCAACCATGCTGGGGCTACCCGACCACATCCGTGCCTACCTCTTCGACCTCGACGGCGTGCTGACGCAGACCGCCAAAGTGCACGCCGCCGCCTGGAAGGCGATGTTCGACGACTTCCTGCGCGAGGAAGCCCGCCGCACCGGCGACGAGTTCGTGCCGTTCGACCCGGTCGAGGACTACGACCGCTATGTGGACGGCCGACCGCGCCTGGACGGCACCAGGACCTTCCTGGAATCGCGCTCGATCGAGCTGCCGGAAGGCGGCGAAGCCGACCCGCCCGGCACCCGCAGCCTGTACGGTCTCAGCACCACCAAGAACGATCTGGTGCTGCGCCTGATCCGGGAGCAGGGCGTCCAGCCGTACGCGGGCTCGGTGGAGTACCTGCACCGGCTGCGGGTGCTCGGCCTGCCCAGGGCGGTGGTCTCCTCCTCCGCCAACTGCCGTGACGTGCTCAAGGCAGCGGGCATCGACGGCCTCTTCGACGTCGTGATCGACGGCCAGACGGCCAAGCGCGAGGGCCTGCCCGGCAAGCCGGCTCCCGACACCTACCTGGCCGCCGCCACGGCCCTGGGCGTGGAACCCAAGGACGCGGCGGTCTTCGAGGACGCGCTCGCCGGAGTGGCCTCCGGTCGGGCGGGGGGCTTCGGGGCGGTGGTCGGGGTCAACCGGACCGGCCAGCGCGCGGCCCTGCTGGCGAACGGCGCGGATCTCGTGGTGGACGACCTGTCCGAACTGATCGAGGGGGCGGCGCAGTGACCGCACAGGAGGGCTTCGCGGTCGATCCGTGGAGCGTCACCGAACACCGACTTGACCTGGCGGGCCTGGCCCGCACGGAATCCGTCTTCGCGCTCTCCAACGGCCACATCGGCCTGCGCGGCAACCTGGACGAGGGCGAGCCGCACGGCCTGCCCGGCACCTATCTCAACGGTGTCTTCGAGCTGCGCCCGCTGCCCTACCCGGAGGGCGGCTACGGCTATCCGGAGTCCGGACAGAGCGTCATCAACGTCACCAACGGCAAGCTGATCCGGCTGCTGGTCGACGACGAGCCGTTCGACCTGCGGTACGGCGAACTGCGCGGCCACCGCCGCTCGCTGGACTTCCGCGAGGGCGTGCTGCGGCGCGAGGCCGAGTGGACCTCGCCGGCGGGGCGGACCGTCAAGATCCATTCGGCCCGGCTGGTCTCGCTCACCCAGCGGGCGATCGCCGCGGTGCAGTACGAGGTCGAGGCGGTCGACGGTCCGGTCCGGATCGTGGTCCAGTCCGAGCTGGTCGCCAACGAGCAACTGCCGCTGGGCGGTGAGGGCGACCCGCGGGCCGCGGCCGTGCTGGAGGCGCCGCTGGTCACCGAGGCGCACCACGCGCACGGCACCAAGGCCACCTTGGTGCACCGCACCCGGTACAGCGGGCTGCGGATCGCGGCCGGCATGGACCACGTGATCGAGGGGCCCGACGGCATCAGCGTCACCTCGGAGGACCAGCACGACCAGGCCCGGGTCAGCGCCACCACCGTGCTGCAGCCCGGCGAGCGGCTGCGGGTCACCAAGTTCATCGGCTACGGCTGGTCGGCCACCCGCTCGCTGCCGGCCGTGCGCGACCAGGTGGAGGCGGCGATCACCGCCGCCCGCTACTCCGGCTGGGACGGCCTGGTGGCCGAGCAGAAGGAGTTCCTGGGCGACTTCTGGGACTCCAGCGACATCGAGATCGACGGTGACGTCGAACTCCAGCAGGCGGTCCGGTTCGCGCTCTTCCACGTGCTGCAGGCCTCCGCGCGCAGCGAGGAACGGGCCATCCCGGCCAAGGGGTTGACCGGTCCCGGGTACGACGGGCACAGCTTCTGGGACACCGAGACCTTCGTGCTCCCGGTGCTCACCTACAGCGTGCCGGGCGCGGTCGCCCAGGCGCTGCGCTGGCGGCACAGCACGCTGCCGCTGGCCCGCGAGCGGGCCGGCCAACTGGGCCTGGCCGGCGCGGTGTTCCCGTGGCGGACGATCCGCGGCGAGGAGTGCTCGGGCTACTGGCCGGCCGGCACCGCGGCCTTCCACATAGGAGCGGACATCGCGGTCGCCGTGGTCCGTTACGTCCGGGCCACCGGGGACCTCGACTTCGAGCGCGGCTACGGCCTGGAGCTGCTGGTCGAGACCGCTCGGATGTGGCGCTCGCTCGGCCACCACGACGCGCAGGGGCGGTTCCGGATCGAGGGCGTCACCGGACCCGACGAGTACAGCGCGGTCGCCGACAACAACGTCTTCACCAACCTGATGGCGCAGAGCAACCTGAAGGCGGCCGCCGAGGCGGTGGGCCGCCACCAGTTGGAGGCCGCCGCGCTCGGGGTGGACACCGAGGAGACCGCCGCCTGGCGCGACGCGGCCAAGGCGATGTACATCCCGTACGACGAGAAGCTCGGCGTCCACCCGCAGGCGGACGGCTTCACCGACCACCAGGTCTGGGACTTCGAGAACACCCCGCAGGAGAAGTACCCGCTGCTGCTGCACTTCCCGTACTTCGACCTGTACCGCAAGCAGGTGGTCAAGCAGGCCGACCTGGTGCTCGCGATGCAGATAAGGGGCGATGCCTTCACGCCCGAGCAGAAGGCCCGCAACTTCACCTACTACGAGCGCCTGACGGTGCGCGACTCCTCGCTCTCGGCCTGCACCCAGGCCGTGATGGCGGCCGAGGTGGGCCAGCTCGACCTGGCCTACGACTACACCGCCGAGGCCGCCCTGATGGACCTGCACGACCTGGGCGGCAACACCCGCGACGGACTGCACATGGCCTCGCTGGCCGGTGCCTGCATCGCGCTGGTGGCGGGTTTCGGCGGGATGCGCGACCACGGCGAGTCGCTCGCCTTCCGCCCCAGGCTGCCCGCGGGCCTGTCCCGGCTGGGCTTCTCGATGCGGGTGCGCCACCACCTGCTGAAGGTGGAGATCACCCACGAGGAGACCACCTACACCCTGCGCGAGGGCGACAAGCTGCGGGTGGCGCACGACGGCGAGGAGCTCTGGGTGGAGGTCGGCGCTCCGCTGCGGCGCCCGACCCTCAACCCGCCGGCCGGCGAGCGCCCGACCCAGCCGCCCGGGCGCGAGCCGGCCCGCCGGGCACCGCAGGCCGGCCCGATCATCGCCTCGGCGCTGGCGGGGGAGCACCTGGCCGCGGAGTAGCGGGCGCGGTTCAAGTAGCCAGATGGCGCGGCCGGGCTGACACTTGATCAGCCCGGCGGCGCGCGCCGCCCGGGATCACCGGAGAGGGGCAGCGCGTGGTGGCGAGCAGTGTGGCCGAGCAGATGGTCGAGGTGCTCCGGCAGGCCGGGGTGGAGCGGGTCTACGGGGTGGTGGGCGACAGCCTGAATCCGGTGGTGGACGCGATCCGCCGGGCCGAGGGGATCTCCTGGGTGCACGTGCGCAACGAGGAGGCGGGCGCCTTCGCGGCTGCCGCCGAGGCCGAGCTGACCGGGCGGCTCGCGGTCTGCGCCGGCTCCTGCGGCCCCGGCAACACCCACCTGATCCAGGGCCTCTACGACGCCCAGCGCAGCGGGCTGCCGGTGCTCGCGCTCGCCTCGCACATCCCGTCCGCGCAGATCGGCACCGGTTTCTTCCAGGAGACCCACCCCGAGCGGGTCTTCGCGGACTGCAGCGGCTTCTGCGAGATGGTCTCCACCCCGGCCCAACTGCCCCGGCTGATGCGGGTCGCGGTCCAGCACGCGCTGGGTGCGCGGGGTGTCTCGGTGCTGGTCTTCCCCGGCGACGTGGCCGCGCTGCCGGCCGCCCACCCCACCGGGAGCGGCGGCTTCCTCACCGAGCGCGGCGTGCTCACCCCGCCGCCCGGCCAGGTCGCCGAGCTGGCCCGGCTGTTGAACGAGGCCGGGACGGTCGCCGTCTTCGCCGGCGCCGGGGTGCGTGGCGCGCACGCCGAGGTGATGGAGCTGGCCGGCACGCTGCTCGCGCCGGTCGGGCACTCGCTGCGCGGCAAGGAGTGGATCCAGTACGACAATCCGTACGACGTCGGGATGAGCGGCCTGCTCGGCTACGGTGCCTGCCACGAGGCGCTGCACGAGGCGGACCTGGTGCTGCTGCTCGGCACCGACTTCCCCTACGACTCCTTCCTGCCACGGGCCCGCACCGTGCAGATCGACCACGACGCCACCAGGCTCGGCCGCCGCACCCCGCTGGAGCTCGCGGTGCACGGGGACGTGCGGGCCACCCTGCGGGCGCTGCGGCCCGAGCTCAAGCCCAAGACCGACCGGCGCTTCCTGGACGGGCTGCTGGCCAAGCACCTCAAGTCGCTGGAGTCGGTGGTCGGCGCCTACACCAGGGACATCGCCAAGCACCTGCCGATCCACCCCGAGTACGTGGCCGCGGTGCTGGACGAGGTGGCGGCCGAGGACGCCGTCTTCACCGTGGACACCGGCATGAACAACGTCTGGGCGGCCCGCTACCTGACCCCGAACGGGCGGCGCCGGGTGATCGGCTCCTTCCTGCACGGCTCGATGGCCAACGCGCTGCCGCACGCGATCGGCGCCCAACTCGCCGAGCCCGGACGGCAGGTGGTGTCGATGTCCGGCGACGGCGGGCTCGGGATGCTGCTGGGCGAGCTGCTGACGGTGGCCAAGTACCAGCTGCCGGTGAAGACGGTGGTCTTCAACAACGGCGCGCTCGGCATGATCAAGCTGGAGATGCTGGTCAGCGGCTACCCCGAGGCGGAGATCGACAACGGCGAGGTGGACTACGCGGCGATCGCCACGGCGGCCGGCGTGCCCGGGTGGCGGGTCACCGACCCGGGCCGGGTGCGCGAGGTGCTGGCCGAGGCGCTGGCGCACCCGGGGCCCGCGCTGGTGGACGTGGTGACCGACCCCAACGCGCTCTCCATCCCGCCGCACATCACGGCCGCCCAGCTCAAGGGCTTCGCGCTGGCGGCGGGCCGCACGGTGCTGTCGGGCGGGGTCGGGCGGATGATCGACCTGGCCCGTAGCAACCTGCGCAACATCCCGCGGCCGTGACCTCGGCGGGGGCTTTTTGCCTCTGAGGCACATTTCTTGCCTCGCAGGCACGGCGGGTGTGGACTGGTCCCATGACCAGTGAGAGTCGCGAGACCCGCGACACCGGCGAACCTGACGAGGGCGAAGTGCCCGGACTCGGCGCCCGGCTGCGCGAGCACCGGCTGGCCGCTCGCCTGACTCTGGAGGCCGCGGCCGCCCGGGCCGGGCTCTCACCAGCGTACCTGTCGCGCCTGGAGACCGGCCGCCGGCAGCCCTCGCTGCCGGTGCTGCTCTCGCTCGCCCGGCTCTACGGCGCCACGGTGGCCGGCCTGCTCGGTGAGCAGGCCGGCGCGCCCGACCCCGTGGTGCGCGGCGGCGAGATCGTCCCGGGCACCACCGGCGGCTGGGCCTACCGGCGGGCCGGGGTGGCGGGCCTGGCCATGCAGGCGTTGCGGGTGCGGATCCCGCCGGGCCTGCAGGACGCCGTGGTGCGGGTGCACGCCGGCGAGGAGTGGCTGCACGTCACGCGGGGCCGGCTGCGGCTGACCCTGGGACAGACCGGCTACCTGCTGGAGCCCGGCGACAGCGCCCAGTTCGACTCGCTCACCCCGCACCGGTTCGCCGCCGAGGGGGCCGAGGCCGTCGAACTGCTCTTCGTGCACACCCTGTTGCAGAGCCCGGCCGGCGACCTCTGCCTGCCGGTGCCGACCCGTACTCCCTGACCCCCCGAGGAGAAGGAGCTCGACCGATGGCCGTTCAGCACCCCCGACCGCACTACGCCCCCACCACCGACGGCGGCAAGCGCACCGACCACCGGGTGGCGATCCGGGTGGGCATCTACCTGGCCGCCGCCCACGGCTTCGCCGGCTTCCTGTACCTGCTCTTCTGGCTCGGCGCCCACCGCGGGTGACGGGTATCCAGGGCACCACGTTGGGGCGCCCCGCAGCGCCCCGCGGTGCCTAGGCTGGTTCCCATGACGACCACGACCGAACAGCCGACCGTGCCGGCCCCCGAGCAGCGCCTGTCCCTCGCCGCAGTGGCCGAGGACGTCTACCAGGCCATGATCCGCACCACCCGGGCCGCCGAGGCGGGCTTCGACCCGGTGCTGGCCGAACTGCTGAAGATCCGCGCCTCGATGATCAACGGCTGTGCCTTCTGCATCGACATGCACGTGACCGATGCTCGCAAGGCGGGCGAGGCCGAGCACCGGATCCACGCGCTGTCGGCCTGGCGCGAGACCCCCTACTACACCGCTCGCGAACGGGCCGCGCTGGCGCTGGCCGAGTCGATCACCCTGCTGACCGAGGGCCACGTGCCGGACCCGGTCTACCAGGAGGCGGCCGCCAAGTTCGACGAGAACGAGCTGGCCCGGCTGATCTCCATCGTCGCCACCATCAACGCCTGGAACCGGCTGGCGGTCGCCACCCGGATGAGCCCGGCCCCGAAGTAGCCCGGCCCGAAGTACCTTTCCTGGCCTGGCCGTTGTGGCTACTCGTCCGCGTCGCCCGGGGCGATCAGGCCGGTCTCGTAGGCGAGCACCACGGCCTGGGCCCGGTCGCGCAGCGCCAGCTTGGCGAAGATCCGGGCCACGTGGGTCTTCACGGTGGCTTCGCTGAGCGTGAGTTCGCGGGCGAGCTCGGCGTTGGAGCGGCCCCGGCCGAGCAGCGTGAGCACCTCCAGCTCACGGGGCGTCAGTGGGGTGAGGTCGCGGTGCACCGAGGGTGCCGCCCCGGGTGCCGTGCCCGGGGGCGGCTCGGCCCGGCTCGCGGCGGTGGCGAAGCGCTCGACCAGGCGCCGGGTGATCGAGGGAGCCAGCAGCGCGTCGCCGGTGCTGACCAGTTTGACGGCCGCCACCAGGTGGTCCGAGGTGACGTCCTTGAGCAGGAAGCCGCTGGCCCCGAGCGACAGCGCGGCGTACACGTACTGGTCCAGGTCGAAGGTGGTCAGCATGATCACCCGGCAGCGCGGATCCTCGGCCAGCACCTGCCGGGCGGCCGTCAGCCCGTCCATGGTGGGCATCCGGATGTCCATCAGGACCACGTCGGGCCGCAGCTGGCGGGCCGCCGCCACCGCCTCGACGCCGTCGGCGGCCTCGCCGACCACCTCGATCCCGCGCGCGGCCAGGATCAGCCGGAAGCCGGTGCGGACCAGGGACTGGTCGTCGGCGATCAGCACCCGCGGCACCGGCTCGTCCGGCCCCACGTCCGTCCTCGCGGCCACGCTCGCTCCCTCTCCCACGACGCCCTCTCCCGCGCTCACGAAAGCTCCTCCGGCCGGTCCAGCGGGATCCGCGCCCGGACCCGGTAGCCGCCGCCCAGCCGCCGCCGGGCGTCCAGGTCCCCGCCGTACACGGCCACCCGCTCGCGCAGCCCGAGCAGGCCGCGCCCGGCGCCGTCCCCGCCGCGGGCCCGGCGCACCGTGCCGGCGGTCCCGGAGAGCACGCTCGGCCCGCTGTTCAGCACCTCCACCCGCAGCGAGTGGTCGGCGTACCGCACCGTCACCTCGGCCCGCTCCGCGTCGCCGTGCTTGAGCGCGTTGGTCAGCGCCTCCTGCACGATCCGATACGCCGTCACATCGACGCCGGCGGGCAGCGTCCGGGGTTCCCCGGAGATCCGCACCTCGACCGGCAGCCCGGCGAAGGCGATCCGGTCGACCAGCGCGCCCAGCCGGCTCAGGCCCGGCTGCGGGGCGAGGCCGGCCGGTCCGGGGCCAGGATCGTCGCTGCCGTCCGCCGCCGGGGCCAGCAGGCCCAGCAGGTGCCGCAGTTCGGTCATCGCGTCGCGCCCGGCGCCTTCGACGGCGCGCAGCGCGGTCGCCGCCTCCTCGGGCAGCACGGTCAGCACCTCGCGGGCCGCGCCGGCCTGGACCACCATCACGCTCACGTTGTGGCTGACGATGTCGTGCAGCTCGCCGGCGATCCTGGACCGCTCGGCGTCCACGGCGCTGCGGGCCGCGCTCTCCCGCTCCCGTTCGAGCAGCCAGCCCCGCTCCCCGATGGCCGCCCGATGCCGTCGCCGGGCCCGCAGCAGCGCCACCCCGAGCACCGCGGCGACCGTGCCGGCCAGCGCGGCGACGGTGGCGAGGCCGATGGTCAGCCAGCCGTTCCCCGTAGTCCCCACGGGAGTACCTTCGCAGGTCGGCGGCGCGCCGCGCATCATCCGCCGGAGGCAGCGGCTACATCCCGGGGATGACGGCCGTCACTGGCCGTCCGACTCCCCGTACCCGGGCTGCGGGCGGGCCGGCACGGTGGCCATCGAGCGCAGGCCGCGGATGATCGCCAGGCTCCGGCGCACGGCGGGCCAGCCGGTCAGCTCCTCGGGACCGGCGGCGCGGTGCCCGGTGCCGGGCGGGGTGTCGGTGGCGCGCTGGGCCGGGATCGTGGCGGGAGCGGCCTGGCAGGCCGCGTGCTGCGCGCTGGTCGACTGCGTCATGGGCCCTCGTCCTTCGCCGGTCGGTTCGCGGGTGCGCTCGGGGTGCGGCGTGGTGCGCCGTCCGCTGTTGCTACCCGGACGGGGGCCAGTCTGACCCTGGTTCGGCGACGAATCGGTCTCGATCGTCACCCGAATCCGTACCGGATGGGACCTTAGTCCCTTTTTCTGAGTCTTAGCTGATCGGCTGCCTGTCTGACCGGTCTGCCTGATCGGTCTGCCTGATCGGCTCGTCCGACCGGCTCGTCCGATCGGCCGGCCGGTCAGACCGGCCTGGGCCACTCCCGCAGGCCGCTGGTCAGCAGCGCGATCAGTCGCTCCTGAGTCACCGTCAGGTCCTCGCTCAGCTGGAAGGCCCCGCCGATCACCAGCGAGGCGAAGCCGTGCAGGACCGCCCGGACGGTGCGGGCCGCGTGCACCGCCTCGCTGTCCGCGATCCCGTAGCCCTGGAGCACCTTGAAGACCGCGCCGATCAGCGCACCGGAGGCGCCGGTCTGCTGCTCGTCACTCGTGGCCGGGCTCTGCGGCAGGGCGGCATAGCGGTTCGGGTACTCGGTCGCGTAGCCGTGGTAGGCGCGCAGCAGGGCGGCGATCGCGGCGTCCCCGGTCAGGCCGGTGATGGCGGCGTCCAGGGTGGCCGCCAGATCGGTGGTGACCCGGATCCCGACCAGCCGGCGCAGCCCGCCCAGGCCACCGGGCACGTGCTTGTAGAGCGAGGGGGCGGCCACCTTGGCGCGCAGCGCGACCGCGGCGAGGGTCAGCGCCTCGGGTCCGTCGGTGTCGATCAGCGCGAGCGCGTGGTCGACCACGAGGTCGGGGGTCAGTCCGGCGCGGGGCATCAGGCCACCTCGGCCAGGAAGGGGAGCAGGGCGTCGGCGGTGGCCTGCGGGGAGTCCGACATCGGGTAGTGCCCGGCGCCGTCGATGATCACCTTGCGGGCGTTCAGCGCGGTGGCCTGACGGTCCGCCACCCGCAGCGGGTTCAGGAAGTCGGGATCCTTGCTGCCCATCACCACCAGCGCGGGGGAGTGGAAGCCCACGGTCCAGCCGGTCGGCGCGGAGTCGCCCAGGGCGTAGCCACGGGTGGCCTGCCGGCGGCCGGGAGTGCGCAGGTCGGCGACCAGAGCGGCGACGTGCTCCGCGTGGTCGGCGGGCTTCCTGGTGGGCATCGCCACCTTGTTCAGGTAGTAGCCCCAGAACCTGGGGAAGGCGATCAGCGCCGCGCCGAACACGCGGACCAGGCCGCGCATCAGCACGTTCGCGGGCGGCTGCTCGATGAAGGCGTCCAGCAGGACGATACCGGCCACCTTCTCGGGGACCAGGGTGGCCACCTTCACCACGCTGGCGCCGGTGTAGGAGTGGCCGACCACGACGGCCTTCGCGATGCCCAGGTGGTCGAGCAGCGCGACCGCGTCCTCGGCGATGGCGGCGGGGGTGTAGTCGTCCCAGGCGATCGAGGACTCGCCGAAGCCCCGCAGGTCCATGGTGATCACCCGGTGCCCGGCCGCGGCGAGCAGCGGGTGCAGGTGCCGGTACTCGCGACGGCTGTCGAGCATGCCGGGCAGCAGCAGCACCGGGGTGCCGTCGCCGGCGGTGTCGTCGAAGGCGATGGTGCCGCCGGGGAGCTGCAGGTACTGGGTCCGCGGGGTGCTGGTGGCGTTCACGGCGAGCCTCCTGGCCTTCCGAGAGGTGGTGCCGGCTGCCTGCCGACACCTACAAAGCTATGGCTAATAGCCTTAGCCGTCAAGGCCCTCTCAGTCGTTCAGCCGTTCAGCCGTTCTCGCGGCGGGTTCGTCAGGCCCCCTCGACCCGGAACGGGTCGTGTTCGGCGAGCAGCTTCTCCAGCCGTGCCTGGTCGACCCGGGTGACGATCTCGCCGGCCTCCTGCCGGTCGCGGACCACTTTGGCGAGGGTGAAGGCGGAGGTGGTCGTGTAGAGCAGGCCGAGTGCGAGGAAGGCCCGTACCCAGGGGCTCACCGGCAGATAGGCGATGCCGATCGCGAGCCCGCCGAGAGCGAGCGCGAAGGAGATGATCGCCTGGAGGTAATAAGCGGACGTGGTTCGTGGCTGCACCGAGGAAGTCATGCCTGAAGGATGGCCAACTCCCGTGCCCGGCACCTGAGTACGACTACTCAGTTCGCGGCCCGAGTGCGGGGTCGGGGGTGTACGTCATGACGCGACCATGACGTTAAATGAGTCTGACAATCGACTCTGAACGGGCTTGGAATCGCGGGCTCCTGGGATTAACGTTTGATAACGCAGCGCGGTCGGCAACGCCGTACCCGAAACGGCACCGTGCGCCGTCGCCTAATCCACGACCTGGCCCCCGGGCCGGGCCGGGAGCCGGGGAACCATGTTCCTTGGGGTGAATCGGCTCGACCCAGGCTGGACCAGCCCAGGCCGAACCGTAGGAGACCTTCCTGCTCCGAACCCGTCAGCTAACCCGGTAGGCGAGAGGGAAGGAAAGGAGCGCGCCCCCGTGGCGTTGACGCACTCTCCGGAGGGTCGCACCGAGGCGAGCGGCACCGGACTGCTCGACCACCCCGGCGTCACGGCGGACCCCGCCCGGCACCGGGTGCCCCGCCAGGCGCGGGCCGGCGCTCCGGTCCTCGGCGTCACCGCGATGGCCGCCGCCCTCGGCGCCACCACCGGCCTGACCGCCACCGCCGCTGCCGCGGCCACCCCGACCGCCGCGCCCACCCCCGCGATCACCGCGCCGGACGGGACCGCGGCCACCGAGCAGGACGGCACCGCCGACCCGGGCCTGGCCCTGGCCGCGCGGATCCAGCAGCAGGCCGACACCCGGCGCACCGCCGCCGAGGAGGCGGCACGCCTGGAGGCGGCCCACGAGGCGGCGGCCAAGCGCGCGGCGCAGCAGGCCCTCGCGGCGGCGGCCGACGCGGCCGCCCAGGCGCCGACCGCGGCCGCTCAGGCTCCGGTCGTCGAAGCCCCGGCCGAGACCCCGGCTGACGAGACGCCGGTCGGCGAGACCCCGGCCGCCCAGGCCGTGACCGTCCGGCCGCCGCTCGCCGGCTACACGCTCGGCACGGGCCACGGCGGCTCGCCCTGGGCGCAGTTGAACACCGGCCTCGACTTCGCCGCCCCGGCCGGCACCCCGGTCACCGCGATCACCGCGGGGACCGTCAGCGCGGCCGGCTGGTCCGGGGCCCACGGCTACCGGGTGATCCAGACCCTGCCGGACGGCACCGAGCTCTGGTACTGCCACCTCGCCTCGATCACCGTTCCCGCCGGCCCGGTCGCCCCCGGCACCGTGCTCGGCCGGATCGGCGTCACCGGCAACTCCCCGAGCCTGCGGACGGGCGGCGCGCCCGCCGGCCCGCAGCTGCACCTGGAGGTCCGCCCGGCCGGCGCCGCCCCGGTCGACCCCGCCGGCTGGCTGCGCGCGCACGGCGTGCAGCTGTAACGGCGGGGCCCCGCAGGCGCTTCAGCCCGGCTCGCCCGGCCAGTCCCCGATGTCCGGGAGTTCGGCCAGGCCGCGCTTCACGATGTAGCCGTCCACCTCGGCGGCGCCGGGTTCCGGGGCGAGGTCCTGGTACTCCGTCAGCAGCAGTGCGGGCAGCCCGGGGACGGTCCACTCGCCCAGCAGCCGCAGCGCCTCCTGCTGCACGGTGGCCTCGAAGTTGGGGAAGTCACCGGCGAGTTCGGCCGGCATCGGCAGGCCCAGGGCGTTGCGGCCGGCCAGGTTGCGGTAGCTGCGCTGCATCAGGCGGTTCTCGATCAGCAGCCGGGCGCCGTCGGTGGCCATCCCGATCGAGAGCAGCACGCCCTCGGTCCAGCCGGCCAGGCCCTCCGGCTGGTCCAGCGCGGCCAGCTCGGTGAAGGCGGCCAGCCGGTCCGGCTCGGCCAGCTCCCGGAAGGCGTCGAGCCACTCGCGCACCGCCGCCGGCGCGTCGGTGTCCACCCCGGCCTCGCGCAGCAGCAGGGTGTAGAGCCGGGGCCAGGTCAGCAGGTGCGGGTGGCGCAGCAGCCCGGCCAGCAGCTCGCCCTGCCAGTCGGCCTCCTCGTGCAGGCGCTGCTGCCGCTTGGCGTTCAGCCGCCTCGCTGCTCGCTGATGGTCGATCAGCAGCCGCACGGCCGCCCCGTAGGCGAGCGGCGACTGCTCCTCGGGCGGCTGCACGTACAGGTGGATCCGCTCGTAGAGCAGCTCCTGGAGCAGCGCCGAGGTCAGTTCGGGAAAGCCGTCGCGCAGTTGCGCGTCACCCAGTTCGAGCAGCGTCAGCACCGTGTTCACCGCCGCCTCCGGCACCGGCGCGAGCCCCTGCTCCTCGGCCCATCGCAGCAGCTCAGCGGTGTGCGGTCGGGGTGCGAGCCGCAGGTCGTCCTGGTCCATGGCAGGTACGGTAACCGCTCGCGGGCCCACTACCGTACCTGCCATGCACCCCGTCCTGCTCACCGGTCCGAGGCTGACCGTCCGCGAGTTCCACCACGTGCCGCGCGATATCGACGCCCTGCACGCGATCTTCGGCGATCCGGAGACCGCCCGTTTCCTGCCCTTCGAGCCGCGCGACCGGGAGGACTGCGCCGACCAGGTCGCGCTCTACCTGGAGGAGGCCGAGAACGACCCGCGCACCGTCTACCGGCTGGCCGTCACGCTGACCGAGGAGGGCGAGGACGCCGTGCCGCTCGGCAACGCGGTGCTCGGCGTGGAAGGCGTGGCGAGCCAGCGGGCCGCGTTCATCGGCTACGCGCTGCGCCGCGACGTCTGGGGCCACGGCTACGCCACCGAGATCGCCCGGCTGCTCTGCGACTTCGGGTTCGGCACCCTGGGCCTGCACCGGCTGGCCGCCCGGCTGGACCCGCAGAACCTGGCCTCCGCCCGGGTGTTGCGCAAGCTCGGCTTCCAGCTGGAGGGACGGCTGCGGCACGATCTCCACCTGCGCGGCGCCTGGCACGACGCGCTGCAGTACTCGCTGCTCGAGGACGAGTGGCCGACCGGGGGTTAACCCCACCCCGACTCCGCAGGTCAGCCGCATTCCGCCACCGCCCTTGCCCCGGCAGGCTGGTACGCATGACGACGACGATCTCGCTGCAGCGCACCCCGTTCCTCCGGGCGACCCACCGGGAGGTCGGTTACATCTTCGCCTCCCTCTTCACCGCGGTCGTCGGCTTCGTCTGGACCGTCACGGTCCTGGCGCTCGGCATCGGCACCCTGGTGACCGCGCTCGGCCTGCCGGTGCTCGCGCTGCTGCTGGCCGGCGCCCGGGGGCTCGGCGCGGTCGAGCGCGGCCGGGTGGCCCGGCTGCTCGGCCGGCGGCTGCCCGGGCCCGCCCCGGTGCGCGCCGCCCGTCCCGGGGCCTGGGCCCGGATCACCGCGCAGCTGGCCGACCTGGCGGGTTGGCGGGCGGTGGCGTACCACCTGCTGATGTTCCCCTGGCACGTGTTCAGCTTCGTGCTGACCGTCACGCTCTGGACCACGGGCTTCGCGATGGCGCTGCTGCCCGCCTACAACTGGGTCTTCCCGACCTACGTGGGCTGGCCCGGCTACCGCGTCTTCGACTACCACAAGGACGGGGCGCACCACGTCTACTACCTCACGCACTTCTGGCAGGTGGCCGGCGTCTCGCTGGCCGGCGTGCTGCTGCTCCTCCTGGCGGCCGGGCTGACCCACGCGCTGACCGCCGTCTCCCGGCGCGCGGCCGCCGCCCTGCTGGCCGCCTGACGCTCGCTCAGGGATGCGCGGTGGGGGCGGCCGTGTTCGGCTGAGTCCATGCTGATCACCTCCCGGATGCTGATCACCTCCCGGCCGCTGGACGAGTACTGCGGCTTCTTCGGCCTGACCCGCGCCGAGCTGCGCGCGCTGCCGGGCCCGGTGCTCGACTGCCCGGGCGGCGCCGCGGGGCTGGTCGCCGAGGCCCGGGCGCTGGGCTGCCGGGTGCTGGCCGCGGACCCCGCCTACGCCCGGCCGCACCGCGAACTGCTGGCGCGCGCCGAGGCCGCCCGGCACACCATGGCCCGTGCGATGCCCGCCGAGCCGCAGCGCCACCTGGCGCCCCGCCACCGCCCGTACGAGAAGTACCTGCGCAGCTGGGACCGGGCCCGCGCGCTGTTCGCCGCCGACCGGGCCGCCCACCCCGGCGACTACGTGGCCGCCGCGCTGCCCGCGCTCCCGTTCGCGGACGCCAGCTTCGCCCTCACCCTCAGCTCCTACCTGCTCTTCGCCTACCCCGAGCGCTTCGCCCCGGTGGACCAGCTGGCCGCGCTGCGCGAGCTGGTCCGGGTCACCGCCCCGGGCGGCGAGGTGCTGGTCCACCCGCTGCACGACGGCGAGAGCCGCCGCTGCCCGCACCTGGCCGAGCTGCGCGCCGCGCTCGGCGCCCAGGGCATCAGCAGCGAACTGCGCACCGTGCGGGCCCCGGGCGACGGACGACGCCGATTCCTGCTCGCTCTGACCCGGCATCACCGCTACCGTCCCATCCCATGGACGAACACCTGACCGGATCCCGGCTGCTCGCGATACCCGGCCTGCGCAACCTGCGTGACCTCGGCGGACTCGGCGCGGTGCGCCCCGGCCTGCTCTACCGCTCCGCCGGGCTGGCCACGCTGACCGCTGAAGGGGCCCGGCAGCTGGCCAAGTTCGGCCTGCGCACCGTGCTCGACCTGCGCGATCCGCTCGAACTGGTGCAACACCCGGACCGCGTCCATGACCTGGACGTCGATCTGGCCAACTTTCCGCTCCTGCCGCAGGACGGGCCCGAGGACATGTACGGGTTCCCGCTCGACCGGATCTACCCGCTGATCGTCGACACCGCCGGCCCCACCCTGGTCGCGGCGCTGCGCGGGCTGCTGGCCCCCGAGGCCCTGCCCGCGCTGCTGCACTGCGCGGTCGGCCGGGACCGCACCGGCATCACGGTCGCGCTGCTGCTCGATCTGCTGGAGGTGCCCGAGGAGCAGATCGTCGCCGACTTCCTGCTCTCGAACGAGGGCCTGGGCCTGCTGAACGGCCCCGAGGAGTGGGTGGACGTGCACGGGGTGACCCGGCTCTCCCACCCGGTCGAGGCGGCGCTGATCACCGGCGTGCTGGCCCAGGTGCGTGAACAACACGGCGGCACCGAGGGATATCTGACGGCCCATGGCCTGAAAGCGGCGGAGATCCTTGACCTGCGCGCTACCCTGCGTGAGTGATCATCACCGTACGCAAGTCCAGCCGTCTGCTCGTCGCCCTGACCGCGGGCGCCGCGCTCTTCACCGCCGCCCCGGCCGCGCACGCCGACACCACCCCCAGCGACCAGTGCTCGGCCGCCTTCCACAACGGCGACGCGCGGCTGGGCCCGGCCGACCTGCCCACCACCGGACCGGTCGGCCGGCAGCTGCGCGGCTACCGGCGCACCGGCGGCGCCGGCGAGGCCGCCTTCCTCGCCCAGTACTACGACGCCACCGCCGGCAGCTGGAAGTACCCGCCGGCCAACGGCTACCTGCTCGGCTTCAACAACCAGCCGATCGAGTTCGACCAGCCGCTCATCCCGGGCCAGGACATCGACCGCTACGGCAGCGAGTACGGCTCGTTCCTGGCCCCCGAGGGCACCGCGTACGCGAGGCGGGCGATCCCGCCGCAGAGCCTGGACAGCACTCCGGCGGCCGGCTGCAACTACCACGACTACAAGGTGCTCAAGGAGTTCGAGGTGCACGGCGGCCCGATCGCCCCCTGGTTCAACCAGCCGGGCCTGGGCTGGCAGTACCAGCTGGACGGCACCCTGGTCCCGGGCGCACCCGCGAAGATCAACGTCGGCTGGCTGATCACCAACGGTTACCTGCAGCGGCTGATCTGAGCCGCAGAGCTCTGGCAGGAGAAGCAGACGGCCCGTGGGCGTTCTCCACGGCGGACGAACCGCCGTGGCGCCGGGGATGTGCCGGCGAGCCCACGGGCCGGGTGACTGCTGGGGATTCGCCTGTCGCCGCTTGGCCTACAGGCAGCGGCGCTCTAGCGAGCAGCCACCTCACGCATCCTGGCGGTACTCAACTCAGGATCACCTCCTTTCAGTGTGCCGCCACGATAGGCAGACACTCCGGCCGGAGGCAACGGATTTAGCCCGGAATTCCGGGCGGGCGGATCAGGCGGTCTGCAGGGCCTTGAGCTTGGAGATGTCGACCACCTGGTCGGCCGGCGGTGCCTGCACGGTGACCGGCTGGTTGAAGTTGCTGAAGGCCATCTGCCCGCTCGTGCTGTTCGCCTTCAGCGGGTACGGCGTGCCCTGGGCGGCGATCCACATGTCGCCGCTGGTCCCGTCCGAGGACTTGACGTGCAGGACGACCGTGGGCTGACCGTTGACGGTGGCCGTGCCGGTCTTGGCGGCCTGGTCGCCGTCCTGGTTCATCTGCCCGGTGAACTGCGTCAGGTTGCAGGAGTCGGAGAGGCTCTTGAGGTCGGCGTCGTCCTTCGAGCCGGTCATCCAGCGGCCCTTGAACAGCTCGGCCGCCTGGGAGCCGTGGGCGCCGCCCATGGTGGTCCAGAACTTGGTGTCGGGCTGGATCCAGGTCTGCTGCGGGGTGCTCAGGATCTGGAAGCTGCCCTTGGAACCCATCGCGATGCTGCCGGCGCAGTCGCCCTTGGTGTCCAGGGACAGGTGCATCTCGAGGGTGTCGCCGCTGTCGGTGCCCTTCGCGTCGAGCTTGAGCGAGGTGGCCGCGCTCAGCGCGTCCGAGGCGGCCTTCTCGATCTGGTTGCCGTTCATCGCGCTCAGGTCGGGTCCGGTCGCCGAGGGCGCGGCGGCGGGCGTCGACGGAGCGGTCGCGGTGGTGCTGGGCGCCGTGGTGGCCGAGGCGGTGACCGGGCCGGCCGAGCCTTCCGTGCCGGCACCGGCGCTGGTGGTCTTCGAGGAACTGCCGCAGGCGGTGGCGGTGAGCGCGAGGGCGGCGCAGGTCAGGGTGATGCCGAGGTGGCGGTGGAGGCGCACGGTTCTTCTTTCGACCAGTCGGCCGCGGAATGCGGCGGAAAACGGCCAGAAACTACACCACGGCGTGATCGGGTCAGGGCACCGGGGTTGCCGTTTATGAGAAAAGCGGAAGGCCCGGCAGAGAGTCTCTGCCGGGCCTTCCGTGCTACTGAGTAGCGGGGACAGGATTTGAACCTGCGACCTCTGGGTTATGAGCCCAGCGAGCTACCGAGCTGCTCCACCCCGCGTCGGTGAACCAAACACTACGGGACGCTGACCGATAAGGGAAATCGCTTATCGGAGCCGGCGGCCCGGGCGGGCGGCGGCCCAGAGCGCGAGCCCGGTCAGGGCGGCGAAGCAGGGGACCATCAGGGCCGCGTAGACCAGCAGGAAGCCGTGCGTGCCCAGGCCCGCCGCCGCGTTCCAGCCGCCGTGCAGCGCGACCGCCGCCAGCAGGCCCAGCGGGCCGGCGGTCCGGGCCAGCCAGCGCCGGTGGCTGGTCAGCGCGACGGCCAGGCCCACGCCGGTCAGTGCGGTGAAGAGCGGGTGGGCGAAAGGCGCCAGCAGGGCGCGCAGCACGAAGGTGTGCACGGTGTCGTCGTAGTCGCGCAGGCTCGGGCTGAGGCCGAGGCCGATCGCGTCCAGCCGCTGGCGCTGGTCGTCGGTGAAGGCCCGGCCCAGGTAGAGGACGTTCTCGGTGAAGGCGAAGCCGCAGGCGCTGAACCCGCCGAGGACCAGGCCGGTGGCCACCGCGCGGTGCCGCAGCCGGGCGCGGGCGGCGGCGGTCGGACCGGTGCCCGCCGGCCTGCCCGCCGGGCTGGTCCGACGGCGCGGTCGCAGGGGCGGCGCCATGGTGAGCAGCAGCACCGCGCCCTTGGCGCTCTCCTCGATCAGCGGGCTGGCGAACTCGGCGCCCAGCGTCTCGCCCCGGCTGCTGCCTTGCAGGGCGGTCAGGGTGTCGCTGGCCCAGCCGTTGGCCAGCATGGCGACCGTGGTGGCGGCGCAGGAGCCCCAGACCAGGCAGAGCACCAGCCGGCGGTTCGGCACCCGGGCGCTCTGGTTGAGCCAGGTCAGCGCGGTCAGCACGAAGGGCAGCGGCAGCACCGCGAGGCCCAGGCCCACCAGCAGCCCGGTGGTGCCGGTCTGGGCCTGCACCAGGTGGACCAGCAGCACCGCGCTCGCGGTCAGCGCCAGCACGGTGGCGGTGGGACCGGCCGAGCGCAGGCGCGACGGGCTGCTCACCGGAAAAGCGTAGACCGTGGCAGGGGTCAGATCTTGCGGAACAGCAGATCGTGCACCACGTGGCCCTTGGCCAGGCCGGCCCGCTCGAACTTGGTCACCGGACGCCAGTCGGGGCGCGGCGCGTAGCCGGGGACGGTGCCGTCGGCCCGGCGCTCCTCGTCCGTCCAGGCGCTGCCGTCGCCCTCAGGGTGCAGGTTGACCAGCTCCGGGCGGGCGCCGAGCACGTCCAGCATCTGCTCGGCGTACGGCTCCCAGTCGGTGGCGCAGTGCACCAGCGCGCCGGGGGCCAGCCGGGGCAGCACCAGGTCCAGGAAGTGCGGCTGGACCAGCCGGCGCTTGTGGTGCTTGGGCTTGGGCCACGGGTCGGCGAAGAAGACCCGCAGGCCCGCCAGGCTCGCGTCGCCCAGCATGTCGCGCAGCAGGATCACCGCGTCGCCGGCCGCCAGCCGCACGTTCCGGGCGCCGCTCTGCTCCAGCATGCCCAGCAGGTTGCCGTGCCCCGGGGTGTGCACGTCGGCGGCCAGGATGCCCATCGACGGGTCGGCGGCAGCCATCGCGGCCGTCGTCTCACCCATCCCGAAGCCGATCTCCAGGGTGACCGGCAGCCCGCCGAAGAGCGTGCCCAGGTCGAGCGGGGTGCCGTCGATCGCCAGACCCCACTGCTCCCAGTGCCGGTCCAGCGCACCGGCCTGGGCCGGGGTCATCCGGCCGCGGCGCGGCTGGAAGCTGCGGATCCGGTGCTCGCGGTGCTGTTCCTCGGTGGCCCGGTGCGGATACATCGGGGCGGGGTAGCCCGCGGGCGCGGCCGACAGGCGCACTGACGGCGACTGGGGCGACTGGGCGGGGAGCTGGGGAGAGGGGGCAGTCGAAGTCACAATGCCGTCGAGTTTACGGGGCGCCCGGTTTTGCGGGGGACCTGCCGGCTACTCCTCGGCCGCCAGCGCGGCCAGGGCTCGCCGGGCCACCTCGCGGCCGATCGGCAGCGAGGCGGTGGCGGCGGGGGACGGGGCGTTGAGCACGTGCACCAGGCGGCGCGGCGAGCCCGGGCGGTCGGGGTCGAAGCCGGCGAAGGCGAAGTCGTCCAGCAGCGTGCCGTCCCTGGCCACCGCCTGGGCCCGCACCCCGGCCGGCGCTGGTACCAGGTCGGCGGCCGTGACGGCGGGCAGCAGGCGTCGCACGGCCGTGGTGAAGGCCGGCTTGGAGAGCGAGCGGTGCAGCTCGCCCAGGCCGTAGCGCCAGTGCCGGCGGGCCAGCTGCCAGGCGCCGGGGAACCCCAGCGTGGCGGCCAGCTCGGCCGGGCGCACGGTGCGCCAGTCGTAGCCCTCGCGGGCCAGTGCCGGGACGGCGTTCGGGCCCACGTGCACGTCCCCGTGGATCCCCCGGGTCAGGTGCACGCCGAGGAACGGGAAGGCCGGGTCGGGGACGGGGTACACCAGGCCGCGCACCAGGTCCCGCCGGTGCGCGGCGAGTTCGTAGTACTCGCCGCGGAACGGGATGATCCGCAGCCCCGGGTCGTCGCCGGCCAGCCGGGCCAGCCGGTCGCTGTGCAGGCCCGCGCAGTTGACCAGCACCGCGCAGCGCAGCTCGGTGCCGTCGGCGGTGCGCACCGTGACGCCGTCCGGGCGGCGGTCGATGGCCCGGACCTCGGCGCCGGTGCGCAGCTCGGCCCCGCGCTCGGCGGCCAGCGTGGCGTAGCGGCCGGCCACGGCGACGTAGTCGCAGACGCCGGTGGTGGCCACGTGCAGCCCGGCCAGGCCGGCCACCTCCGGCTCGTACTCGCTGATCTGACGCTGCGTCAATTCACGGACCGGGATGCCGTTCTGCCGTCCCCGCTCGGCGAGCGCCGCGAGCCGGGGCAGCTCGGCCGCCTCGGTGGCGACGATCAGCTTGCCGGTCACCTCGCACGGCAGGCCCTGCTCCTGGCAGAACCGCACCATCGCGGCCGCGCCCTCGGTGGCGTACCGCGCCTTGAGCGAACCGGGGCGGTAATACACCCCGCTGTGGATCACCCCGCTGTTGCGCCCGGTCTGGTGGCCGGCCGGTGCGCTCTCCTTCTCCAGCACGGCGACCCGCAGCCCGGGCCGCGCCCGGGTCAGCGCGTACGCGGTGGCGAGCCCGACGATGCCGCCGCCCACCACCAGGACGTCGTGGTCGTCCGCCATCCGCCACCCTCCTCACCCCGACGTGCCCCGTGGCCGATGGTGCCACGGGGGCACGCCGCGCGTCAGCCGGTCCGGGCCACTCGACCCGGCAGCGGGCTGGGGCCTCTCCTACGGATCTTGCCCGGCGGCGTCAGCCGCTGGTGTCACAGCCGACAAGATCCGTAAGAGAGGCCCTAGGCGATCGCCTCCCACGGCCAGCCGACGTCGGCGTCGCCGTGCTCCAGCAGCGGGATCAGCCGGAAGGCGGCGTCGCTGAGCCCACCGAAGGTGTGCCGGTGGGCCCCGCCGGACGGGCCGTGCCCGGTGCGGTAGCCGGCCAGGTTCCAGGTGTAGACCGGCACCCGGGCCGGCACGGCGCCGAGCGGGTCGCGCCCGAAGCTGAAGCCGGCCTGCTCGTCGGTGATGATCACCACCCGGTCATGGCTCCGGTAGTGCCGGTGGACGGCCTCGGCGGTGTCGGTGCCGCCCAGGTTCTGGAAGTCCTTCAGCACCGTCAGCACCGAGGCGCCCCGGGGCACCTCGATCACCCTGCTGGTGCTGCCGAACTCGACCAGGTCGGCGTCGGCGGCGCGGACCTTCAGCGCGGTGCCGAAGATCGCCGCCGAGTCGGCCCGGTTGAGGCCGCTGCGCTCGCTCGGCCGGTCGAACATCGAACCGGACCGGTCCACCAGGATCAGCGTGCGCCCCGGCAGCGCAGGGACGTTGCGCAGCGAGTGGCCGAGCGCCTGCTCCAGCGGGTAGGCCCAGCGCAGCGACGGGGCGTGCCGGTAGGCGGCCAGGTAGCGGAACGGGAACTGCCGGGAGCGGCGCACCTCGTCGGGGGCGCTCAGCTTGGCGGCCACCCGCTCGGCGACCTCGTCGCTCACCCCGGCCTGGTCGAAGTTGCGCAGATTCCGGATGAGCGCCATCGACCCCATGGAGGGGATCACCGCCTCCCAGGCCGCCGCGTCCAACGGGCCCTGCAGCCAGCCCGCCAACGCCTCCCAGGTCATCCCGGCCGCCGCCAGCCGCTCGGCGGCGTCCGGCCCGGTGACCACCGCACGCCGCTGCTCGACCGGCAGTGCGAGGAGCTCGTGGTGGGCGGTGAGCAGCGCGTCGGCGGCCGGCGGGACGGCCTCGGCCGGGTGGTGGCGGCGGTCCAGCGCGTACTTGAACAGCTCGCCCTGGCCGGCCCGCTGCGGGTCCGGGCTCGGGTGGGTCAGTTCCAGCACGTCGCCGAAGCGGAAACCGCGGCTCGCCGTGTCGTACTTGAGCAGCGCCTGGCCGGTGTAGAGGCGGCGCACCGCGTCCGCGACGCCGCGCTTGAGCGGCTGCGGCAGGCGGCGGCCGTAGCGGGAGGTCCAGTAGGCCAGCAGCTCGCCGGGCTCGTCGGGGCGGCGCAGCACGGTCTCCACGGCCTGCCGGGAGAAGCCCGGGGCCTGCGCGTCCAGCCGGGCCCGGGTGAACTCGGCCGCGCCGACCACGGCGGCGGTGCGGATGTTCGCCTCGCCGCGCAGCCAGCGCAGCAGGCCGAGCGTCCACTGCGGGTCGCCGACGGCCAACTCGCGTACCAGCGTGGTGAAGCGGTCGTCGCGGGCGCCGCCGGACTCGTAAGAGGTGTGCTGGCCGACCAGGTTGGCGACCGCCAGCAGGAAGAGTTCCGACTTCGGTTCGCGCAGGTGACCCGGGCCGCCCTGGTGGTTGGTGGTCCGCTCACCGGTGGTGCGGACGGGCGAGCGCGGCGCGAAGCGGTTCTTGACGTTGAAGCGGGCCATGACGGAAGTCCCCCTGCGGACCTGGGCTGAAGTGAAGAAAGGCGATCGGGGGAGGGCACGGCGAGGTGAGGGGCGCCCGAGATCGGGGTCGGCTCTGGCGAGCCGACATCGGTGGAGGTGACAGTTCGGTGCTCTGTCCAATTGAGCTACCGGCGCACACACGTGCCGCCGGCCGGGATTCGAACCCGGAACCGCCGAAGCCGGAAGTAACCCCCGCCTGCGCACCGGGCGCCCCGGCGCGATGCCTCCCGAGATCTGGAGTTCGGGGCGCGGTGGTTTCTTTGGAGGAAGGAACCGAGCCCCGACGCACCGGGAGGTGCAGCGTATTCACGATATGGAATGTCCAGAGAACAGAAAGCGGTTGAGGTGACAAGAACTGCTCTACCGACTGAGCTACCGTCGGACTGATCCGACGACCGGGACTCGAACCCGGGACCCGTCCATTAAGGGAAGTAACCCCGACCTGCGCACCTGGACAGGAGTGACTCTAGCGGCGTGCCGAGCCCGTGTGCATCCGAAATAGCGGCGGTGGTGTCACGCGGGCGCCGCCAGCACCACCCTCGCGCGTTCCGTCAACTCCCGTACCCGGCGCTCGCCCTGGAACGGCTCCAGGTGGCGCAGCATCTCCAGCACGTACTCCCGGCTGCGCTGTGAGGAGATCCGGCCGGCCACCTCCACCGCGCGCTCGCCGGCCTCGACGGCGGCGTCCAGGTTGCCCGCCTCCGCCTCCGCCATCGCGGAGACCACCAGGCGCAGGCCGTGCGAGCGGACGAAGCCCTCGGTGGGGCGGGCCAGCGCCTCGCGGGTGAACTGGCGGACCTTGGCGGGCACGCCGAGGTCGCGGAAGCACTCGGCGGCGTCGGCGGCCAGCCGGTCATAGGCGTAGAAGTCGATCCAGGCGGGGTCGGGGTCACCGGCGCGCGAGCGTTCCAGGGCGTTCTCGGCCGCGGCGAGCGCCGTCGAGGAGGCCGCCGCGTTGCCGGCCCGCGCCTGGGCGCGGGCCTCCACCAGGTGGAAGAAGCTCATCGTGCGGGTGGTGGCCAGCCCGCGGTTGCGCTCCAGCGCCGCCTGGGCCAGGTCGACCGCCTCCTCGGCGAAGCCGCGGTAGCAGGCCTGCAGGCTCATCGAGGCCAGCACGTAACCGCCGAGCGGCACGTCGGCGGCCGCCCGGGCCAGGCGCAGCGCCTGGATGTAGTAGCGCTGGGCGGCCTCGTGCTGGCCGGTGTCGAAGGCCATCCAGCCGGCCAGCCTGGTCAGTTCGGCGGTCGCGCCGAACAGCGCCCGGCCGACCGCGTCGCTGTAGGAGGCGAGCAGCAGCGGGGCGGCCTCGACCCGCAGGCACTCCGGCACCATGGACGAACGCCAGTCGCCGCCGCCGTACTTGGAGTCCCAGCGGCGGGCCTCCTGGGCGGCCTCGCGCAGCTTGGCGGCGTCGGACTGGCCGACCCGGTAGCCGCCGGTGCGGGACGCGGCGCTCGGGGCGCCCGGCGGCTCGTCCGCACCTCGGGCCACCGAGCTGTCCACCGGGTTGATCAGCCAGCGGGCGACCGGCGTCGAGTACGCCGCGACCGAGAAGGTCCCGGCCAGCGCGTCGCTCCACCGTCCGCCGCCGGGGCCGCGACGCAGCTCCAGGTCGACCCGCCACAGGTCGGTGGCGGAGCGCACGGCTTCGGACACCTCGCGCGGAAAGGCCAGGCCCAGCTCGGGCGTCGGGTCGGTGTCGCCGAGCCCGATCTCCTCCAACGGCACCGGGCGGCCCAGCTTGCCGCCGATCGCGGTGGCGATCAGGTGCGGCACCGGGCCCTGCGGCACCATGCCCTTGCTCACCCAGCGGGCCACCGAGGTCTTGTCGTAGCGCAGCGTCAGTCCGCGCTGGGCGCCCAGGTCGTTGACCCGGCGGGCCAGGCCGGCGTTGCTGATCTGAGCCTGGGTCAGCAGGATGCCGAGGCGTTCGTTCGGTCCCCGTGGACTGATGCTCATGCGACGGCACCCCCTTGTTCGGTGTTTGCCGTTCGGTGTCGTGCGGTGGTGCTGTCGTGCGGTGGTGCCGTGCTGCCGCGCTGTGGTGCTGTGCGGTCGGCGGTACCTAGCGTAGTCGGCCGGGTTCCCAGGGTTAAGGGGATGCATTCCGGATGGCGGGATCGCATAGGGGCATCGGGGCGCGATTCGTGGCCGCCGGGGCGGCTGCGGGGTGGCGCGCGGCAAGGCCGGGCGCCGCTCGGGCGGTTCGCCGGGGCCGGTGGGTGTCCGGGGGGTCATGGGGAGGGGCGTGCTCCGGTCCCGTGTTGACGTGCGCCCACCTGTGCCCCCTGGCCCGGACGCCCGCCCGGCAGTTCGCTAGGGGCTGTGGGTCGGCCCGCCGTCGAGGACCCGGCGGGCCGGGGGATGCCGCTGCCTCTGTTCCCCGCGGGTGGTGGCCGAAGTCCGGGAGGGCATGCGGATGCCCTCCCGGGCTTGCGATGCTTTTCGGCCATGTGGGCATGGCCATGTCGTACCGAAATGTCCGGCGGGAGACGGGCCAGGCGGTGCCGGTGAGCAGAGCGGGCGGGGTGAGCGGGCCGGGAGCGGTGGGGCGGGCGAGCGGTGCGGTGCGGGGGGCGGTCGGTGGGGATGAACCGGCCGCTGCCGTGGACCGTCCGTGCACTCGGGGCCGGGTGCACGGCCTGGCCGCCACCAGGCCCGCTCGCCCGGGTGCGGGCGCCGCGAATCGGACGCGCGGCGCCCGCGCCGGGCCGGTGGACTGACGGACCGTCAGGGTCCGTCCGGTCGGTCGGACGCCGTCCCGTCCGGCGGCCGGTCGGGCACCAGAAGCAGGGCAGCACCTCATAGACCCGGACGGCCGGCGCCGGGTGGATCCCGGCCGGATGCCGTCCGCGCCGCGCGGTCCGGGCCAAGGAGGGGGAGGCCCGGCCCGCGCGGCACCCCACTTCGGATGTCCCTGATGTCCGAATTCACCCACCCCTGCCCAGAATCACCCGACCTTCGCCGGCACCACCGCCAGCCTCAGCGGTGGCAGCATGTCCCTTGGCTCGCCCGCGGCCGGGCGCCGACCGCCCGCCGCACGCGAGCGCAGGGACGTCCACACCCGGTGGAGGCGCGATGCGGTGGCTGGCGGGCTGGAGCGGCGCCGTGTCCAACACCCGGATCCCGGGCGGCCGCCGCCCAGCTGACGGCGGGTCGGGCCCGGCGCCCACGCTGCAGGACGCGCTCGCCGCGCTCGCCGCCGTGCGCCCCCTCGCCGCCACCGCGCTGTGGACCGGCCCCGACCCGCTCTGGGCGGTGGGCGACTGGCGGCCCGAGGAGATCCGCCAGGCCGTCCTGCACCCGAGCACCCGCCTCCCCACGGTCAGCACCGGCCCGCTGGCCGCCGACCTGACCCAGGACACCCAGGCCGTCGCCCGCCTGCTGGTGCTCGGCCACTGCGGCGCCGCCGACCACGAGCTGGCCGACGGGCTGTCGGCCGCCCGGGGCGGTGCGGTGCGCCACCTGACCGCCTGGCCCGGCAGCTACGCCGTGGTGCTGCGGATCGGCACCCGCAGCACCCTGCTGCTCACCGACCTGGCCGGCCTGCAACCCGTCTTCCACACCCCCTGGTGCGGCGGCACCGCCTACGCCACCGCCGCTCTGCCGCTCGCCGACCTGATCGGCGCGCCCGTCGACACCGGCCACCTGGCCGCCACCCTCGCCTGTCCCGAGTCCCCCGAGGTGCTCGGCACGGGCACCCCGTACGCGGGGGTGCACCGGGTCCCGCCGGGCCACACGCTCGCCATCCGGGGCGGCCGACCGCAGCTGACCGAGTACGACGACGAGGGTGCCCCCGGCAGCATCCCGAGCCAGGGCGGTGGCGAGGCGCCGGCGGTCCGGGAGTTGACCCGCACGCTGCTGGAGGCCGTCCGCTCCCGGGTCCGCAACGCGCCGGCCGGCGCGGGCCCCGGGCCGCAGCGTCCCCGGATCGGCGCCGACCTCTCGTACGGCACCGCCTCCACCGCGCTGGCGCTGCTCGCCGCCGCCGTCCCGATCGGGCCGGGGCCGGGTTCCGCGCCTGTGCCGGTGTCTGACGAGCCGTCGGACGTCGCTCCGCGGACCGGCGCCACCAAGGGCTCCTGGACCCGCCCCGATCCGGCGCCCGAGTCGCCCGAGCCCGAACTCCTCGCCGCCGTCACGGTGTGCGAGTCACCGCGCGCCGCCCCCGAGGCTCCGCTCGACTCCGGCCGTCCCCGGCTGCGGCACACCGTCCTGGCCGCCACCCCGGCGAGCCTGCCCTACGCCGAGCTCATCGCCGGACCGGCCGGCGGACCGCTCGGTGGGCCGCTCGGTGGTCCGCTCACCGACGAGCCGGGGCGGGCCCTGATCACCGCCCCCGGCACCGTCGTCCGGCTCAGCGCGGGCGGCGCCGACCACCTGACCGGGCACGGCGCCCGCCAGGTGCTGGACGGCCATCCGGCCCGGCTCGCCGACCTGATCCGCGAGGGCCGCCCGCGCGAACTGCTCCCGCCGGTCGCCGCGCTGGCCGGCGTGGACCGTGCGCTCGCCGGCACCCTGACCGGCACCGTGCGCACCCCGGTCACCGTGCTGCGCGCGGCCCGCCGCCTGGCCCGGGGCGGGTACGCCGAGGCGCTGGACGATGTCGCCGTGCAGTTGACGGCCCGTCGGGGCCCGGTGCGCCCGAGCGCACACCCCGGCGTGCGGTTCACCGCCGGGGCGTACTCGGCGGCCGACCTGGCCTGGTGCGTGCCCGGCCCGGCCGCGCGCTTCCTCTCCGACGACGCGCTCTCCGCGGTCGCCCTGCGCCTGCGGCTCGCGGCCCGTGGCCCCGCGCCCGAGCTGCACCCCGGCGTCCGCCGAGCCCGCCTGGCGCTGCACCACCACGCCGGCGCGTTCCGCACCCTGGTGCACGCCGCCGAACAGCACGGCCAGCGCGTCCATGCCCCCTTCTTCGACAACCGGGTGATCCGCGCCGCCCGCCTCCTCCCCGCCGACCTGCGCCTGCAGCCCGGCGCCCGGCACGCCCTGCTGCGCGCCGTGCTGGCCGGCGCGGGCCGCTCGGACCTCCCCGCCGACTGGGGCCGCGCCCCCCGCCCGGACCGCGCCGAAGCCGCCCGCGCCGGCCTGCGCGCCGCCGCCGACCAGTTGGCCGAGCTGTTCCGCGCACCGCTGCTGGCCGAAGCCGGCCTGATCGACCTGCCCACCGTCCGCCGCGCCCTGCGCACCGCCGCCGACTCGTACGCCGACCTGCCACCGGGAGCCCTGGACGGCCTTGCCGACCTGGTCGCCGTGGAACTGTGGCTGCGCCGCTTCGAGGCCCGCCGCCACGGCTCCTGCTGGACCGGCCTGCCGCTGCCGCAACGGCGCGCGGTGGCGGGAGCGCGGTTCGGCTGAGCCTGCGCGGGTTCGCGTGCCATCCGTCGGATCATGGCCTGGCCGACACCCGACCGACCGGAGGCCCCGCAGGTGACGCCCGCCCACCCCGTCTCCATCACCCCACCCGGCCCACCGCTGCCCCCCGGCATCCTGGCCGCCTGCGACGGCTCCGACGGCTCCCTCTGGGCCCTGCACCGCGCGATGTCGGAAGCCGAGCGCTACGCCCTGCCCCTCTACGTCCTGGGCGTGGTCAACCCCTCCCCGAGCGGCGGCTACCCGCCGGGCATGGCCGAGCTGGTCCAGGAGAGCACCGAGCGCCTGAGCGGCAGCATGGCCGACGGCCTACGGCGAGCGGTCACAGCGGTCGAGCGGGCCCGGCGCGCTCCGTTCGGCGGGGAGCGGCTCTCGCTGCACGTGGCGCTGGGGCAGGTGGTCGAGGTACTGCTGGCGGCGACGGTGGGTCAGCACACGCTGGTGATCGGGACGCGGGGGAACGGGGGGTTCTCGCGGCTGCTGCTGGGGTCGGTGAGCACGGCAGCGGTGCACCATGCGGCGTGCCCGGTGCTGGTGGTGCCGGCGCCTCCGGCGGAGGGGTGACGGGGGCGGGGGGTGGCGAGACGGAACTGAGCATTGCTCTACGTTCGGTCATCGACTCATTCGTGAGCGTTCACAAAAGCGGAACCGTCAGCTGTTGCTGAAATCCAGCAGCACCCTCCTTGGGGCTCCCAATTCAATGCCGCACAGCAGGCCGTGACTCGATCCAGCACGGCTTGGAGCTCGCCGCGCCAGGGTTCAAAGCCGCTCTCACCGATGTCGCCGACCATAGCCAGCCCTCGTGTCATGAGGAACGCCAAAGACTCGATGGCAACCCTTCTGAAGTCTTCGCCGCCGCTTACCGCACGCGCATGCCAGAGAAGGGCATCAATCGGCACCCAGTCGTCCGCCCCCTCGCGCAGAACCTCCAAAGCGACATTCTCGCCGATCATCGGGTTTGACCCCTATGGTCTCGGGGTCGAAGTCGGACCCCATCCTGAGGAGATGTCGAATCCTCTCTCAGGTGAAGGACTTCGCTAGCTGCCATTATGGCTCTTCTGCACTGTTTTCACTGCAGTGCTCGTCGTATGGCCATTGTCCCGTTCGCCATAGATCTTAACGGTCAGGGCGGATGAAGTCCAGCCTTTCGAATTCAAAACTGAAGCATTCTGGGTCGAGCTGTCTGAATATAGCGTGAAGCTAAAGCGACTGGAGCCCCTTGAGGGAATCCATGTAACTGTCACGATTCTCAGGATAGAGCTCAATGAATTTCTCGAAGAACTCCCGCCCTGCCTTTTTGAGCTCGACGTAGAAGAGGGACTCTGATGCCATCGCCGAGCGGCTTGCGCCGTCGGATTCAAGGGTGACCCTGATGTTCCCCCCCGGTTCCTTCTGAAACGTGAGCTTCAGAGGCTGGTCCGGAAAGTATGAGCTGGCCGACTGGTCGCAGCGGAGCCGTGTGGCCATATCAACGATATAGGACCATAGCTGGTCGACATAGTCCCAGGCTTCTTTTCCGATGATCCCGGTGTTGTCTATTGATAGCTCGATCGCTCCTTCGATGTACGCGGAGTTGGCGGCTGCGGTCTGTGTGAGCGAGATCGGCTCGAAGGTATTGGCATCTCGCCGAATGTAAGAGTTGATGCTGATCATGTCTTGGCTCGTCCTACTTGGAGAGGGATCCGGGATAGAACTGTCCGATGTGCCTCCGGTTCAGGCCGACGACGTATTTTACCCCGTTGGCAGTCCCCTCGAGCTGGTACATCTCGCGCGTGCCCTTTGCGATCAACTTGTCGCGATTCTGCTTCAATACTTGCGATATGGCATCCTGGACATCTGGAATTGACATCTTCTGGTCGAAGAAGCTTTGGCTTGCCTTGACGGATCCGTCCCAGTACTTCGGGTGATGGCGCGTCAGAATATGCTCGATATTGTCGCGCGAAAGCATGAAGTTCTCGTTGCCGAACTGATACTGCTGGTTCTTCCAGTTTTTCAGATCCCTCTTCAGGCACGGTGCGAGGCCGAGCGGATCGCTCCACCGGTGCGGGTTGTCCACATATGCCACCGGGTTCGGCGCCGGTGCCAGCCCCAGCGGGTCCGGTGTCAGGTATCGCGCCGTCTGTGGGTCGTAGTGCCGGTGCACGTTGTAGTGCAGCCGCGTTTCCGCGTCGTAGTACTGGCCCGGGAAGCGGAGCGGCGTGGAGGTGGTGGCGTTGTTCGCCTGGCTGGTGGTGCCCCAGAGGGTGGTGTGGGCTTGCCAGGCGGTGGTGCCGTCGGGGCCGGTGATGATGGCGAAGAAGCGGCGGTCGACTTCTTGCTGGTCGGGGGAGGTGGCGAGGTGTTCGGTCTGGGTGAGGGGGTGCAGGCCGTGGTGGTCCCAGGTGAGGGTGTGGGGGCCGGGGCCCACGCCGCAGTCTCGCTACACTCACCGCCCCCAGACCGCGGACCAGAGAAGACGGAGAACTCTCACTGGAGTACTAATGCCGAATAACATTGAATTCCACGACGGGCCCATCCTCGGATTCCAGCGTCGCCACATTGAAACTGACATCAGGAAATTGCTCTGATAGACGAAGTTTCCAGCACTGCGCGACCGATTCCGCCACAGTGCTGGCAGCCGCCGTATCCTCAGCGGACTCGCTGTACTCAATGAGCTGCCAGATCCTCAAGCGGTTCAACACGGTTTCGACCCGGGTTCGGTCGCCAGAAAGCTCTGTCATCCACGTGTCGAAGTTCTGACGCTCAAACGACCGATCCCAGAGGATACAGCCATCCACCTCGATAAAGCTTGGCCGAAAGATCTCCGAGATCGAAATCCAGTCAGCGAGACTGAAGCGCCCGGAGATAAAGTCGAACGAGTCGAGAGTCCCACCGAATCCCTCAATCCAAGAGGCCACCTCAGAATACTCATTAGCCTTCATCAGCTGCTCCAATAAATTTCCTCGTCAGGCCTGAGCGGGCGGGGCATTTTGTCCCACACCGGAAACTCTTGGCCGGTCTTCGGATTGACATTAATATGCATTTCCAGCGCATGTGGCGCGGGTATGCCAGCATGCGGTGCGGAATTCGGGTCCACATCGACACGCTTGACCAGGCGCCCCAGATCATCGTAGACCGCGTACGCCGTTACCGTACCATCGGTTTTTTGGCGGTAGACGATCTCATCGGGATTCCCCCTGTTATCGAACCTCCCGCTAACCCGCCGCGCTTTCGAAAGGTCTACTCCCTTGGGGTCGTACGGTGCGAGCCCGAGCGGATCGCTCCAGGTATGTGGGTTGTGGACGTAAGTGGCGGGGTTCGGCGCTGGGGTGAGTCCGAGGGGGTCGGCGCTCAGGTATCGCGCCGTCTGTGGGTCGTAGTGCCGGTGCACGTTGTAGTGCAGCCCGGTCTCCGGGTCGTAGTACTGGCCCGGGAAGCGGAGCGGGGTCGAGGTGGTGGCGTTGTTCGCCTGGCTGGTGGTGCCCCAGAGGGTGGTGTGGGCTTGCCAGGCGGTGGTGCCGTCGGGGTTGAGGAGGTGGGTGGGGGTGCCGATGAGGTCGGTGATGATGGCGAAGAAGCGGCGGTCGACTTCTTGCTGGTCGGGGGAGGTGGTGAGGTGTTCGGTCTGGGTGAGGGGGTGTAGGCCGTGGTGGTCCCAGGTGAGGGTGTGGGGGCCGGGGAGGGTGGGGCTGTGGGCGGTCTGTTCGGCGAGGGTGGGGCCGTCCCAGGTGAAGAGGGTCCATTCGGCGGTTGCGGGGCATTGTTTGGCGATGCGGCGGCCGAAGGGGTCGTAGTGGTAGAGCCACTGGGTGCCGTCGGGGGTGGTGACGGCGGTGAGCAAGCGGCCTAGGGCGTCGGAGGTGTACCTGGTGACGCTGCAGGCGGCGTCGTCCGAAGTCGCATTGCAAGATCCCCGACAGTGTCAGGCACTGAGCTGCGGTCAGCCCCAGCCGTCCTCGACCATGGTGCAGCCGTCCGCGGTGATGTGGTGGGTCTGGCCGGAGCCGCCGGCTACCCGGCTGGCGCTGGCGACCTCCAGGCGCACGGGGGCCGTGTCGTCGGCGGGCAGGAGCTCGATGTTGAAGCTGCCGTGCATTCCGGGAACAGGCAGCCAGAGCTTCGGCACGGCCAGCTCGGTGAGGACCGCGACCTGCGGCGGCAGCACGTCCTGATGGCCGGCCAACTGCTGGGCCCGGGCCAGGATGAGCGTGTGCAGCCGTGGCTCCATGGCCTGCAGTACCGCCTCGGGCACTGGGTGCACGGGGACGGGGCGCAGCAGCGGGAGCAAGTGGTCGTGGCCCAGCCGGGTGGCGATGTCGAGCGGACGCTCGCCGTCGGCGCTGCGCAGGGTGCGCCACGCGCCGGCGCGGACCAGTTCTTCGACGACCTCGGGCGGGGCCGGGTGCCAGGCAGTCTGGTGCAGCGCGGTCCAGTCGCTCGCGCCGCCCAGACGGCGGGCGTTGGCCAAACTGCCGTCCTTCGCGAGCGCTTCCAGGACGGTGGGCCAGTCACCCTGGTCGACGGCGTCGGCGAAGCGGTCGCGCTTGGCCAGGAAGTCGTCGCGGTATGCGTCGCGCCTGGTGGCTCCTTCCCAGGTCGCGGACTGGGAGGTCATCGGTCTGCTCCTGTGGGGGTGGTCATCGGGCGGCTAGCAGGTCGTCCAGGGGGAGGGTGACGCTCACACCGCTGCCGGGGTTGAGGCGCAGCAGGTTTCCGGGCGCCGCCTGGGCGAGTTCGCGACCCGAGAGGGCAAGCCAGCCGGGCCAGCTGGAGGGTACGTGGCGGGCGGAGGTGCACGCGGTGATGGTGCCGCGCCCGTCCGTGCCGGGTTCGATGTAGAGGCCGGGGTGCTCGGGATGGGCGAAGATCAGCAGCGGTCCTTCCCGGAGGGCATCGAGCAGTTCGCGCTCGCCGCCGTGGCCGGTGGCGGCGCGCTGGAGGGCGGCTTCGGCGGGGCTGTCGGGCTCGGCGATCCCCTGGGCCCGGGCCGAGGGGCGGTAGTCGTCGTTGTGCCAGTAGTGGACGGGGGCGCCCTGATGGTCGATCTGCCAAGCGCCGATGATGCCCTGAAGCGGGACCTCACCGGCCGGATCGTAGGCGGGGTCGATCTGGTACATCCAGGTACCAGGACGCTGGCGGGCGGCGGCGCGGAGTTCCTCGGTGATGGGTGGATCCGGGCGCTTCGCGGCGGGCGGTGGTGCGGACAAGAAGGGCTCCTGGAGTTAGCGGGTCCATCCGGGCGGAAGGCCGTTGGCCGGTGGGGATGGCAGGGGCGGTTTGTAGTAGGGATTGGGCTGGTGGTTGCCCCATTTCTGGTCGAGCGGGTTCCAGCGCTGCCAGCCCTGGATGTGCTCCAGCTTGATGCCGCCGGGGAAGGCGATCTCGTGTTCGTCGTGGAACACGTTGTCGGGGATGCTGGCGTTGACGTCGATCCCGCCCGGGGCATCGATCGTGTACTTCCACTGGCGGACGATCTGGTAGCCAGGGTCGTTGGTCGTACCGGTGAAGGCACTCCTGTACCGCTCGTCCCTGACGTACTGCGCCAGGTCATTGTTCTCGGGCTTCCACGGCGTCATCCCCCCGTCCGCGACGATCTTCTGGGGATCGCGGTCGGTGAAACGCCACACGGCCTCCCGGCTGTCACGCCAGACGATGTTGTCGCCCATGCTCGTGATGTCGACGCTGCGGTCGACGGCGGCCGCCAGCCGATCCGGCTCGGGGTCAGGTGCCGGCGCGGGATGGTCCACTGCCGACGCCCCGCCGCGATCGGCGCCGCTCTCGGCGGCGTCCTTCGCCGCATTCTCGGCGGTGTCCTTCGCGGCGGCCAAGGACGCGTCGGCCTCCGTCCCCGCACCGTCGGTCGCGGCGCCGAACACCAGGTTGGTCAGCAACTTGCCGCCGGCCTCGGCCGGGTCCGAGCCCCAGTCCGAGCCCACCAGGGACTTGACCACGTCGGTGGGATGCATCTCCGCGTGCACCAGGCCGACCGCGACCTGGTTGACGTGGTCGAGGTACGTGGCGGGGTGGGTGGCGTTGTACGGGTCCATCGGGTTCAGGCCGCGCCCGAAGTTGACGATGTCGGCCGCGCCCTTGGCGATCCCGCCGTAGACGTGGGTCACCCCGATCATGCCGCCCTCGGCCGCGTCGATGGAGTCCAGCTTCATCCGCTGGGTGAAGCTCGGCTCCGTCGGTGCGGTGGCGGTGGCGGCCTGGAGTGCCTTGGCGGCGCTGTCGGCGGCCGTGTCGCGCTGGGTACGGGCGTCGCGCAGCAGGTCCTGGGCGTGGGCGAGTTGGGCGTTGCCCGCGTCGTCGTGGAAGTCGCCGGGGTCGGTGGGCTTGGGGCCGGGGTTGGGGTTGGACTTGGCGGCGTCGTTCCACGCCTTGGCGGCCTTGTTGTAGCTGTCGACGCTCGCGTTGTAGGCGTTGCGGGCCTGTTCGTGGGTCTTCTTCGCCGCGTTGTAGGCGTCGATGGCCCGTTTGGCCTGTCCCTGCGCCCAGGTGACGGTGTGTGAGAAGCCGTCCAGCGCCTGGGCAGCGGCCGCGCACGCGTCGGCGGCGGTCAGCCACTGCCCCGGGTGCGGGGCGAAGCGGGTGCGGAACGCATCGGCGGCCTGGCCCTGCCAGTGCGAGGAGTCCATCGCCCGCAGGCCGCTACCGGTCTCCTCGAACGCGTCGTGGAACGTGCGCAGATGATCGGCCGCATCGCTCAGCGCCTTGGCGTCACCGTGGACCAGGTCCTTGGGGTCGTCGGAGTCGCCGAGCTGCAGTTCGCCGACCTGCGCACCCAGGTTGTCGGCAACGCTGTCGCCCCAGTTGTCCACCGCGTGCGCCGCGTCGTGCAGCCCGACGGTGTCGAGCGCGCCGCCGACCAGGTGCGAACCCGCGTCGACCGTCGCACCCAGGCCCTTCTTCCCGTCGTCGTACAGGCCCTCCAGGCCGTCACCGACGTCGTCCAGGAACCCCATCAGCCGTTACCCGTCTCCCGCTTGGCCGCGTCGACCACCTGCTGCGCACCAGGCAACGGGACGCTCTTCACCACGTCCTTGCCCTCCGCCGCCCACGCCGCACGCGAGTCGGCCGCCGCCTTGTCGAGCGACGCCTTCGAGTAGTC